>JANXSQ010000284.1 GCA_025356595.1 Janthinobacterium sp. | reverse complement strand
ACTTGTTCTGTAGTGCCTTCCGCGTTTCCGACAAAGCGTTGTGTTTGTCAGCAGCAGAGAAGGAAGAGTATGCAGCGTTTCGCTTGTTTCGTCAACCCCCTGATTTTCCCGCAGCGCCGTTTCCGGCACTCCCTTTTGCTCGGCATCGAGTGCCTCTCATTGGGGAGGCGAACTATAGCAAGGCGCCCCCATCGTTGGCAAGGATTTTTACGCTGGGATCTGAATATAGCTGTGTGATATCGTAGCGAGGCCACCATTTACCCTTTATCGACCCTCTATGCACATCCCACACATCAGCTCCATCCGCGACGACGCCCTGGCAACCCTGCTTGATAAGGCCATCAATAACAAGACCAAGCCGCTCGGCAGCCTGGGTGTGCTGGAGACGATCGCCAAACAGATCGGCCTGATCCAGAAAACCACCCAGGTGGAATTGAATCAAGCGGCCATCCTGGTATTCGCCGGCGACCACGGCGTCGTCGCGGAAGGCATTTCCGCCTATCCGCAAAGCGTCACTTGGCAGATGGTGGAGAATTTCCTCGGCAAGGGCGCCGCGATCAATGTCTTCGCGCGCCAGAACGAGTGCGCCCTTTATATAGTGGATGCGGGCGTGAACCACGACTTCGGACCGCGCGACGGTTTGCTGGACCGCAAGATCGCCCCGGGCACGCGCAACTTCGCGCAGGAAGCGGCGATGACGGCGCAGCAGCGCGACGCGGCCATCGCCGCCGGCATGGCCCTGGTCGCGGAACTCGACGGCAACGTCGTCGGCTTCGGCGAAATGGGCATCGGCAACACGACGGCCGCCGCCGCGCTGATGCACAAACTGACACAGATTCCCGTCGCCGCCTGCGTCGGCGCCGGCACCGGCCTGTCGGCCGACGGCATCCTGCACAAACAAGCGGTGATCGAGGCCGCCGTGGCGCGCCACGCCGACGCCGGCGCGCCGCTCGACATCCTCGCCACCTTCGGCGGCTTCGAGATCGCCATGATGGTCGGCGCCATGCTGAAGGCGGCCGAACGGCGCATGGTGCTGCTCATCGACGGCTTCATCGTCACCAGCGCCCTGCTGGTCGCGGCGCGCCTGCAACCGGCGATTCTCGACTACTGCGTCTTCTCCCACTGCTCCGACGAGAACGGCCACCAGCGCCTGCTCGACAATCTGCAGGCGCGCCCCCTGCTGCGCCTCGACCTGCGCCTCGGCGAAGGCACCGGCTCGGCGCTGGCGCTGCCGCTGCTGCACGCGGCCGTCAACTTCCTGCGCGAGATGGCCACCTTCGAGTCGGCCCAGGTCAGCGAAAAGTCCAGCTGAGCGCCGCCATGCAGCGCCTGCCCGCCGCCGCCCTGCACCAGTGCCGCCTGTTCTTCACGGCGCTGCAGTTCTTCACGCGCCTGCCGATTCCGCGCTGGGTCGGCTTCGAGGCCGACTGGTTGCACCACGCCTCGCGCTACTTCCCCCTGGTCGGCGTGGTGGTGGCGGCCATCGCCGGCGCCGTCTACGCGGCCGCCGCCTGGCTGTGGCCGGCGCCGGTCGCCGTCCTGCTGTCCAGCGCCGCCGCCATCTACGCCACCGGCGCCTTTCACGAGGACGGCTTCGCCGACATGTGCGACGGCTTCGGCGGCGGCCTGACGCGCGAGCGGGTGCTGGAGATCATGAAGGATTCGCGCATCGGCGCGTACGGCGCGATCGGCATCGGCTGCCTGCTCGCCCTGAAATGCCTGGTGCTGGCTATGCTGCCGCCCGGTGCCGTGGTCGCCGCCCTGTTCCTGGCCCATCCGTTCTCGCGCCTGGCCGCCACCGCCCTGATCTGGCGCCTGGACTATGCCCGCGACGAAGGCAAGGCCAAGCCGCTGGCGCAGGAAATGACCACGCCCGAATTCGCCATCGCCGCCCTCTGCGCCGCCGCGCCGGCCCTGCTGCTCGGCCTGGGCGGCCAACTGTCCTGGACCGCGATCGGCGCCGGCGCGATCGGCGCGGCCGGCGCCGCCTTCTGGCTGGCGCGCAAATGCGTGCGGCGCCTGGGCGGCTACACCGGCGATTGCCTGGGCGCCGTGCAGCAGGTCAGCGAAGTGGTTCTGTATCTGGCCGTGCTGGCCGCCGTGCGCGCCTGAACATGCGCCTGATCCTGGTGCGCCATCCGCAACCGCTGGTCGCCCCCGGCCTGTGCTACGGCAGCACCGACCTGGCCGTCGCGCCGCAGGAGCTGGAGCGCGTCCGCGCCGCCATCGCGCCGACCCTGCCGGCCGACGCGCCGCTCTTCTCCAGCCCCCTGCGCCGCTGCGCCGAACTGGCGGCGCGCCTGCCCCGCAGCTCGCTGAGCATCGACGCGCGCCTGGCCGAAATCGATTTCGGCCTCTGGGAGATGCGCGCCTGGGACGACATCCCGCGCGCCGAGATCGACGCCTGGGCCGCCGACACCAGCGGCTATCGGCCCGGCGGCGGCGAAAGCGTGCTGCAGATGGCCACCCGCGTCGCCGCCTTCCACGACGCGCTGCTGCGCCGCCGCCACGCCAGCGCCGTCGTCGTCTGCCACGCCGGCAGCATGCGCCTGCTGGCGGCGCGCCACGCCGGCCTGTCCGTGCCGGCGATGGCCCTGCAAGCGGCCGCCACGCCGCACCGCATCGCCTACGGCCAGTGCCTGATCCTCGATTCCTGAAACGCCGGCCGGGGCGGCGGCGCTTGCCGGCGCGCCGCGAAGCCGTATAATGTCCGGGTTTTGGTGCCCGCGTCCATGTCCATGGACGCAGTTAAACGGGAAACACGATGCCGCCCGTCGGCGAACGTGTGCTGCCCCCGCAACGGTAAACAAGTGTCGCCCTCGGGCGGCGAGCTGTCTCTGACAACCACTGTGCATGGCATGGGAAGGTGAGACGGTGCGACTTGCCAGCCCGGATACCGGCCAGAACAGGTGGAAGTGCGGGCCGTTCCGGTGTCGCTCCTTCCGTTGATTCCGGCCTGCGGGGACGCAAGCCGGATGCTCTTTCCGATGAAACGATGATCATGACCGCACCCGTATTGCACCGCCGCGCCCCGGCACTGACCCCGCGCGCGCTGGCTTCCGCCATTTCCCTTTGCTTCATTGGCGCCGCGCCGGCCCTCGCCCAAGTGGCCGCCCAGACGCTGGCCCCGGTGGTCATCACCGGCTCGCGCTTCGCCAGCGACCCGGCCCTGGCGCCGATCGGCGCCACCGTCATCACGGCCGACGAGATCCGCCGCGCCGGCGCCGGCGACGTCAACCAGGCGATCCGCAAAATCGGCGGCGTATTCGGCCGCCAGAGCCTCGACGGCAGCCCCGACTTCGGCCTCGACCTGCGCGGCTTCGGCACCAACAGCAGCCAGAACATGGTGGTCGTGCTGGACGGCGTGCGCATGTCGGAAAATGAACTGACCGGCCCCGCCCTGTCGACGATCCCGATCGACAGCGTCGAGCGCATCGAAATCACCCGCGGCGGCAGCAGCGTGCTGTACGGCGACGGCGCCACCGGCGGCGTCATCAACATCGTCACCAAGCGCCCCGGCAAGCAAACCGGCCGCGGCAGCGTGTACGGCGAAGTGGGCCAGCTCGGCCAGCGCGAACTGCGCGCCTCGGCGGCGCAAACCTGGGACGCCTTCACGCTCGACGCCGCCGTCGGCACGCAGCGCACCGACAACTACCGCGCCAACAACAAATTCGAGCAAACCAACTACAACCTCGGCGCCCAGTGGGCGCTCCAAAACGGCCGCGCCGGCCTGCGCTTCAACCACGCGCAGCAGGACTACCGCCTGGCCGGCTCCTTGTCTTTGGAGCAATTCCAGACCGACCCGCGCCAGACCAACACGCCGAACAATTTCGCCTCCACCGACAGCGACCGCCTGAGCGCCTTCTTCGAGCGCCGCTTCGGCTCCATCGACCTGGCAGCGGAACTGTCGCGCCGCGAAAAAACCGCCGAATCGCACTATGTCGACAGCAACTACGCCGCCACCTACACCAGTACGCAGACCCAGTTCTCGCCGCGCCTGCGCCACCTCGGCACCGTCGGCGGCGTGCTCAACGAAGTCGTCGCCGGGATCGACCTGACGCGCTGGAACCGTGTCACCGAAAGCGGCACCGGCAAGGACGATTCCTCGCAGAACTCGCGGGCAGTCTATGTGCGCGACGAGATCAAGTTCGGCGGCGCGAGCCAGGCCCGCGTCGCCGCCGGGGTGCGCCGCGAAAACTTCGACAAGGACTCGTTCGAGCGCGGCCAGTTCGCCGCAACCAACTACGACTTCACGCAAAGCGTCAACGCCTGGGACCTGCAGGGCAGTTACGCCGTGCTGCCCTTGCTGAACCTGCACGCCAAGGCGGGGCAGAGTTATCGCCTGGCCAATTCCGACGAGAACGGCTACACCTCGACCAACAAGCCGCTGCTGCCGCAAAGCTCGCACGACCTGGAGCTGGGCGCCACCCTCGGCGACGCCGCGCGCAGCCTGAGCGCGCGCCTGTTCCGCCACAAGCTGACGAACGAGATCTACTACGATCCGACGGCCGGCGCCTTCGGCGGCAACACCAATCTGGCGCCGACCAAGCGCCAGGGTTTTGAAATCGACGCCAGCGCCCAACTGACGGCCGACTGGCGCCTGAGCGGCCACCTGCAGCATGTGCAGGCGACCTTCAGCGAAGGCACGAACGCCGGCAAGACCATGGCGCTGGTGCCGAAAAACCTCGTCTCGGCGCGCCTGTCGTGGACGCCGGGCGACGGCCAGAACGCCGACATCGGCGCGCAATGGGTCGACCAGCAGCGCTACGGCAGCGACTTCGCCAACACCTGCTCCGCCCAGATCCCCTCGTACACCACCGTCGACGCGCGCTACGCGCGCAAGCTGGGCGCCTGGGAACTGGCGCTGAGCGCCCTGAACCTGACCGACAAGCAGTATTACAGCAGCGCCTTCGGCTGCAAGAAAGGCATCTATCCCAGCGATGGACGGCAGTTGAAGATCTCGGCCCGCTACGATTTCTAAGCGGGTTTGAGGCGGTAAAATGGTCCGCGCCGCAAGGCGCGCACCATTGCGCCGCGCCAGGCAATTCCCCCTCCCCAAAGGCAGTGCATGCATCCTTTTTTCCGCACCATGCGACACAGGGCCGGCATCATCCTCGCCGCCCTGCTGGCGCTCGCGCTGGCCAGCCTGATCTTTTCCGGCGCGACCGGCTCGGTGGCGCTGCCGCTGGCCGAGCTGCCCGCCGCCTTGCGCGACCTCCTGCACGGTAACACCGACAGCCTCGCCGCCACCCTGCTCGAACTGCGCCTGGGCCGCGCGCTGACCGCCTTCGTCACCGGCGCGGCGCTGTCGCTGGCCGGCGTCATGATGCAGGCCCTGCTGCGCAATCCGCTGGCCGACCCCTTCGTGCTCGGCCTCTCCGCCGGCGCCTCGGTCGGCGCGCTGGCCGCGCTGCTCTTCATGGGCGCGCTGTGGATGGTCGACGCGGCCGCCTTCGCCGGCGCCGTCGCCGTCTCCATGCTGCTCTACCTCTTCGCCCGCGGCGACCTGCGCGGCGGCGCCGAGGGCGGCACCGCCCTGCTGCTGCTGACCGGCGTGATCCTCTCCTCGGCCTGCATGGCCCTGGTCACCCTGATGCTCTCGATCGCCCCGGAAAGCCGCCTGCGCAGCATGATCTTCTGGACCATCGGCGACCTGTCCGGCGCGCCGCTGCGCCTGACGCCCTGGCTGGTGCTGGCGGCGGTGCTGCTGTTCGCCCTGCGCAACGCGCGCGCCCTGAACGTGATGGCGCTGCACGCCGAAGCGGCCGCCACGCTGGGCATCCGCGTCGGCGCCCTGCGCAAGGGCCTGTTCTTCTGCTCCGGCCTGCTCACCGCCAGCGCCGTCACCAGCGCCGGCAGCATCGGCTTCGTCGGCCTGATCGTGCCGCACGCGCTGCGCTTCGCCTGCGGCCCCGACCACCGCCTGCTGATTCCCGCCGCCGCCCTCACCGGCGGCACCTTCCTGGTGCTGGCCGACACGCTGGCGCGCACCGTGCTGGCGCCGCAGCAGTTGCCGGTCGGCGTCATCACCGCCCTGATCGGCGCGCCGGTCTTCCTCTACCAATTGCACCGGCTGCGCCGCGCATGATCAGCACCGAACAACTGCGCCTGCGCATCGGCGCCCGCACCCTCGTCGACGCCCTGGACTGGCGCGTCGGCGCCGGCCAGTGCTGGAGCGTGATCGGCCGCAACGGCGCCGGCAAGAGCACGCTGCTGCGCACCCTGGCCGGACTGCGCCGCCCCGACGCCGGCACGGTCGCCATCGGCGGGCGCGCCCTGGCCGACTGGCCGCTCGAGGAGCTGGCGCGCCACCGCGCCTTCCTGGCGCAGTCGCGCAGCGACGCCTTTTCCTACCGCGCCATCGAAACCGTGCTGGCCGCGCGCCACCCCTACCACGCCAACCGCTACTGGGAAGGCAGCGACGACCAGCGCATCGCCCTGGCCGCGCTGGCCGCGATGGAGGTGGCCGATCTGGCCGAGCGCGACGTGCGCAGCCTGTCCGGCGGCGAACGCCAGCGCGTCGCCATCGCCGCCATGCTGGCCCAGGACACGCCGCTGCTGCTGCTCGACGAGCCGGCCAACGCGCTCGACCTGGCGCACCAGGTCAGCGTCATGCAACTGCTGGCGCGCCTGTGCCGCGAGCAGGGCAAGACCGTCGTCATGATCGGCCACGACCTGAATCTGGCGCACGGCATCAGTAGCCACGCGCTGCTGCTGATGGGCGACGGGCGCTGGCTGGCCGGCGCGCGGGAAGAGGTCATGCGGGCCGACATCCTGGGCGACTGCCTGGGCCACCCGATCGAGGTGATCGAACACGGCGCGCGGCGCATTTTCATCCCCCAAGAGGAGCGCCCGTCTTGAGCCGCGACGCCGCGCCGGGCGGCGCCCCTTTCACATCCGAAGCAGCACCCGAGGCACCCTCAATCCAGGAGACCAGCATGAGCGAAACGAACGCAGAGACGCAGGCCATCAACGAACGCCACCGCGTGCGCATGGAGCGCAAGAAGGCCGTCATCGACGCCAGCATCGCGGCGGCGCAGACGGAGATCGGCATCATCATCGTCAACACCGGCAACGGCAAGGGCAAGAGCTCGAGCGGCTTCGGCATGGCCATCCGCGCCATGGGCCACGGCATGAAGGTCGGCGTGGTGCAGTTCATCAAGGGCGCGATGTCGACCGGCGAGGAAAAATTCCTGCGCCGCTTCCCCGACGAGGTGAGTTTCCACGCCATGGGCGAAGGCTACACCTGGGACACCCAGGACCGCCAGCGCGACACCGAAAAAGCCCTGCTGGCGTGGGAACAGGCGAAGATTTTCATGCGCGATCCGCAGGTCGGCCTGGTGCTGCTCGACGAATTGAACATCGCCCTGAAGTACCGCTACCTCGACGTCCACACCGTCATCGCCGACCTGCTCGAGCGGCCCGCCATGCAGCACGTCGTCATCACCGGGCGCGGCGCGCCGGCCGAGCTGATCGCCATCGCCGACACCGTCACCGAGATGAACGTCGTCAAACACGCCTACGCCGCCGGCATCGCCGCCCAGGCCGGGACCGAATGGTGACGGCGGCCCCGATGGCGAAGCATGTCGACGTGCGCGTGCTGCTGGTGGCGGCCGTCTCCTCCGGCCAGGGCAAGACCACGGTGACGGCGGCCCTGGCGCGCAAGCTGGTGCAACAGGGCCAGCGCGTGCGCGTCTTCAAATGCGGCCCCGACTTCATCGACCCGATGCTGCTGGAGCGGGCCAGCGGCGCGCCCGTCCATTCGCTCGACCTGTGGATGGTCGGCGCCGAACATTGCCGCCACCAGCTGGCGCGGGCGGCGCGCGAGGCCGACGTGATCCTGATCGAGGGCGTCATGGGCCTGTACGACGGCACGCCCTCCTCGGCCGAACTGGCGCGCGCCTTCGGCTTTCCCGTGATGGCCGTCATCGACGCCTCGGCCATGGCGCAGACAGCTGGCGCGCTGGTGCTCGGCCTGCGCGACTACGGCCCGGTCGAGATGGCGGGCGTCATCGCCAACCGCGTCGCCAGCCCCGGCCACGCCGCCATGGTGGCCGCCTCGCTGCGCGAGATTCCCCTCTTCGCCACGCTGGCGCGGCAAAGCCGCTCGATGCCGGAACGCCATCTGGGCCTGGTCCTGCCCGGCGAAGTGCTCGACATCGACGCCATGCTCGACGAACTAGCCGAACAACTGGCCTTCGACGCGGCCGCCTGGAGCCGTTTGCGCACGACGCGCATCGAACTGCCGCCGGAGGCGCCGGCCATCGTCCCCGCGCTGCGCGGCAAGCGCATCGCCGTCGCCCGCGACGCAGCCTTCGCCTTCCTGTATCCGGCCAACCTGGACACGCTGCGCGCGCTGGGCGCGACGCTGCACTACTTCTCGCCGCTGGCCGACGAGCCGGTGCCGGCCGACGCCGACGCCGTCTACCTGCCGGGCGGCTACCCGGAACTGCACGCGCCCACGCTGGCGCTGGCGGAGCGCTGGCGCGCCTCGATCCGCGCGGCGCACGCCGCCGGCCTGCCCATCGTCGCCGAATGCGGCGGCATGATGGCGCTGGCCGATTCGCTCAGCGATCAACAGGGCGAGCAATGGACGATGGCCGGCGTGCTGCCCGGCCGCGTGCTGATGCAGGCGCGCCTGGCCGGTCTCGGCTCGCAGGGACTGGCGACGCCGCAGGGCGCGCTGCGCGGCCACACCTTCCACTACTCGCGCCTGGAAACCGAACTGGCCGCCGCCGCCCACACCGTCAAGCACCCGTCGGGCGCCGCCGGCGAAGCGCTGTACCGGGTCGGCTCGCTGAGCGCGTCCTACTTCCACGCCTACTTCCCGTCCAATCCGGCCGCCGTCGCCGCCCTCTTCCTGCCGGCGGCGGCATGACGCGCACCCTGGTCTTCGGCGGCGCCCGTTCCGGCAAGAGCGCCTACGCGGAACAACTCGCCCTCGCCTCCGGCAAGGAGGTGCTCTACATCGCCACCGCGCGCGCCGGCGACGGCGAAATGGCCACCCGCATCGGACACCACCGCCAGCGCCGCCCGGCCGCCTGGACCACCCTCGAGGAACCGCTGGCCCTCGGCGAGGCCCTGCTGCGCCACTGCGCGCCGCAGCG
This sequence comes from Janthinobacterium sp., assembly GCA_025356595.1. Taxonomy (GTDB): domain Bacteria; phylum Pseudomonadota; class Gammaproteobacteria; order Burkholderiales; family Burkholderiaceae_D; genus Janthinobacterium. The sequence continues at coordinate 27,799 of JANXSQ010000284.1, read as the reverse complement.
CCTGGTGTTGGTCGACTGCCTGACGCTGTGGTTGTCGAACCTGATGTTTTCCGGCGCCGCCGAGTATCCCGACGTCGGCGACATCGCCCTGCCCGCCCTCTTCCACCAGCAGCGCCAGTACTTCCTCGACGCGCTGGACAACGTCGCCGGCGACCTGGTCCTGGTGTCGAACGAGGTCGGCATGGGCATCGTGCCCTACGGCGCCATTTCGCGCGCCTTCAGCGACGAGGCGGGACGCCTGAACCAGGCCGTCGCGGCCGCCTGCGAGCGCGCCGTGCTGATCGCCGCCGGCCTGCCGCTGGTCCTGAAGGGCGCGCCATGCTGAGCGGCCTGTCGCCGGGCGCCGTCGCCGCGCTGCTGCTGGCCGGCGTGCTGCTCGACCTGCTGTTCGGCGAGGTGCGCCGCTGGCATCCGCTGATCGGCTTCGGCAATCTGGCCAACGCGCTGGAACGCCGCCTCAACCGGGGCGGCCGCCGCTTCGCCCGCGGCGCCCTGGCCTGGACGCTGGCCGTCGCGCCGCTGACCGCGCTGGCGGCCTGGGGCTGCGGCGCGCTGGGACTGGCCGCCCACGCGGCGCTGCTGTACTTCTGCATCGGCCTGCGCAGCCTGCGCGAACACAATCTGCCGATCGCCGCCGCGCTGGCCGAGGGCGACTTGGCCGCGGCGCGCCTGCTGACTGCGCGCATCGTCAGCCGCGACACGGCCGGCGCCGGCGCCGCCGACCTGGCCAAGGCCAGCGCCGAATCGTTGCTGGAAAACGGCAACGACGCCGTCTTCGGCACCCTCTTCTGGTTCGCCGTCGCCGGCGGTCCCGGCGCCGTGCTGTTCCGGCTGGCGAACACCCTGGACGCCATGTGGGGCTACCGCAACGAGCGCTTCGACTGGTTCGGCTGCTGCGCCGCGCGCATCGACGACGCCCTCAACTACCTGCCGGCGCGCCTGACCGCGCTGTCCTACGTGGCGCTGGCCGGCGCGCCGGCCGACCGGCGCCGCGCCTGGCGCTGCTGGCGCAAGCAGGCGCCCGCCTGGGGCAGCCCGAACGCCGGCCCCGTGATGGCCTCCGGCGCCGGCGCGCTGGGACTGGCGCTGGGCGGCGCCGCCAGCTACGAGGGCGTCATCGAACAGCGCCCGCCGCTGGGCGCCGGGCGGCGCGCCGAAGCGGCCGACATCGGCCGCGCCTGGCGCCTGGTGGCCCGCGGCACGGCCTTGTGGCTGGCCTGCGCCGCCCTGGCCGCCGCCCTTTATCACCTCTTCGGGAGTCCCCATGCTTGAACACGGCGGCAATCTGCGCGACGCCGCGCTGCGCTTCGGCCGCGCGCCGGAAGACTGGCTCGACCTGTCGACCGGCATCAACCCGCGCTGGTATCCGGCGCCCGCGCTGGCCGGCAACGCCTGGCACCGCCTGCCGGAGGCCGATGCGGCGCTGGCCGGCGCCGCCGCCGGCTATTACGGCGCGCCGCTGATGCTGGCGGTGGCCGGCACGCAGGCCGCGATCCAGGCCTTGCCGCGCCTGCGCCCGCCCTCGCGCGTGGTGGTCGCCGCGCCGTCCTACGCCGAACACGCGCACCACTGGGCCCTGCACGGCCACAGCATGCGCCAGGTGCCCTACGCGGAGCTGGACGCCGCCGTGGCCGACTGCGACGTGATGGTCGTCTGCAATCCGAACAATCCGACCGGCGCCAGCGTGGCGCCCGAACGCCTGCTGGCCTGGGCCGGGCAACTGGCCGTGCGCGGCGGCTGGCTGGTGGTCGACGAAGCCTTCGGCGACACCACGCCGCAGGCCGGCGTCGACGCCCACAGCGACCGGGCCGGCCTGATCGTGCTGCGCTCGGTGGGCAAATTCTTCGGCCTGGCCGGCGTGCGCCTGGGCTTCGTGGCCGCCCATCCGGAGCTGCTGCGCGCGCTGGCCGAGCAGCTCGGGCCGTGGACCGTCAACGGCCCGGCGCAGCAGATCGCCCGCGCCGCCCTGCTCGACCGCGACTGGCAGGACGCGACGCGCCGCCAGTTGCTGGCCGACGGAGCGCGCCTGCGCGAGCTGTTGCGGCAACACGGCATCGACGCCAGCGGCAGCGCGCTGTTCCAGTGGTGGCCGGAGGAGCGCGCCGAACAATTCTGGCAGCACATGGCCGAACGCGGCATCTGGGTGCGCCTGTTCCGCCACGCCGCGCGCGGCATCCGCCTCGGCCTGCCGCCCGACGAAACGGGCTGGCGGCGCCTGACCCTGGCCTTGAACGAATGGAGCGACACCCATGCATAAACTACTCTGCCTGCTGGCCTGCCTGCTGGCCGGCCAGGCCGGCGCCGCCGTCAGCGCGCGCGACGACGACGGCAACACCGTGACGCTGCAAAAACCGGCGCAGCGCATCATGGCGCTGGCGCCGCACGTGACCGAACTGCTGTTCGCCGCCGGCGGCGGCGCGCGCATCGTCGGCACCGTCAACTACAGCGACTATCCCGAGGCGGCCAAGCGCATCCCGCTGGTGGGCGACAACCGCGAGGTCGACATCGAGCGCATCATCGCCATGAAGCCCGACCTGCTGGTGGTCTGGTTGCACGGCGCGGCGCCGCGCCAGATCGAGATGTTGAGCAAACTCGGCATCCCGATGTTCCATAGCGAGCCGAAAACGCTGGACGGCATCGCCACCGACCTGCAGCAACTGGGCCGCCTGATGGGCACCGAAAGCGTGGCCGAGCCGGCCGCCGCCGAACTGCGCCGGCAGCTCGCGGCGCTGAAGGCCAACTACGCCGGGCGCGCGCCGGTGCGCCTGTTCTACCAGGTCTGGGACAAGCCCCTGTACACCCTGAACGGCGCGCACATCGTCAGCGACGCGATCCGCCTGTGCGGCGGCGTGAACATCTTCGCCGCGCAGAAAACCACCGCGCCCATGGTCAGCCCGGAAGCGGTGCTGCAGGAAGACCCGGAAGCCATCGTCGGCAGCGCCGAGCAAACCGTCTCGGCCGGCGGCGTCACCATGTGGCGCCAGTACCCCTCGATGACGGCGGTGCGCCGCAACAATCTGTTCGCCCTCGACGTCAACCTGCTCAACCGCGCCGGCCCGCGCATGATCCCCGGCGCCGCCGCCCTGTGCGAAAAGCTCGAGCTGGCGCGCCGCCACCGCAAGAACTGAGCGCAGCGATGGACTTCCCCTACGCCACCCTGATGGTGCAAGGCACCACCTCCGACGCCGGCAAGACCACCGTGGTGGCGGCCCTGTGCCGCCTGCTGAAACAGCGCGGCGTGCGCGTGGTGCCGTTCAAGCCGCAGAACATGGCGCTGAACAGCGCCGTCACCGCCGACGGCGGCGAAATCGGCCGCGCCCAGGCGCTGCAGGCCGTCGCCGCCGGCCTGCAGCCGCACACCGACATGAACCCGGTGCTGCTGAAACCATCCTCGGAAACCGGCGCCCAGGTCATCATCCACGGCAAGGTGCGCGCCGACATGAGCGCGCGCGACTACCAGCACTACAAGGCGCAGGCCATGCAGGCGGTGCTGGAATCCTACCGCCGCCTCGGCGCGCAGTACGAGGCCATCATCGTCGAAGGCGCCGGCAGCCCGGCCGAGGTCAATCTGCGCGCGCGCGACATCGCCAACATGGGTTTCGCCGAGGCGGTCGACTGCCCGGTGATCCTGGTGGCCGACATCGACCGCGGCGGCGTCTTCGCGCACATCATCGGCACCCTGGCCTGCCTCTCCGAGAGCGAGCGGGCGCGCATCGTCGGCTTCGTCATCAACCGCTTCCGCGGCGACATCGCGCTGCTCGACTCCGGCCTGGAATGGCTGGAGCGGCAGACCGGCAAGCCGGTGCTGGCCGTGCTGCCCTATCTGCAGGGACTGTTCCTCGACGCCGAGGACGCCGTCGAATCGACCCAGGCGGCGCGCGGCGCCTTCCGCGTCGTCGTGCCGCAATTGCCGCGCATGAGCAACCACACCGACTTCGACGCCCTGCGCGCCCATCCCGACGTCGACCTGCAGTTCATCCAGCAGGGCCAGGCGATTCCGCCGGCCGAGCTGGTGATCCTGCCGGGCAGTAAAAACACCCGCGGCGACCTGGACTGGCTGCTGGCGCAGGGCTGGGGCGCGCATCTGGCGAAGCACCTGCGCTACGGCGGCAAGCTGATCGGCATCTGCGGCGGCTTCCAGATGCTCGGGCGCGGCGTCGACGACCCGCACGGCGTCGAGGGCGCGGCGGGTTCCTCGGCGGCGCTCGGCCTGCTCGACATGCGCACCGAACTGACGCGCGAGAAGCGCCTGCAGCAGGTCAGCGGCGTGTGCGACTTCGCCGACGCCGGCGTCGCAGGCTACGAGATCCACATGGGCACATCGAGCGGCGCGGCGCTGCAGTTGCCGGCCTTCCGCATCGACGGCCGGCCGGAAGGGGCGCGCTCGCCCGACGGGCAGATCCTCGGCAGTTATTTGCACGGCATGTTCGACACGCCGCAAGCCTGCGCCGCGCTGCTGCGCTGGGCCGGACTCGAATCAGAGGCGCGCGTCGATACGGCGCAGCTGCGCGAAGAGAGCCTGGACCGCATCGCCGAGGCGACCCGGCCGCTGCTGGACGCGCTGCTGCGCCTTCCGGCCGCCTGAAAACGGCGGCGCGTCCTCAGCACTCGACGATTTTACGGTTGCCGGCGCCCGGCAGGGTGCGCAGGCTGCGCTCGGTCGCGGCGCTGAAATGGCGGCTGTGCACCGTGTCGACGAAGCGCCAGTCGCAGCGCACTTCCTCCATGCTGGCGCTGACGATCATGTAGCCGCGCTTGCTGGTCTGGGCGTAGTACAGCGGCGCGATCAACTGCTGCATCATCTGCGCCACCTGGTCCGGCGTGCGCTTCGGGTAGGCGCCCTCCATGCCCGGCGAGGACACCGAGGAGGTGGCGAATTCGACGCCGACCTGGCGCCCCTCGCCGTCGTGCAGATCGCTGGCCCAGGCGTTGTGCGTGTCGCCGGCCAGCACCACCATGTTCTTGCCGTGGCGGCGCATGAGGGCGAACAGTTCTTCGCGCTCGTGCTGGTAGCCGTCCCAGGAATCGAGGTAGCAGGGCAGCGTCGGCTCGGCCAGGCAGGCCAACTCCTTGGCGCTGACGCCGGCCGGATCGCTTTGCGCGCGCAGCTTCAGCGCCACATAGTCGGCGCAACTGATCTCCGACTGCAGGACCGGCGCCGGATACTCCATGCGCGCCATCAGCACCTGCTGCCCCAGCACCTGCCAGCGCGCGCGCGAGCCGGCCACCTGCTTTTCCAACCACGCCATCTGCTCGCGCCCCATCATCTGGCGGCGCGGCGAGGCCAGGTCCTGGCGGTATTTCTCGGCGTCGAAATCCTCGTCCTCGTCGTAGTAGGAGGACAGCATCAACTGCTGGTCGCGGCCGATCAGGCGGGTGTCGAGCATGTGCAGCGACAGCAGGCGGCCGAAGTCGAAGGAGCGGTAGATCTTCTCCGGCCGCTGCGGCTCCGGGGCGCGGATCGGCAACCACTCGTGATAGGCGCGCACGGCCGCCGCCTTGCGCAGCGAGAACGGGCCGTGGCGGCTGCTTTTATGGTCCAGCGAACCGTCGCGCCAGGTATCGTCGGCGATCTCGTGGTCGTCCCAGACGGTGATAAAGGGCAGGCTGGCGTGCAGGGCCTGCAGGTCCGGGTCGGAGCGGTACTGGGCGTAGCGGCGCCGGTAGTCGGCCAGCACCAGCAGCAGCTCGCGCGGCTCCGAGACGCGCCCCAGCGCGACCGCGTTGGCGCAGGCGTAGCCGGTGCTCTCGTACTCGTAGATGTAGTCGCCGATGTGCAGCGCCGCGTCCAGGTCGTCCTGCCTGGCGGCGTCGGCGTAGACGTTGAAATAGCCGGCCGGGTAGTTCGCGCAGGAAAACACGGCCAGGCGCACCTGGCGCACGTCGGCCTTCGGCAGCGTCTTGGTGCGGCCCACCGGCGAGTGCACGCCGGCGCTGCTGAAGCGGTAGAAATACACCTGGCCGGGCTGCAGGCCGGCGGCGTCCACCTTCACCGTGTAGTCCTGCTCGGGGCCGGTGGTGACGCTGCCGCCGCCGAGCACCTGGCGCATCCCGGCGTCGGCGGCGATCTGCCACTGCACGGCCACCTCGCGCGACTCCAGCGCCTGGCGCGGCGTCAGGCGCGTCCACAGCACGACGCGGTCGAGCAGCGGGTCGCCGCTGGCCACGCCGTGCTGGAAGCTGGCCTCGTGTTCGCCCAGCAGGCCGGCGGTGCCGCAGCCGGCCGCGCCCAGCGCCGTGGCGCCCAGCAGGGCCGTGGAACAGGCCTGGCGCATGAATTGGCGCCGCGGCGGCGGCGCCGGCTCCTGTCCGGTCTGCGCTGGAAAAATCGATTTCATATGCATGAACTCCGCTCCACGATGCCGATAGGGCCAACTTACCCGGCCCAGATGACGCCACGATGACCTGTGGCCGGAATGCGACAGGGGCGCCGGCAGCGGCGCGCGGCGATTTATGTGACAATCGCTGGCGATGGCGCCGGCATCCGCCCCGGCGCCGCTCAGGCTCCCGTTCCCGATGATCCGTCCCGCCACCAAAAGCTACCTGCCCTGGGTGGTCGCCACCGCCCTCTTCATGGAGCAGCTCGACTCCACCATCGTCAACACCGCCATTCCCAGCATGGCCGCCAGCCTGCACGTCACCCCGCTCAGCCTGAAGGCGGTCGTCACCAGCTACATCCTCAGCCTGGCCGTGTGCATCCCGGTCAGCGGCTGGATGGCCGACCGCTACGGCACGCGGCGGGTCTTTTCCAGCGCCGTCGCCATCTTCACCCTCGCCTCCATCCTGTGCGGCCTGGCGCAGAACGCGCCCATGCTGGTGGCCGCCCGCATCCTGCAGGGCATGGGCGCGGCGATGATGATGCCGGTCGGGCGCATCAGCATCATCCGCACCTTCCCGAAGGCCGAGCTGCTGGCGGCGATGAACTTCGTCATCATCCCGGCCCTGATCGGGCCCCTGCTCGGCCCCACCGTCGGCGGCCTGATCGTGCACTGGCTGAGCTGGCGCGACATCTTCTTCGTCAACGTGCCGGTCGGCGTGGCCGCGCTGCTGCTGGCGCAGCGCTACATGCCCGACTACAGGAGCGAGCAACAGCGCCCGCTCGACCTGGTCGGTCTGGCGCTGTTCGGCGCCGGCGTGGCCCTGCTGTCCTGGTTGCTGGAAGTGTTCGGCGAGCACCAGATCGACCCGACCTCGGCGGCCGTGCTGCTGCTGCTCGCCGTCGGCCTGCTGGCCGCCTACGCCTGGCACGCCGCCGACGCGCCGCATCCGCTGCTGCGCCTGACGCTGCTGCGCATCCGCACTTTCCGCGTCTCGGTGGCGGGCGGCTTCGTCACCCGCCTCGGCGTGGGCGGCCTGCCCTTCCTCCTGCCGCTGCTGTACCAGCTGGGCCTGGGCCTGCCGGCCTGGCAATCGGGCCTGCTGATGATGCCCTCGGCGGCCGCCGCGATGGGCATGAAGTTCATCTCGGCGCGCGTGCTGGCGCGCTACGGCTACCGCCAGGTGCTGATCGTCAACACCGTCCTGATCGGCCTGACCATCGCCATGTACGCGCAGGTGGGACCGGGCACGCCGCTGGCGGCCATCGTCGCGCTCAGCCTGTGCCTGGGCTTCTTCAACTCCCTGCAATTCTCCAGCATGAACAGCCTGGCCTACGCCGACGTCGACGGCGCCGACTCCAGCATGGCCAGCACCATCGCCAGCTCGCTGCAACAACTGTCGATGAGCTTCGGCCTGGCCTGCGGCTCGCTGATCACCGGCTGGTATCTGGGCGGGCTGCCGCAGGGCGAGCGCCTGGCGCTGACGGGCGCGCTGCACCACGCCTTCCTGACGCTGGCGGCGCTGACCATCGTTTCCTCGCTGAGTTTCTGGACCCTGCGCCGCGCGGACGGCGAAAGCATCAGCCGGGGCGCGGCCGGCGTCGGCGGCGCGGGAAAAGCCTGAGTCCGGCCGGCCAACTTGCGTGGCGGCGGCGCTTGCCTTAGAATCGCAGGCTCTTGGAGCGCGCTTGGAGCGCCCAGTCCGCTCTGGGACGGCGCCGCGCGCGCCGACCAGTTTCCCACGCAACTTCCTTTACGGTGACCCCTTGGATACCGTGCCGTTTTGGGCGCAACTGCTTGCGCTCGCCCTGCTGATACTGTGTTCGGCCTTTTTCGCGATGGCCGAGACGGCCCTGATGGCCGCCAACCGCCACCGCCTGCGCCATCTGGCCAAGCGCGGCAGCCGCCGCGCGGCGACCACGCTGTGGTTGCTCGACCGCACCGACAAGCTGCTCTCGCTGGTGCTCATCGCCAACACCCTGATCAACGCCATGGCCACCGCCCTGGTCACCGCGATCGCCATCGCCACCTTCGGCCACGACGAGAACGTCATCACCATCTCGACCGGCGTGGTGGCCTTCCTGTTGATCGTCTTCGCCGAGATTTCGCCGAAGGTGATCGGCGCCACCTATCCGGAAAAGATCGCCCTGCCCACCAGCGTCGTGCTGAAGCCGCTGATGGCGGCCGCCAAGCCGGTGATCTGGTTCGTCAACCTGTTCGTCTCGCTGGTGCTCAAGCTGTTCCGCATCCGCCGCGGCGGCAACATCCACGACGCCCGCCTGTCGCCCGAGGAATTGCGCTCGATGGTGCTGGAGGGCGGCAATTTCATCCCGCAAAAGCACAAGAGCATCCTGCTCAATCTGTTCGACCTGGAAACCATCTCGGTGGAGGACATCATGACGCCGCGCTCGCAGATCGAGGCCCTGAACCTGGCCGAGCCGGTCGACGAGATCAAGCGCCAGCTGACCACCTGCTACCACAACAAGCTGCCCGTCTACGAGGGCGAGATCAACCGCATCGTCGGGATTCTGCACGTGCGCAAGGCGATGGCCCTGCTCAACCAGGACGAGGATTTGACGGTCGAGCATTTCCGCGCCCTGCTCAGCGCGCCGTACTTCATCCCGCAGGACACCGGCGTGTTCACGCAATTGCAATATTTCCAGGAAAACCGCGAGCGCCTCGGCATCATCGTCGACGAGTACGGCGAGGTGCAGGGCCTGGTCACGCTCGACGACATCATCGAGGAAATGATCGGCGAGTTCACCACCTCCATGCCGGGCGCGGCGCGCGCCGATTTCTTCGCCTGGAACGAACAGGGCGAATGCCTGCTCGAGGGCGCCACCGCCCTGCGCGACATCAACAAGCGCCTGGCCCTGGCCCTCCCCCTGGACGGCCCGAAGACCATCAACGGCCTGCTGCTCGAACTGCTGCAGGACATCCCCGAGGCGCCCATCAGCGTCAAGATCGGCGCCTGCGTCGTCGAGGTGATCCAGACGCAGAACCAGGCCATCAAGGTGGTCAAGCTGAAGCGCCCGGCGCCCGGCGGCAAAGACTGAGGAGGCGCGGCGCGGCGCCGTGCCGATTTGGCAATTGCGTTGTTGCGCAGCGTCCCCGTCGCGACAAACGCTTTACAAACATGATGCCCGGGGGCATGATCGGTGGAATCTGCGCGCCGCGCCGCTTTGCGCGCCGGCCGCCTTTTCCGAACCGTGGTTTTCCTGACAGCCCCCTTTTATGGCAGCAGTGCTTCCCAACTCGACCGCAGGGGCGTCCATGGCGGGCCTGGCGCGGGCCCTGCTGCAGGCGGGGCGCCTGAGCGCGTCCCAGGCCGAGGCGCTGCAAAAAAAAGCCGGCGCCGACAAGCTCGCCTTCATCGACGTGCTGCTGGGCAGCGGCCACATCGACTCCGCCGGCCTGGCCCTGTTCTGCGCCGAAACCTTCGCCTATCCCCTGCTGGACCTGGCCAGCGTCGACGTCGAGGCCCTGCCGGAAAAGATCATCGACGCCAAGCTGATGCAGAGCCAGCGCGTGATCGCCCTCTCGCGCCGCGGCAACAAGATGTCCGTCGCCATCTCCGACCCCACCAACACCCAGGCCCTGGACCAGATCAAGTTCCAGAGCGAATCCTCGGTCGAGCCCGTCATCGTCCAGCACGATGTCCTGCTGCAACTGCTGGCGCGCCTGAGCAAGAGCAGCGAGCAGAGCATCAGCGAGATGGTCGGCGACGAGCAGGACATCCAGTTCGCCGAGGAGGACAGCGCGGCCGCGCCGGAGCCGGCCGCCAACGAGATCGAAGACGCGCCGATCGTCAAATTCCTCAACAAGATCCTCATGGACGCCGTCAACATGGGCGCCTCCGACATCCACTTCGAGCCCTTCGAGAAATTCTACCGGATCCGCCTGCGCGTCGACGGCGTGCTGCGCGAACACGCCCAGCCGCCCGTGTCGGTGAAGGAGAAACTGGTCTCGCGCATCAAGGTGCTGGCCAAGCTGGACATTTCGGAAAAGCGCGTGCCGCAGGACGGGCGCATGCGCCTGATCCTGTCGGCCAGCAAGACCATCGATTTCCGCGTCAGCACCCTGCCCACCCTGTTCGGCGAAAAGACCGTCATGCGCATCCTCGACGCCAGCCAGGCGCAGATGGGCATCGACGCGCTCGGCTACGACCCGGACCAGAAGGCCATCCTGCTGGCGGCCATCGAGCGCCCCTACGGCATGGTGCTGGTGACGGGGCCGACCGGCTCGGGCAAGACGGTGTCGCTGTACACCTGCCTGAACGTGCTCAACAAACCGGGCATCAACATCTCCACGGCCGAAGATCCGGCCGAGATCAACCTGCCCGGCGTGAACCAGGTCAACGTCAACGAGCGCGCCGGCCTGACCTTCCCGGTGGCCCTGAAATCCTTCCTGCGCCAGGATCCCGACGTCATCATGGTCGGCGAGATCCGCGACCTGGAGACGGCCGACATCGCCATCAAGGCGGCGCAGACCGGCCACATGGTGTTTTCCACGCTGCACACCAACGACGCGCCGTCGACCCTGACGCGCCTGATGAACATGGGCGTGGCGCCCTTCAACATCGCCTCCTCGGTGATCCTGATCACGGCGCAGCGTCTGACGCGGCGCCTGTGCAGCTGCAAGCAGCCGGTCGAGATCCTCGACGCCATCCTGCTCAAGGCCGGCTTCCTGGCCGAAGAGCTCGACGGCAGCTGGCAGCCCTACGGCCCGGTCGGCTGCGAGCGCTGCAACGGCGGCTACAAGGGCCGCGTCGGCATCTACCAGATCATGCCGATCACCGACGCGATCGAGAAAATCATCCTCGCCAACGGCAATTCGATGGACATCGCGCGCCAGTCCGAGGCCGAGGGCGTGAAATCGCTGCGCCGCTCCGGCCTGGTGAAGGTGCGCCAGGGCTTGACGAGCCTGGAAGAAGTGCTCGGTTGTACCAATGAATAGGACATAGAAGATGGCCATATCACGCGCGGCGGGCAGCCCGATCAAGGAATCGATCTTCGCCTGGGAGGGCAAGGACAAATCCGGCAAGACGGTGCGCGGCGAACTGCGCGCCGGCGGCGAGGCGATCGTCAACGTCACCCTGCGCCGCCAGGGCATCATGGTCACCAAAGTCAAGAAGAAGGCCTACCGCAGCGGCAAGAAGATCACCGACAAGGACATTTCCCTGTTCACGCGCCAGTTGGCGACGATGATGAAGGCCGGCGTGCCGCTGCTGCAGTCCTTCGACATCGTCGGCAAGGGCCATTCCAATCCCTCGGTGTCGAAGCTGGTGCTGGACCTGCGCGCCGACATCGAGACGGGCACCAGCCTGAACCAGGCCTTCCGCAAGTATCCGCTCTACTTCGACCCGCTGTTCTGCAACCTGGTCGGCGCCGGCGAGCAGGCCGGCATCCTGGAGGACCTGCTGACGCGGCTGGCAATCTACAAGGAAAAGACCATCGCCATCAAGGCCAAGATCAAGTCGGCCCTGATGTACCCGGTCTCCATCCTGGCCATCGCCTTCATCGTCACGGCCGTCATCATGATCTGGGTGGTGCCGGCCTTCAAGGAGGTGTTCAAGAGCTTCGGCGCGGCCCTGCCGGCGCCGACCCTGTTCGTGATGGCCGTGTCGGAATTCTTCGTGCAGTGGTGGTATCTGATCTTCGGCGGCATCTTCGGCGCCATCTATTTCTTCATGCAGTCCTGGCGCCGCTCGCTGAAGATGCAGCGCTTCATGGACGTGGTGCTGCTGAAGGCGCCCATCTTCGGCGACGTGATCCGCAAGGCCACCATCGCGCGCTGGACGCGCACGCTGGCCACCATGTTCGCCGCCGGCGTGCCGCTGGTCGAATCGCTGGACTCGGTGGGCGGCGCGGCCGGCAACGCCGTCTACCTGGACGCCACGCGGCGCATCCAGAACGAGGTCAGCACCGGCACCAGCCTGACGGTGGCGATGCAGAACGCCGACGTGTTCCCGAACATGGTCACGCAGATGGTCGCCATCGGCGAGGAATCGGGCTCGCTCGACGCCATGCTGGGCAAGGTGGCCGACTTCTACGAGGAGGAGGTGGACGAGGCCGTGGCCGCGCTGTCCTCTCTGATGGAACCGCTGATCATGGTGATTCTGGGCGTGCTGATCGGCGGCCTGGTGGTGGCCATGTACTTGCCGATCTTCAAGCTCGGCTCGGTGGTCTGATTTGACAAACTTGACAAACGCTCGCCCAGGAACTAGCCTGAAATGGTGCCGTGACAACGTGGGAGCGCATCATGATCAGGGAAGAGGAAACGCCGGCCTTGCGCGCCGCCGACATCACGCGTGAGGAATTGCAACGCTTCGCCGCGGTGGCGACGATAGACGATCCGGACGGCTTCCGCGCACTGCTGGCGGAGTTGATACAGGAGCGCAGCCGTGCGGCGGCGCTCGCCACCGTCCCGGACGGCCAAGCGGACGGCGTGGCCGCCCTGCTGGCGGCGCAAGCGGCGCGCCTGGTCAGCGCCACGCCTTGGGAAATGAACCCGGGCGAGTTGCAGCGCGGCCGCGCCCTGATGTTGCAACAGTTCGCCGACCCCGGCAATGTCAGCGTCGCCGAGTTTGCCCGGCTGGCGGGCAAATCGCGGGCCCAAATTTACAACGACGTCCATGCCCGCCGCTGCCTGGCCTTGAGCATAGGCGGACGCGGCCTGCGCATCCCCGATTTCCAGCTCGACCCGCTGGCCCGGCAACTCACCCAGGCCCTGCTGCGCGAGGCGCCCGGCGTCGAAGAATGGACCCTGTATTCCATGCTGATCGAAGCCAACGAGGCGCTCGGCGGCGTCAGCCCGGTGCATATCCGCGACAAAAAACGCCTGCCGCGCGTGCTGGCCGTGCTGCTGGCCGAACTCGGCGTGCATGCCGGGGCGGCGCTTGACTAAGCTGGCCATCCCGGTTCTCGCTATCGAGCCGGCGACCCTACTGCAGCACGTCAGCCGCATCACCTACCGACATCAGGCCCTGTATTACGGCCACGCCGGCGCGCATCGCTACGACGACCCCGCCGGCCTGTACGGCGTCCTGTATCTGGGCGCCGATCTGGCCACGGCGCTGATGGAATCGATGTTCCACCAACATGCGTGGATAAGAGGCGCGCGCGCCACCAGCAAGACGGAAGTGGCGCAAAGGCTGGTGCGCATGGTTGGCGTGCTGCGCACATTGCGCCTCGCCGACCTGAGCGCGCCGGCCGTGATGGCGACGCAACTGGGACTGAACCTGCAGCAATTGAGCTCGCGGCGCTATGCCCACACGCAGGGCATCTCGGCGATGGTGCATGCGCACGACGCGCCGGACGGCTTGCCCTACGATGGCATCTCTTTCCCATCCCGCAACAACTTTCCAAGCGTGTGCGTCGCCCTGTTTGAAAGGGCGCAAACGAAAGTCGGGCTATTCAGGGATGTCGATCTGCCGGACCACGCGGACTGGCCCGCGTTCCTGCGCCGCTATCAGATCGTCGTGCGGCCACGCTAAGCGCCCTGCGGCGCGGCGCCATTTCGCACAAATTGCCATCCGGAACTCGACGCCGCCCTCGTGCGGATGTTCTAATAGCGTGCACACGCACGGCGCGGCCCGCCCAGCGCGACTGAGCCGGGCCCGCCCATCGATCCATCCTACCGCCGCGGAAAAAAATACCATGCACGATACCCTGTTCTTCGCCGCGCCCGCGAACCTGGTGGTGAGCCTGGTGGCCGCCCTGTTCGGTCTCCTGTTCGGCAGCTTCCTGAACGTCGTCATCTACCGCGTGCCGAAGATGATGCAGCGCGAGTCGGACAATTACGTCGCCTCGGAAAGCGGCCAGGCCCTGCCGCACACCGACAAGTTCAACCTGATGCTGCCGCGCTCCTGCTGCCCGCACTGCGGCCACCAGATCACGGCGCTTGAAAACATTCCCGTGCTCAGCTACCTGGCGCTGCGCGGCCGATGCTCCGGCTGCAAGGCGCCGATCTCGCCGCGCTACCCCATCGTCGAGGCGCTCACCGGCCTGCTGTCGTTCGCCCTGATCTGGCACTTCGGCAGCGGCTGGGCCGGCCTGGCGACGCTGTTTTTCGCCTACTCCCTGGTGGCCATGACCTTCATCGACGCCGACACCCAGTTGCTGCCCGACGACCTGACCTTCCCGCTGCTGTGGGCCGGCCTGCTGGTGAACCTGAACGGCACCTTCGTGCCGCTGCACGAGGCCGTCGTCGGCGCGGCCGTCGGCTACATGGCGCTGTGGCTCATCTACTGGGGCTTCAAGCTGGCGACCGGCAAGGAGGGAATGGGGTATGGTGACTTCAAGCTGCTCGCCGCGCTGGGCGCCTGGCTGGGTTGGACCATGCTGCCGACCATCATCCTGCTGTCCTCGGTGGTCGGCGCGCTGGTCGGCATCGGCCTGATCGTCTTCACCAAGCGCGGCCGCGACAAACCCATTCCCTTCGGGCCGTATCTGGCGGCGGCCGGCCTGATCGCGCTGCTGTACGGCGCGCCGATCGGCCGTTTCACCGTCGGCCTGCTGGACTGAGCCGTTTCACCGGAAGCATGATGCAAGCACCCCACCCGTCCTATTTCAGCGTCGGCCTGACCGGCGGCATCGGCTGCGGCAAGAGCACGGTGGCCGACTTGTTCGCCGCGCGCGGCGCCAGCGTCGTCGACACCGACCTGATCGCCCACGCCCTGACGGGCCCGGGCGGCGCGGCGATGCCGGCCCTGCTGGCCGAATTCGGCCCCGTCTGCGCCGACGCCAACGGCGCCCTCGACCGGGCGCGCATGCGCGCGCTGGTGTTTTCCGAGCCCGCCGCCAAGGCGCGCCTGGAGGCCATCCTGCATCCGCGCATCCGCGCCGCCACGCTGGCCGCGGCGGACCGGGCCGACGGCAGTTATGTGATCTTCGCCGTGCCGCTGCTGGTCGAATCGGGCGGCTGGCGCGAACGGGTCGAGCGCGTGCTGGTCATCGATTGTCCGGAAAGCCTGCAGATCGCCCGCGTCGTCGCCCGCAACGGCTTGCCGGAGGCGCAGGTGAAGGCCATCATGGCGACCCAGGCCTCGCGCCCGGCGCGCCTGGCGGCGGCCGACGACGTCATCGTCAACGATGGCGACATCGCCGCCCTGGAGCCACAAATCGAGCGCCTGCACCGCCTATATCTGGCGTTTTCCAAAAGAATGGCAACAATACCAGCGCAACGTTTGTAATTTATCGACTCTTGGTTCAAAATCACGAGATTCTTTGCCGGTCCATATTTAAAGGGATGTTATTTTGATTGTCTACGAATATCCTTTCAACGAGCGCATACGAACTTTGTTGCGCCTGGAAGACCTGTACGACAAATTCAAGTTCTTTGTCCACCAAGAACATCCGCTGCAACACCACGTCGCCCTCTCCACCATCTTCGACATGCTCGAGGTGGCCGGCCGCGCCGACCTGAAATCGGACTTGCTGCAGGAGCTGGAGCGCCAGCGCCAAAGCCTGCTCGGCTACCGCTCGAACCCGAACGTGGCCGCCGAGATGCTCGACGCCATCCTCGCCGAGCTCGACACCGTCAGCGGCGCGCTGGTGGCGGCGCAGGGCAAGACCGGACAAAACATCCGCGACAATGAATGGCTGATGAGCATACGCGGGCGCACCATCATCCCCGGCGGCGCCTGCGAGTTCGACCTGCCCTCCTATTTCGCCTGGCAAAAACGCAGCGCCGAGCAGCGCTTCGCCGACATCGGCGCCTGGTTCGCGCCGCTGGCGCCGCTGTTCGACGCCCTGGCCCTGGTGCTGCGCCTGCTGCGCGACTCCGGCGCTCCGGTGAAGATGATCGCCAACGCCGGCAGTTACCAGCAAATGCTGCAAGGCAAGGTCTACCAGATGTTGCGCCTGTCGCTGGACGAGAACCTGGGCGCGATCCCCGAGATTTCGGCCAATAAATACATGCTGTGGGTGCGCTTCACCAGCCAGGGCGGCGACCTGAAACCGAAGCCGCTGGAAGATGACGTCCCGTTCGAGCTCACGCTCTGTAATTTCTAATCCTGTTGAATGCCATGACCGTCGTTAATTGCCCTACCTGTTCCGCCAAAGTCGAGTGGACCGAGAAAAACAAGTTCCGCCCCTTCTGCTCGGAGCGCTGCAAGCAGATCGACCTGGGCGCCTGGGCCGAGGAAAAATACACCATCCCGGCCGTCGACCCGCTCGACGATCCGCTCGACGACGAGCAGGCGCAGCACTAGCGGCCTGTCGGCCTGGCGGCGCGATAATTCCCATTTCCGGCCTGCGCCTCAGTTATACTTTGCACAGGCCATGCGCCGCCCATCGCCGGCAATTCCGTCCGGCGTGGCTCAGGAACCCGGAATGGCAGGACATATGCACCTAGAAAATACTTCGGAAGCCCATCCGATCCAGGTCTTTTGGGGCGAAATGTCGGCCTGCGAGCACTTCGTGCAAATCTACGACGACAACGACGTCTTCATGAGCACCCTGGAGGACTTCATCGCGCGCGGCCTGCTGGCCGGCGAGTCCTGCGTGACCATCGCCACCGCCGCCCATCTGGGCCTGCTCGGCCAACGCCTGCGCGCGCGCGGCGTCGACGTCGAGACGCTGGCCGCGGACGACCGCTACATCGCCCTGGACGCCGAAAAAATCCTCGCCCAATTCATCATCCAGGGTTTTCCCGACGACCGCCTGTTCAACCGCGTGATCCTCGAGATCCTCGGCCGCGCCAAGGGCCCCGGCCAGCGCAAGGTGCGCGCCTTCGGCGAAATGGTCGCCCTGCTGTGGGCCCAGGGCCTGCACGCGGCGGCCACGCAGATGGAACACCTGTGGCACGACCTGTGCCGCAGCGAACAATTCCCGCTCTTCTGCGCCTACCCGCGCGCCGGCTTCAAGCAGGACGCCATCAAATCGATCGAACAGATCTGCGCCACCCACTCGAAGGTCATCGGCTCCTGAGAGACTGGGAGGCTTTCGTTCATGCGCGCTCATCACGCCAGAAAAACGCTCAGCCTCTGAATCCGTCCCGGACGGCCTCGCCGCGCACCACGTCCAACCACTCCAGCAGCGGAATGGTGGCCGGCAGCAGCGGCTCGACGCCCACCGCGCCCTGCCAGGCGAAGGCCTGACCCTCCAGGCCCTGCGGCTCGCCGCGCCAGTCCCGGCTGATGTAGAAATGCAGGCGCACATGCGCGTGCGGATAGACGTATTCGACGCCGCACCAGGGCTCGGCGCTGACGATGCGCAGGCCCAGCTCCTCGACGAACTCGCGCTTCAGGGCGTCCAGGATGGCTTCGCCCGGCTCGACCTTCCCGCCGGGGAATTCCCAATACCCCTCGTAGGGCTTGCCGGCCGGGCGCTGGCCCAGCAGCACATCGCCGTTCGGCTTCATCAGGATGCCCACGGCGACATCCACCGGCCGCGCCTTATGCTGCGTCATGCGGCAGCTTTCCGGCGAAATCCTTGGCGAACTGCCAGGCCACGCGGCCCGAGCGCGAACCGCGCTGCAGCGCCCAGCGCAGCGCGTCGCCGCGCGCCTTGGCGATCTGCGCCGCGTCGCAGCCGAAGCTGGCCAGCCAGTGGCCGACAATCTCCAGGTAATCGTCCTGCTTGAAGGGATAGAAGGACAACCACAGGCCGAAGCGCTCCGAGAGCGAAATCTTCTCCTCCACCGTCTCGCCCGGATGCAGGTCGCCGTCCTCGCCGTGCTGGTAGCCGCTGTTGTCGGACATCCGCTCCGGCATCAGGTGGCGCCGGTTCGAGGTGGCGTAGATGAGCACATTGTCCGACTGCGCCGAGATGCTGCCGTCGAGCGCCACCTTGAGCGCCTTGTAGCCGCTCTCGCCCTCCTCGAAGGACAGGTCGTCGCAGAAGATGATGAAGCGCTCGGGCCGGCCGGCCACCAGGTCGACGATGTCGGGCAGCTCGGCCAGGTCGGCCTTGTCGACCTCGATCAGGCGCAGGCCGTCGGCGGCGAACTGGTTCAGGCACGCCTTGATCAGGGACGACTTGCCGGTGCCGCGGGCGCCCGTCAGCAGCACGTTGTTGGCCGGACGGCCGGCGACGAACTGGCGCGTGTTGCGCTCGATCTGCAGCTTCTGCGGCGCGATGTTGTGCAGGTCCGTGAGGGCGATCTGCGAGACGTGCGCGACCGCCTGCAGGTAGTTGCCGCCGCCGCCGCGCTTGCGCCAGCGGTAGGCGTAGCCGAGCTTCCAGTCCGGCTCGCGCGGCGCCTGCGGCAGCACCGCCTCGACGCGCTGCAGCAGCGCCTCGGCGCGCAGCAGGAATTGTTCGAGTGGCGTCATGAGCGGTAGTCGGCGTTGATGCTGACGTAGTCGTGCGACAGGTCGCAGGTCCACAGGGTGGCCGTGGCGGCGCCGCGCGCCAGGTTGACGCGGATGGTGATCTCGCTCTGCTGCATCACGCGCTGGCCGTCCTGCTCCTGGTAGTCGGGGTTGCGGCCGCCGTTCTTGGCCACCCAGACGTCGTCCAGGTACAGGTTCAGGGTGCCGACGTCGAGGTCGTCCACGCCGGCGTAGCCGATCGCGCACAGGATGCGTCCCAGGTTCGGGTCGGAGGCGAAGAAGGCCGTCTTCACCAGCGGCGAATGGGCGATCGAATAGGCGATCTTGCGGCATTCGGCGACGTCGCGGCCGTCCTCCACGGTGACGGTCATGAACTTGGTGGCGCCCTCGCCGTCGCGCACGATGGCTTGCGCCAGGAAGGTCGACAGCTCGCCGACGGCGGCCGCCAGCGCCGCGTACTGCGGGCTGTCGACGGAATCCACGCGCAGGGTGCCGGCGCCGGTGGCGATGAGCATGAAGGAATCGTTGGTCGAGGTGTCGCCGTCGATGGTGATGCAGTTGAAGGACTTGTCGGCGGCCTGCTTGACCAGCGCGTCGAGCACCGGCTGGGCCACCGTGGCGTCGCAGGCGAGGAAGCCCAGCATGGTCGCCATGTTCGGCTTGATCATGCCGGCGCCCTTGCTGATGCCGGTCAGCGTCACCGTGTGGCCGTCGATGATGACCGTGCGCGAGGCCGCCTTCGGCTGCGTGTCGGTGGTCATGATGGCTTGGGCGGCGTTGAACCAGTTGTCCGCCGTCAGCGCGGCGACGGCCTGCGGCAGGCCGGCCACCAGGCGCTGCAGCGGCAGCGGCTCAAGGATCACGCCGGTCGAAAACGGCAGGATCTGGCCGGGCGCGCAATCCAGCAGCGCGGCCAGGGCGGCGCAACTGGCGTGGGCGTCGGCCAGGCCGGATTCGCCGGTGCCGGCGTTGGCGTTGCCGGTGTTGACCAGCAGCGCGCGGATCGGCGCGGCGCCGGCCGTCACGGCCGCCAGGTTGGCCTTGCACACCTGCACGGGCGCGGCGCAGAAACGGTTCAGCGTGAACACGCCCGACACCGTCGCCTCCGGCGCCAGCTTCAAGACCAGCACATCCTTGCGGTTCGGTTTCTTGATGCCCGCCTCGGCGACACCGATGTCGATGCCGGCGACGGCGTGCAAGTCTGCGGCGATGGGATGGGGGGAATTGACGGCCATAGGAATTTTTTCAGGTAGGGAAATGGGAGCCGCTATTGTAATCCCTCCCCGCCCGCTGTGAAGCGGCGCGCGGCGGAAATTGCGGCCGCCCCGGACATGGAAAACGAGTCAAAAATACAACATACTCGCTTGATGCGCCTCAAGTTCAATATTTGCTTCCATGCTATGGCAATTCGCGTTATGTTACGGAACTATCAATTGCGAAGTGACAACTTGGCGCAGATGAAAAGCCACTCATGACGAGAGCACGATGAAGCGCGGATTCCTGATTCCGATCCTGTTACTGGCCGGCGCCGCCCGCGGCGACGACGCGCCCGCCGGGGCCGCGGGCGGCGCCCTGAGCCTGGGCGGCTTCGCCACCCTGGGCGTGGCGCGCAGCAACAGCGACGACGCCCAGTTCGTGCGCTACAACCAGGCCAGGGGCGTCACCACCGACGCCGGCACCGGCACGGACAGCAATCTGGGTCTGCAGGGCAGTTACCAGTTCGGCCCGCAATGGTCGGCCACGGTGCAGGTGCTGACGCGCCAATACACCAAGGCCGACTATGACGGCGAGCTGAGCTGGGCGTTCCTGCGCTACCAGCCGCGCGCCGACCTGAGCCTGCGCCTGGGCCGCGTGGTCCTGCCCAGCTTCATGACGTCCGACTACCAGAACGTCGGCTACGCCAACACCATGATGCGCCCGCCGGTCGAGGTCTACGGCCTGGCGGCGCTGGAAAACGTCGACGGCCTCGACCTCACCTACCGGCGCTCCCTGGGCGCCTACACCGCCACGGCACAATTCAGCGGCGGCGTCAGCCGCGGCAAGCTCTTCGTCGCCGGCGGCGGCGGCTCCATCGCCACCTACCGCGCGCCCCTGTACGGCGTCAACCTGACGCTGGAAAACGGCCCGCTGCTGCTGCGCCTGAGCCGCTTCTCGGCCGCGCTGGCCAGCGACGACTTCCGCATGCTCAACAACATGACGGAGCGCCTGCGCCGCGCCGGCTATGCGCAACTGGCGCGCGACATGACGCTGGTCGGCGGCAAGCGCATCGACTTCAGCGCCATCGGCGTGGCGCTGGACTGGCGCCAGTTCGTGCTGCAGTCGGAATACGGCTGGCGCCGCGCCGCCGAGCCGGTCTACATCCCGGACGCCGAAGCCTACTACCTGATGGCCGGCTACCGCCTCGGCGCGCTGCTGCCCTATTACGCCCACGCGGCGGTGCGCCAGAGCGGCCGCTCGATCACCCTGCCTGCCGGCTTTCTCTCCGGCGGGGCGCTGGCGCGCGCCGTCGACGGCGGCTACCTGACTTCGGGGCGGCAGCACTCCGACCTGATCGGCCTGCGCTGGAATTTCGCCAAGGCGCGCGCGCTGAAGCTGCAGATCGACCGGGTCCGGCCCAGCGTCAAGTCGGGCGAGCTGATCGCCGGGCCGGCCGACGGCCTGAAGCACCCCATCACCGTCGTCGCGCTCGCGCTCGACGCCGTGTTCTAGGCGCCGCCATGAGCCTCGCCTGCTGCCTCGCCCGCCGCCTCGCGCGCCTCCTCGTACCGCTCTGCGCCGTCCTGGCGGGCGCGCCGGCGGCGGCCGCCACGGCCGTCATCGTGCATCCGAAAAGCGCCGTCGCCAGCATCATGACGGTGCAGGCGGCGCAAATTTTCCTCGGCCGCTCGACCCAGCTGACGCCCGTCGACCTGGCCGACAACTCGGCCATCCGCAGCGATTTTTACCAGAAGATCGCCGGCAAGGACCAGGACCAGGTGAAGGCGATCTGGTCGAAAATCGTCTTCACCGGACGCGGCTTCCCGCCGCGCGAATACACCTCCACCGCCGAGGTCAAGCGGGCCGTCGCCGCCGACGTCGGCGCCATCGGCTATATCGACAAGGCCGCCGTCGACGATACGGTGCGCGTCATCCTGATCGTGCAATGAGGGCGCCTGGCGGCCCGCCGCGGCGGCGCCACGAATGCTGGGCCGGCCCGGGCCGGAGAATGGGGAAGCGATGTTGAATCTGTCCTTGCGGGCGAAATTCCTGATACTCAGCGCCATGGTGCAGGCGCTGGTGATGGGCCTGCTGATCTGGAACGTGACGCGCATCATGGACCAGGCGGTGAGCAAGAACGCCGACCGCGTCGCCCACGAATACGCCGTCACGCTGAACCTCTCGCTGGGCCCCTACGCCAGCAAGGGGCACCTGGCGGATCTGCGCTCCTACCTCGGCGAGATGCTCTCCGATCCGGCCGACAGCTTCGTGCGCTACATCGTCATCCTCGACCCCGAGGGCCGTCCCATCATCAGCGCCGGCGGCGCGCCGGCCGATCCGGCGGAGCTGTTGCGCCGGCCCGGCGCGCGCACCAACCAGGGCTTGCAGACCGTGCAGTCCGAGGCGATGCTGCACGCCCGCGCGCCGCTGCTGCTCAAGGACAACCGGGTCGGCGCGCTGCACTTCGGCCTGTCCACCTCGGACCTGGCGCAGGCGCGCGACGAGGTGCTCAGCCAGGGCGGCCTGATCTCGGCGGCCGGCTTCGGCGTCGGCCTGCTGCTGTTCTACTTCTTCACGCTGGGCATAGGGCGGCGCCTGGACGGCCTGAACGCGCAGGCGCAGCGCCTGGTGCGGGGCGACTACGGCACCCTGCTGCCGGAGCGCGGCGGCGACGAGATCGAACTCGTCTCGCGCTCGCTGAACACGATGAACCTGGCCCTGCGCACGCGCATCGCCCAGCTCGAACAGGCCGAGCGGCGCCTGTCGGAATCGGAGGCGCGCTTCAAGATCCTCTTCGAGGTGGCGCCGGTGCCGCTCAGCGTGAGCAACCGCGACGGCACCGTGATCGCCGCCAACTTGGCGCTGCAGCGCACCTTCAGCGCCGCCGCCGGCGCCATCGTCGGCCGCCACACCGCCGAGCTCGCCTTCTGGGACGGCGCCGGCGAGGCCAGCCGCATCCTCGCCATCCACGCCCGCGACGGCACCGTGCAGGGCGACATCGCCGGCGTGCGCCTGGCCGGCGGCGCCAAGGGCAGCGTCGCCGTCTGGACCTCCTCCCTGCTGCTGGACGGCGAGACGGCCGTCATCTGGGCCCTGCTCGACCTGACCGGGGAACTCAAGGCGAAGGGCGCGCTGAGGGAGCTCAACATCTCGCTGGAAAGCCGCGTCCAGGAGCGCTCGGCGGCGCTGGAGCGGGCCAACCTCGACCTCAGCGAAGCCCTCGACTCGCTGCAGCGCACCCAGCACGACCTGCTGGCGGCGGAAAAAATGGCCTCGCTGGGTTCCCTGGTGGCGGGCATCGCGCACGAGTTGAACACGCCGATCGGCAACAGCCTGCTGGCCTCGACGACGCTGTCGGACCGGGTGCAGGAATTCGACCGCGTCGTCGTCGCCGGCGCGCTGCGCCGCTCGGCCCTGACGGCCCACCTCGACGAAGTCAGGCAGGCCGCCGGCCTGATCGCCGGCTCGCTGCAAAAGGCCGCCAACCTGATCGCCTCCTTCAAGCAGGTGGCGGTGGACCAGACCAACGACCAGCGGCGCGGCTTCGACCTGCTGCTGGTGCTGCAGGATACGCTGGCGACCTATCTGCCGCGCCTGCGCCGGGCCCGCTGCGCGGCGACGCTGGACATCCCGGCCGGGCTGACGATGGATTCCTATCCGGGCAGCCTGTACCAGGTCATCAACAATCTGATCAACAACAGCCTGGTGCACGCCTTCGAGGGCCGCGCCAGCGGCGCCATCAGCATGCGCGCCAGTGTGCAGGACGACGGCCAGATCGCCCTGCTCTTCGGCGACGACGGCCGCGGCATGAGCGACGAGGTGCTGCGCCACGTCTTCGACCCCTTCTTCACCACCAAGATGGGCCAGGGCGGCACCGGCCTGGGCATGAACATCGTCTACAACATCGTCACCGGCGTGCTGGGCGGACGCATCAACATCACCACCGCGCCGGAACAGGGCACGACGATACGCATCGTCGTGCCGCGCGTGGCGCCGCTGCGCGACGGCGCCAAGAAACACATGGCGGCGGCCCTCGAAGCCTGAGGCGCAAGCGCGCCGCCCGGCGAAGAAAGCGGCGGCCGGGCGCCGGCTCCGGGCCCGCCGGCGCCGTCTGCGGCTTGCCCCCCGGTCGGCGGTGGCGCGGCAGGCGGCGCGCATAAAAAAAGGGCGGAGAATTCGCATTCTCCGCCCTTCCTTATTGCCTCGCCCGGCTTAGGAGTCGTTCAAAAATAAAGTAACATTTGGATCGGCCCTGGCGGGCGCGCTGCCGCGTTGCTCGTCGTCGGCTCGCTATGACTCCTTCTCGCGCCTTGCATCGCAACCCGCCAGGACCGCCCAAATGTCACACTTATTTATTCACGGCTCCTTATGCCAGCTTGCCGTGGCAAGCCTTGAACTTCTTGCCGCTGCCGCAAGGGCATGGGTCGTTGCGGCCCACTTTGACACCCATCGTCAGCGCCTGCTCGTCGGCCGCCAGCGCCGTCGGCGCCAGCAACTCCTCGGGCGCCGCGTCCGGATTGAAGTCGGCGTGCTGGTAGTGCACGTTTTCCACGTGCGACTGCTGCATGGCCGCCTCGGCCGCGTCGATTTCCTCGCGCGACTGGATGCGCACCGTCATGACCAGCTTGACGACTTCGTTCTTGATCATGTCGAGCATCTGACCGAACAGTTCGAAGGCTTCGCGCTTGTATTCCTGCTTCGGATTCTTCTGCGCGTAACCGCGCAGATGGATACCCTGGCGCAGGTGATCCAGCGCCGCCAGATGTTCGCGCCAGTGGCTGTCCACGCTTTGCAGCATGACGTTGCGCTCGAAGCCGCCGAAGGATTCCTTGCCGACGATGTCGATCTTCGACTGGTAGACGGCGTCGGCGGCGCCGATGACGCGCTCCAGCAAGTCCTCGTCGCTCAGGCTCGTTTCCGCCTCCATCATCGCGCGCAGCGGCAATTCGATCTGCCACTCGCCGGCCAGGGTCTCTTCCAGCGCCTTGATGTCCCACTGTTCCTCGACCGATTCGGCCGGCACGTTGACGCGCACCAGGTCGGTGAAGACGCCGTGGCGCAGCGAGCCGATCAGGTCGGAGATGTCTGTCGTTTCCAGCAACTCGTTGCGCTGCTGGTAGATCACTTTGCGCTGGTCGTTGGCGACGTCATCGTATTCCAGCAATTGCTTGCGGATGTCGAAGTTGCGCGCCTCCACTTTGCGCTGCGCCGATTCGATCGAGCGCGAGACGATGCCAGCCTCGATCGGCTCGCCTTCCGGCATTTTCAGGCGGTCCATGATGGAGCGCACGCGGTCGCCGGCGAAGATGCGCAGCAGCGCGTCGTCGAGCGACAGGTAGAAACGCGAGGAACCCGGATCGCCCTGGCGACCGGCGCGGCCGCGCAACTGGTTGTCGACGCGGCGCGATTCGTGCCGCTCGGTGCCGATGATGTGCAGGCCGCCGGCGCCGACCACGTGGTCATGCAGGGACTGCCATTCGTCGTGCAGGGTCTGCGCCTGGGCCGCCTTGTCGGCGTCGGCCAGTTCGGGATTGGCGTCGATGACCTTGATCTGGTTCTCGACGTTGCCGCCCAAGACGATGTCGGTGCCGCGGCCGGCCATATTGGTGGCGATGGTGATCGCCTTCGGACGTCCCGCCTGGGCGATGATCTCCGCTTCGCGCGCATGCTGCTTGGCGTTGAGCACGTTGTGCGGCAGCTTGGCCTTCGCCAGGATGCCGGCCAACAGCTCCGAGTTCTCGATCGAGGTCGTGCCGACCAGCACGGGCTGGCCGCGCTCGTAGCAATCGCGTATGTCGTTGAGCATCGCGCCGTATTTCTCGTCGGCCGATTTGTAGACCTGATCCTGGCGGTCCTTGCGTTGCAGGGGACGGTTCTGCGGGATGACGACCGTTTCCAGGCCGTAGATTTCCTGGAACTCGTAGGCTTCGGTGTCGGCGGTTCCGGTCATGCCGGCCAGCTTGCCGTACATGCGGAAATAGTTCTGGAAGGTGATCGAGGCCAGGGTCTGGTTCTCGTTCTGGATCTTCACGCCCTCTTTCGCCTCGACGGCCTGGTGCAGGCCATCCGACCAGCGCCGGCCCGTCATCAGGCGGCCGGTGAATTCATCGACGATCACCACTTCATTGTTCTGCACCACGTAGTGCTGGTCCTTGAAGTACAGCGCGTGCGCGCGCAGCGCCGCGTACAGGTGGTGGACCAGGGTGATGTTGGCCGAATCGTACAGCGAGGCGCCTTCCGGCAGCAGACCCATCTGTGTCAGGATGCCCTCGGCCTTTTCATGCCCGGCTTCCGTCAGCAGCACCTGGTGCGCCTTCTCGTCCTTCGTGTAGTCGCCCGGCACTTCGATCTTGCCCTTGCCGTCGGGGGTCTCTTCACCCACCTGCAGGGTCAGCATGCCCGGCAACTCATTGATCTTGTAGTACAGGTCCGTGTGGTTCTCCGCCTGGCCCGAAATGATCAGGGGCGTGCGCGCCTCGTCGATCAGGATCGAGTCGACTTCATCGACGATGCCGAAGTTCAGCGCGCGCTGCACGCGGTCGCGCGCCTCGAAGACCATATTGTCGCGCAGGTAGTCGAAACCGAATTCGTTGTTGGTGCCGTAGGTGATGTCGGAACCGTAGGCGCTCTGCTTGGCGTCGTGCTCCATCTGCGACAGGTTGACGCCGGTCGACAGGCCCAGCCAGGCGTACAGGCGGCCCATGGTGTCGGCGTCGCGCTGCGCCAGATAATCATTGACGGTGACGATGTGCACGCCCTTGCCCGACAGGGCGTTCAGGTAGGCGGCCAGGGTCGCCATCAAGGTCTTGCCCTCGCCGGTGCCCATCTCGGCGATTTTGCCGTAATGCAGCACCATGCCGCCGATCAGCTGCACGTCGAAGTGGCGCATGCGCAGCACGCGCCGGCTCGCTTCGCGGCACACGGCGAAGGCTTCGACCAGCAAGGCGTCCAGCGACTCGCCCTTGGCGATGCGGTCCTTGAAGGCCGGCGTCTTCGCCTGCAGCTCCGCGTCCGACAGCTTTTCGATGAGCGGCTCGAGCGCATTGATCTCGCGTACCGTTTTTTGGTATTGCTTGAGCAGCCGCTGGTTGCGGCTACCGAAAATCTGGGTCAGTAATGACATGCTTGAATTCTTGAAAAAACGCCGTTAAAAAAAGCTCGGTTGGTGACATCGCGTTACCGCACGGAGTTCGAATATGGCAAAAGACGATGATTTTATCATGCGCTGTGGCTGAGATTGGGTTATTGGCCCGTATCACAATGGCTAAATGATAAACAATGCCGCGAAATGCGCCCCATTGGCCGCCGCGCGGGCGATATTCCCGTCCCGGCATCCGCAACGCGGCGCTGGTCATGCCGGGGCCAGCTGTGATATGTTGCGCAGAATGCGATCTCATACCTTCTATCAAGCAAGCCGCGGGCGTTCCGGCCCGGCCCTGCCCGGCGCCACGGATTTTTTGCGCGGCAATGCCACGATGGCTTCCCTGATGCCGGCCGTGAACCGCATGATGGCGCTGCAGAAGGATTGCGCCAGCGCCCTGCCGGCCATGTTCCACAATTGCGACATCCTGCAGTTCGAGGACGCGCAACTGGTGCTGGCGACGCCGACCTCGGCCGTGGCCGCCAAGCTCAAGCAGCAACTGCCGAAACTGCAGGCGGAACTGGAAAAGCGCGGCTGGCAGGTGAGCGGCATCAAGCTGAAGGTGCAGGTGACGAAAAGCATCGCGCCCATCGTGCACACGCGGCAACTGCTGCTGCCGAACCTGGCCGTGTCGGCCTTCGACGAACTGAGCCACGCCCTGCCCGCCTCGCCGCAAAACGACTGCCTGATCGCCGCGCTGCGCGCCATGGTGCAGCGCCGCCGCGAGCCTTAGAGCGTGTTCACGATCTTCTGAGCAGCATCGCCAGGTAGGCCAGGTGGATGAACTGCAAGCTGGTGTTGAGCCATCGCTCGCAGTTCTTCCACAGTCGCCTGTTTTTCTCCAGCCAGGCGAAGCTACGCTCGACT
>JANXSQ010000274.1 GCA_025356595.1 Janthinobacterium sp. | reverse complement strand
ACGCTGACCAGTTGCACCAGGCTCTTCGCCTGCTGCTCGAGCTGGCCGGAGGCGTGCGCGGCGTTCTCGACCATTTTGGCGTTCTGCCGGGTGGCGCCGTCCATCTGGTGGATGGCCTGGTTGACGTGGTCGATGCCCTCGCTCTGCTCCTGGCTGGCGATGCTGATCTCGCCCATGATGGCGGTGACGCGGTTCACGCTGGAGACGATCTCATTCATGGTCTTGCCGGCCTGGTCGACCAGGCGCGCGCCGAAGCTCACCTGCTCGACCGAGTGGTCGATCAGGGTCTTGATTTCCTTGGCGGCGCCGGCCGAACGCTGCGCCAGGTTGCGCACTTCGCTGGCGACGACGGCGAAGCCCCTGCCCTGCTCGCCGGCCCTGGCCGCCTCGACGGCCGCGTTCAGGGCCAGGATGTTGGTCTGGAAGGCGATGCCGTCGATGACGCCGATGATGTCGGCGATCCTCTTCGCCGATTCGTTGATCGAGCCCATCGTCGTGACCACCTGGGTGACCACGGCGCCGCCCTGGCCGGCCACCTCGGCGGCCGACAGCGCCAGTTGGTTGGCCTGGCGCGCGTTGTCGCCGTTGCGCCGCACCGTCTCCGTCAATTCCAGCATCGAGGCGGCCGTCTCCTCCAGCGAGCCGGCCTGCTGCTCGGTGCGGCAGGACAATTCCTGGTTGCCGCCGGCGATGCGGCCCGAGGCCGCGTCGATGGTGTCGGTGGCGACGCGCACGTCGCGCACGATGTGGAACAGGCTGGCGTCCATCTCGCCGAGGGCGCGGATCAGCTGGCCGATCTCGTTCTCCGACTCGGCGACGATATGCCCGTTCAGGCGCCCGGCGGCGACGCCGCGGGCGATCTCGACGGCTTGCTGCAGGGGCCGGGTGATGCCGCGGATCAGCAGCATGCCGATCAGCACGCACAGCACGGCAGCCGTCAGGATCGCGCCGCCGATCAGGTAGGCGGTGGCGTCTATCGTGGCGCGCACGGCGTCGCCGTCGCGCTGGGCGCGCTGCGCCAGCAGGCCGGTCAAGGCCAGCAGCGGCGGATCGGACAGGCGGTAGCCGGGATTGATCGCGCGGATCAGGATTTTTTCGGCGTCGTCCCATTTCTGTTGCTGGATGTTGGCGCTGGCGGCGGCGACGATGTTCACGCCCAGGCTGCCGCTTTTCGCCATCCACTCGTCGGCCAGATTGCGCTCCTGGGTGCCGTCGATGGCGTCGCGGTAGGCGGCCGCCATCCGGTTGATGTCGGCGTTGGTCTCCTCTATCGTCTTGAAGTGCACGGCCAGCGGATGGTCGTGCAGTTTCGACCATTCGCTGCCCGGATTGTGCTGCAGCGCCTGGAGAATCTGGCTGCGGTTGACCTCCATCTTGAAGCGGATGCGCTCGACCAGGCGGCCGCTTTCCCTGGCGTCCTTCCTGGCCGTGTTTTGCAGCAGGGTGCTGGTGTTGCTCAGGCTGTGCGCGCCCAGCCCGCCGATGAGCAGCAGCGTGGCCACGAAGAACGCCAGGGTGGAAATGATCAAGGTCCTGATTTTCATATTCTTCAACATGGAATCCTACCTTTCAAATGGCTGTACACGGCGCGCCCGAGTGGACTGGCATGCGGAAAAATATCCATCCGTCGATAAAAAAACATCTCTGCATCTTATGGGAAAAAGGTTCCCGGATATTCAAAACGACCAAGAGGGAAGTTGACTTTCATCATCATTCCTACAATCAAGGACTGCGGCCCGGCGCGCCAAGGCGACGCGCCAAAGCGCCCGGCGGCGGTGCTACCATGACGGCGAGGGACGGCAGGGGCCGGCCGCGCACGGAAAGCACGAGCATGAATACCAGCAATACAAGCAAGCCGGACAGCCTGATCGAACTGCGCGAACTGATGCGCGATTTCACCGCCGAGCGCGACTGGGAGCAGTTCCACACGCCGAAAAACCTGGCGATGGCGCTGTCGGTCGAGGTGGCCGAACTGGTCGAGCATTTCCAGTGGCTGCCGAGCGGCGTCGACGCCGAACTGGACGACAGGAAACGCCTCGGCATCCGCCACGAAATGGCCGACGTGCTGATGTATCTGATACGCCTGGCGGACAAGAGCGGCGTCGACCTGCGCGAGGCCGTGCTGGAGAAGATGGCGCTGAACCGTATCAAGTATCCGGCCGGGCTGGTGCGGGGCGACGCCCGCAAGTATGACGATTATTGAACGGCGCGCGGCGC
>JANXSQ010000269.1 GCA_025356595.1 Janthinobacterium sp. | reverse complement strand
ATTCGTAGAGCATGAATTCGATGTCGCGGCGCGACAGCAGGGTCGATTGCATTCGGGTGCCTCGATGGAGTTGGGATGCGCCGGCGCCTGGGCGTGAAGGCGCCGGGGAGCCGGCTAAGCCCGACGGCGTAGAGCCGGGGTCGGACCCGCTGGGTCCGACCCCAGGTTTGCGCCGTTGGGTCGTGCCGGATTCGCCTGCGCGCGTCCATTCCAGCGGGAAACCGTCTTAACTTGGCTCCGCTGGCCAAACGCCGCCTAGGTTTAGACCACTTCGAACAAGCCGGCCGCGCCCTGGCCGCCGCCGATGCACATCGTCACGACGACATACTTGACGCCGCGCCGCTTACCCTCGATCAGCGCATGCCCGGTCAGGCGCGCGCCCGACACGCCGTAGGGGTGGCCCACGGCGATCGCGCCGCCGTTCACGTTCAGGCGCTCCATCGGGATGCCCAGCGTGTCGGCGCAGTACAGCACCTGCACGGCGAACGCCTCGTTCAACTCCCACAGGCCGATGTCGGCCACCGTCAGGCCGGCCTTCTTCAACAATTTGGGAATCGCGTAGACCGGACCGATGCCCATCTCGTCGGGCTCGCAACCGGCCACAGCGAAGCCGCGGAAGATGCCCAGCGGCTGCAAGCCCTTCGCTTCGGCCACCTTGGCGCTCATCACGATGGCCATCGAGGCGCCGTCGGAGAACTGGCTGGCGTTGCCGGCGCTGATGACGCCGCCCGGCATTGCCGGACGAATCTTCGCCACCGCCTCCAGCGTCGTATCGGCGCGTATGCCCTCGTCGGCCGAGATGGTCACCTCGCGCGACAGCAACAGGCCCGTGGCCTTGTCGGCCACGCCCATGATGGTCGTCATCGGCACGATTTCCGCGTCGAACAGGCCGGCCGCCTGGGCCGCGGCGGCGCGCTGCTGGCTGCGCACGCCGTACTCGTCCTGGCGCTCGCGGCCGATCCCGTAGCGCCGGGCGACCGTTTCAGCCGTCTGCAGCATGGGCCAGTAGATTTCCGGCTTGTGCTGCGCCAGCCAGACTTCCTTGTACATGTGCATGTTCATCTCTTGCTGCACGCAGGAGATCGATTCCACCCCGCCGGCCGCGTAGATGTCGCCCTCGCCGGCGATGATGCGCTGGGCCGCCAGCGCGATGGCCTGCAGGCCGGAGGAGCAGAAACGGTTGATGGTCATGCCGCCGGTTCCGACGGGCGCGCCGCCGCGCAGCGCGATCTGGCGCGCGATGGTGCCGCCGGTCGCCCCTTCCGGGTTGGCGCAGCCGACCAGCACATCCTCCACCTCGCCGGCCTCGATGCGCGCGCGCGCGATGGCCTCGCGCAGCACATGGCCGCCCAGCGTCGCGCCGTGGGTCATGTTGAAGGCGCCCTTCCAGGACTTGGCCAAACCAGTGCGGGCGGTCGATACGATGACGGCGTCTATCATGTGAATCTCCTAATGAATGGTGGTGAGCCGGCGCAAGGCCGGATGGCGCGGATTGAGTGAGGCTGTGCAAGCAGAATAGCACATTTTAGTACGGTCGTTCGCAAATCCGCCGAGGGCCGTTCCCCCTTCCCCCAGCGGCGATTTCGAGCAAGCATGGTGTAAGTTTATCCCCGCACACTCGCAGGGCCGCTTATAACAAATCTGCCGATGGCAGTGTATATAAAAATGGGGAGACAGACATGGCAGTAGTACCGGGCAGCCGCGTGGACGCGCGCAAGGTCGGCGCCAAGAGCACGGCCATGACGGCCGAAGAGCGTAAGGTCATCTTCGTCTCCTCCTTGGGCACCATCTTCGAATGGTACGATTTTTACCTGTATGGTTCGCTCGCGCCCATCATCGCCAGGCAATTCTTCGTCGGCGAGCCGGGCACCACCTTCATCTTCGCCCTGCTCGCCTTCGCGGCCGGCTTCATCGTGCGGCCCTTCGGCGCGCTGCTCTTCGGCCGCCTCGGCGACATGATCGGGCGCAAGTACACCTTCCTGATCACCATCCTGATCATGGGCGCCGCGACCTTCATCGTCGGCCTCGTGCCCGGCTACGCCTCGATCGGCATCGCCGCGCCCGTCATTCTGGTCAGCCTGCGCATCCTGCAGGGACTGGCGCTGGGCGGCGAGTACGGCGGCGCGGCCACCTACATCGCCGAACACGCGCCGGACGGCAAGCGCGGCGCCTACACCGCCTGGTTGCAGACCACGGCGACGCTGGGCTTCTTCCTGTCGCTGATGGTGATCCTCGCCACCCGCATGGCCATCGGCGAGGAGGAATTCTCCGCCTGGGGCTGGCGCGTGCCCTTCCTGGTCTCCGTGCTGCTGCTCGGCGTGTCGGTGTGGATACGCATGTCGATGAAGGAATCGCCGGCCTTCGCCCGGATGAAGGCCGGCGGCAAGACCTCGAAGGCGCCGCTCAGCGAAGCCTTCGGCCGCTGGCGCAACCTGAAACTGGTCCTGCTGGCCCTGTTCGGCCTGACCGCCGGCCAGGCCGTGGTCTGGTACACCGGCCAGTTCTATGCCCTGTTCTTCCTGATCCAGACCCTGAAGGTGGACCTGGCCACGGCGAACATCCTGATCGCCATCGCCCTGCTGCTGGCGACGCCCTTCTTCATCGTCTTCGGCAGCCTGTCGGACCACCTCGGCCGCAAGTACATCATCCTCGGCGGTTGCCTGGTGGCGGCGCTGACCTATATCCCCATCTTCGCCGGCCTGACCCACTACGCCAATCCGGCGCTGGAGGCGGCCCTGAGCAAGGCGCCCGTGGTGGTGGTCGCCGACCCGGCCTCCTGCCACTTCCAGTTCAACCTGACCGACACGAAGAGATTCCCCTCCTCGTGCGACATCGCCACGCAAGTGCTGTCGGCCAGTTCGGTCAACTACAGCAAGGAGGAGGCGCCGGCCGGCAGCATCGCCAGGATCAGGATCGGCGACCGGGAGATCGCCGCCTTCAACGCCGAACTGACGCCGGACAAGCTGAACTTCACGCCCGAGAGCAAGCTGAGGGAAAGCGCCTTCAAGAAGGAGGCCGGCGCGGCCATCAAGGCGGCCGGCTATCCGGCCAAGGCCGACCCCGACCAGATCAACAAACCGATGGTGGTGCTGCTGCTGTTCTTGCTGGTGCTGTACGTGACGATGGTCTACGGCCCGGTGGCGGCGATGCTGGTGGAGATGTTCCCCACCCGCATACGCTACACCTCGATGTCCTTGCCCTACCACATCGGCAACGGCTGGTTCGGCGGCCTGTTGCCGACCACCGTCTTCGCCCTGGTGGCCTTCAAGGGCGACATCTATTACGGGCTTTGGTATCCCATCGTCATCGCCCTCCTCACGGTCCTGATCGGTACCCTGTTCCTCGCCGAGACCAAGGACAAGGACATCTACGCCAGCGATTGAGGCGGCGCGGACGCGCCGAATTCCGGACGGAAAAAAACCGCCATCGCTGGCGGTTTCGTTTGTCCGGGCAAGCCTCAGGCTTTGCGGCGGCGGGCGACGAAGCCCAGCAAGCCAAGACCGGCCAACAACATGCCATAGGTTTCCGGTTCCGGTACGGCGGCGATGTTCGATTGCGTGAACTCGACGCGCAGGCCGGCCGGATTGCCGCCGCTCTGTTGCCAGTTGAGCACGTCGAAATTGAGCGTGTTGACGCCGGCATTGAAGCCGGAGGCGGCACCGAAGCTGCTCCACGAGCTAAAACCGGTGGCGTTGGCGATTTGCGTGCCGTTCAGCGTGATCGACGCGGCATTGTCGGCGGCGAAGCGGCCGGCGAAGCTGGCGCTGGCGGCGTTGAAGCCGGTCAGATCGAATTTCAGCTGGAAACGGTACAGGCCGTTGGACGAGGAATCGAAGGAATCGCCTTGCGCGGCCGTCGGCGTGATCCATTTCGAATCGGCGCTGTTGGCCAGCCAAGGGCTGATCGGCCAGATGTTGTCGAAAGCGGCGTAGCCGTGGTTGCTGGCCAAAACCGTCGTGCCCTGCAGCACCGTCAGTTCATAGTTCAGGTCCTGGGTGCCCGAGCCGCCCGTGCCGGTGTTGACCAGACCGTTGATGCCGGCCGCCTGGGCGGATGCGAAAGTGGCCAGCGCCAGGGTGACTGCGAGTGTGAGTTTTTTCATGTGAACCCCTTAAAAGTAGGTGATATGGAGTGAAGTACCGGCTGCGGGCCTTGTCGGACGCCCGAGGCGGCAGGACATTCTGGGCACTTCCCGAATCCATTTTTTGGGGCTCGAAAGCAGGTAGAATGCGTACCGAAAAAATTTTCTTAAGTAATTATAAGTTGACTTGGATCAAGGTGTCAAAAGAATATTTCATATTTCTTAATGGAAATATTGATTGGATATAAAGAAACATCACGCAAGGGGCGGCAGCGAAAAAAATCCACCGGTTTGCGGTGGATTTACTTGCGCCGGATCAATCGGCGGATTTATTGGGCGCTGGCGCCGTTGAGCAGTTTCTTTCGTTCGCGCTCGTATTCCTCGTAACTGGTGCGGTTGCGCTGCCGGCAGGCATTGCGGTCGTCCACATTATTGAGACTGTTGCAATATTCGGCGACGCGGTCTTGATTGATGTCATACACAACGCTGCAGCCGGAATTGGCCATGACAACAGGGAATATCAGGAGCTTGATCGAAGTCTTCATTTACGAACGCAATGTAGGGACATGGATAGAAAAAAAGCCGGCGCGCATCGGAGGCCGGCTTCGCTCAGGCAACCGCCCGTCCTTCAGCGGTGAAATAAGTCTACCATGCTGGGTGGCGCAAGTTCAATGGTTTACTTTATATCAAGGCGCGCGGCGCCGATCCAGGCTTGCACCCGCGCCGCGATCCAGGCGCCGTCGTCGAGCGGCAAATCGTGGCCGGCGCTGGGATGCACATGGCATTCGGCGCGCCAATGCCCGGCCAGGCGCCGCGAACAAGCGGCATCGACCAGGCGGTCGGCGCGGCTGGCCAGCACCAGCATGGGCGGCGCCGGCCGCTGCGGCGGGGCGCGGTAGCGCGCCGCCGCCCACAACTGGCGCCAGGCGTTGGCGCGCGCCACCGGATACTCGCGCTGATAGCCTATCCAGCGCGGCAACTGCGCGGCCCGGGCGGCGCCGTCGTTGCTGCTCAGGCGCAGGATCAGGCTCTCTTGGCGCGCCACGCCGCCGCGCGCCGCCATGCCGAGGATGGCCCAGTAGTTTTGCCAGCGCAAGCGGCGGTAGAAACGGCTGAAGGGGCGCATGCTGGTGTTGATCAGCACCAGTGCGGCGATCTCGTCCGGATAGCGGGCCGCCCATTCGACGGCCACCATGCCGCCCAGCGACAGCGCCAGGATATGGTAGGGCGCGGCGTGCCCCTGCGCGGCCAGGTCGCGGCGGCAAAACTCGACCATCTGCCCGACGTCGGTGGCGCTGGACATGCGGTGCAGCCGGCCGTTGCCGGGCAAGTCGGGCGTGAGGATGCGCGCCTGCGGCAGCGCCGCGCCGAGCACGGCCGGGAATTCCCCCCAGTGGCGCCGCTCGCGCATCAGGCCTCGCAGGAGCACCCAGGTGCTCATGGCCGCGGTAGGCCGTACCAACGGGCGAGCGCGTCGGCCTGGCGGGTGCCGCGCGCCGGCCCCTCCGGCAACCAGCGCTGATGGCCGCAGGCGGCGCGGGCCAGGAAGTCGAGCCAGACGGTATGGCTGCGCAGCACCCGCTGCAGGCGGTGCACCGGTTGCGGATTGAACATGCCCAGGCGGCTGAACAATTGCAGCGGGTTCTTCTTGACCCACAGCCAGGAACCCATCTCCAGCGTCAGCGGCAGGAAGACGCGCCGGCTGTCGCTGACGGCGTTCAGATACAGGTAATCCCACAGGTCGCCGTGGGTGCGGTACTGCAGGCTCTGCGGCTCGAACACGTAGTTGTGGTTGGGGTGGCTTTGGCTGAACAACTCTTCCAGCGCGCCGATGTCGGCCAGATGGGCGATCGGCGTCGTGGTATGGGCGTGCGGGAACCAGATGCGGTCGCGCAGGCCGAAGCCGGAATGGCAATCGAGGGCCAGGCTGAAGTCGCGCGGCAAAAGTTCCTGCTCGACGATGCGGCAGACGGCCTGGCTTTCCGCCTCCATCGCCGCGCCCAAGGGGCCGCGGTACCAGGGCAGGCGCGGGCTGAAGCGCTGGCCGCCGAGCAGGAAGGGCACCCTTTCCAGCGAGTCGACCGGGGCGTTGCGCATCAGGTCGACCCCGTTCGGGTTGCTGCGCGTCGAGCGCCACATGCCGCCCGGATTGACCAGGGGCATGAAAACCAGGCGCACGGCCTCCAGTTGCTGGTGCAGCACATGGTCCCAGCGCAGCCGCGCCAGCAAGCTTTGCAGGAAGGACAGCAGCACCTGCGTGCCGATCCGCTCCAGGCCGTGGATGCCGCCGAAGAAGCCGACGGCCGGCACGTCCAGGCTGGGGTTGCCCATCGCTATGGTGTATACAGGCAATTCACGGCCTCCCAGCGGCACGGTGCAACTGATGTTCACGTCCAGATGCGCGCCGCCCTCTTCGATCAGGCGTTCCAGGAACAGCAACTCGGGCAGCTTATTCTCTATCGTCATGACGGGAGCGCTTTGGCGTGAAGTGAAGCATATAGTATCCGCTCGGCGCCGCCGCGCCTACCATTACCCCGCATTGCCCGCGCCGGCCTCCTCCTTACCGTTCAGCAAGGGATTCCCGGCGGCGAAGGCGGCCAGATGCTCGAGCAGGGCGCGCACCCGTGCCGGCAGGTAACGGCGCTGGGTCCACACCGCGTAGACGTGGCGCGGCTCCGGCATCCATTCCGGCAGGACGCGCAGCAGAGCCCCGGAATGGATGTGCTCACGGCATTGCAGCAAGGGGCATAGCAGGATGCCCAGGCCGGCCTCGGCCATCTCCACCGCCAGGCGCATTTCATTGACGCGCAGCCGCGCCTGCGGTTGCAGCGTCACCTCGGCGCCGGTCTCCGGATGGCGCAGCCGCCATTGGCGCAGCGGTTCGGCCACCAGCAGCGCGTGCGAGGCCAGCGCCGCCGCGTCGGCCGGCCTGCCGGCGCGCGCCAGATAGGACGGCGCCCCCACCAGCACCAGTTCGGCCTTGCCGAGGCGGCGCTGGGTCAGCGTCGAATCCTCCAGCGCGCCGACGCGGATGGCCAGGTCGGCGCCGCTGAGGACCAGGTCTTGCAACTGGTTCGACAATTCCAGCTCCAGATTGATGTCGGGATAGCGCTGCATGAAGCCGACCCAGGCCGGCGTCAGCAGGC
This sequence comes from Janthinobacterium sp., assembly GCA_025356595.1. Taxonomy (GTDB): domain Bacteria; phylum Pseudomonadota; class Gammaproteobacteria; order Burkholderiales; family Burkholderiaceae_D; genus Janthinobacterium. The sequence goes on along the minus strand of JANXSQ010000269.1, from coordinate 40,520 downwards.
CGCTGGCGAAATTCACCGGCGCCAGCACCCGGATGGTGCCGGACAGCGCGCCCAGGCTGGCGTCCAGGCGGCGGGTCGCCTGGCGCAGGGCGTGCACCAGCGGCCGGCACTGTTCGTAGTACTGCCAGCCTTCGGCGGTCGGCTGCATGCGCCGCGCGCTGCGGTTCAGCAGGCGGTAGCCGAGCGTGCCCTCGAGCTTTTGCAGGCGCCGCGTCACCGTCGCCGCCGGCACGCCCTCCTTCTCGGCGGCGGCGTTCAGGCTGCCGGCCTCGACTATGGCGACAAACAGGGCTAGATCGTCGAGCATGATGTCATTTTTGGAATTTGAGATTAAAAATATCGCTCTAGTATAGATCCGCGCAAGCGTCTACGCTATACGCACACTCACCACTTCCAAGGAAAACACCATGTCCGACGCCCTGCGCCTGCGCTTCACCTTCGCCTTCCTGATGTCCCTGCTGATGACCGTGCTGATGAGCATGTGGGTCACCTGGCTCAACATCGGCTTCGCCGCCGACTTCCTGGGCCGCTGGCGCCACGCCTTCATGGCGGCTTGGCCGGTGGCCTTTGTCGCCGTGGTGCTGTGCGCGCCCAAGGTGCAGGCCCTGAGCCTGCGCCTGCTGGCGCGGCGCCGCGCATGAGGGGCGGTTGCCGCCGCGCCGCGTCCGTCTAGAAGAAGCCCTGGCGTATCAGCCAGCCGCCTATGGTCAAAATGCCGCCGGCGAAACCGAGGGCGGCCACCGTGCTGGAGTGGCGCGGCCGCACGACGGGCCATTGCAGGGGATGGGCCAGCGAGCAGCGCACGCCTTGCAGCAGAAAGAACAACGCACACAGCACCCGTCCGAAGCCGGATAGAAACATGCCGAAATTGTTTTCCGCGATGGCGTTGAGTCCGTCATACAAACCGGGCAGGCCGAAGACGGCCGGCAAAATCCAGACATTCCCGCTCGGGGACTCGCTTTCAACTGATGGTGGCATGCTCGTTCTCTGTTGGCGCTCGGTGATACAAAAAGGTCGATTGCGCCGGATATAACAGGAATCGTTGTGGGAATTCGTTCAATGCGGCCGCAGCGCGAAAGTATCCATGAGCACGTCTACGCAGTCAAGATATTGATGTAATCGGCAATGTTTTCAAATAAAACAGGCGTCCCGGCGCATGCTCGCGCGGGGACGCCTGGGGCTACGCGCGGCGTTTACCCGTTGAAGGTCTTTCCTTCGGCGGCCAGTTTCAGCAGCAGCGGCGCCGGCGTCCAGTCATCGCCATGGCGGCCCTTGGCGTATTTCTCCATCGCGCTCAGGACGTTCGGCAAGCCGACCGTGTCGGCGTAGAACATCGGTCCGCCCCGGTACAGCGGGAAACCATAGCCGGTCAGGTACACCATGTCGATATCGGAGGCGCGCAGGGCGATGCCCTCCTCCAGGATGCGCGCCGCCTCGTTGACCAGCGCGTACACCAGGCGCTCGACGATTTCCTGCTCGCCGATCTTGCGCCGCTCGACGCCGATGTCGGCCGAGTGCCGGACGATCATCTCGTTCACGACGGCCGAGGGATAGGCCTTGCGGTCGCCCGCCTGGTAGTCGTACCAGCCGGCGCCGGTCTTTTGCCCGAAGCGACCCAATTCGCACAGCAGATCGGCGGTCTTCGAATAACTGATCTGCGGCGCCTCCACGTAGCGGCGCTTGCGGATGTACCAGCCGATATCGTTGCCGGCCAGATCGCCCATGCGGAAGGGCCCCATCGCGAAGCCGAATTTCTCGGCGGCCTTGTCGACCTGCTCGGGCAGGCAACCCTCCTCCAGCAGGAAGCCGGCCTGGCGGCTGTATTGCTCGATCATGCGGTTGCCGATGAAGCCGTCGCAGACGCCGGAGACGACACCGGTCTTCTTCATTTTCTTCGACAGCGCCAGCGTGGTGGCCAGCACATCCTTGCCGGTGGCCGCGCCGCGGACGATTTCCAGCAGCTTCATCACGTTCGCCGGGCTGAAGAAGTGCGTGCCGATGACATCCTGCGGCCGCTTGGTGAAGGCGGCGATCTTGTCCAGGTCCAGGGTCGAGGTGTTCGAGGCCAGGATCGCGCCCGGTTTCATCACCTCGTCGAGTTTCTTGAACACGCTTTCCTTGACGCCCATGTCCTCGAACACGGCTTCGACGACGATGTCGGCCTGGCCGATGGCCTCGTAGGACAGCGTGCCGCTGATCAGCGCCATGCGCTGCTCGAATTTCTCCTGCGTCAACTTGCCCTTTTTGAGGGTGTTTTCATAGTTCTGGCGTATCGTCGCCAGGCCCTTGTCGAGCGCTTCCTGCTTGCTCTCGAGCAGGATGACGGGAATCCCGGCGTTGACGAAGTTCATCGCGATGCCGCCGCCCATGGTGCCGGCGCCGATCACGGCGGCCAGCGCGATGCCGCGCGTCGGCGTGTCGGCCGGCACGTCCGGCACCTTGCCGGCGATGCGCTCGGCGAAGAAGGCGTGGCGCAGCGCCTTCGATTCGCTCGACTGTATCAACTGCATGAAGCGCTCGCGCTCGAACTTCAGGCCGTCCTCGAACTTCATCGTCACCGAGGCGGCCACCGTTTCCACGCACTGCAGCGGCGCCGGGAACGGGCCGGACATGGCCTTCACGGTGTTGCGCGAAAATTGCAGGAAGGCTTCGTGGTTCGGATAGTCGACCTTGCGGTCGCGCACCTTCGGCAGCGGCCGCACATCGGCGATCTTTTCGGCGAAGGCCAGCGCGGCGGCCATCAGGTCGGCGCCCGGCGCGGTGACTTCATCGAACAAGGCCGTCTGCGCCAGCTTTTCCGAGGCCACCGGCGTGCCGGAGACGATCATGTTCAGCGCCATCTCCAGGCCCAGCACGCGCGGCAGGCGCTGCGTGCCGCCGGCGCCCGGCAGCAGGCCGAGCTTCACTTCCGGCAAAGCCATCTGCGCGCCGGGCGAGGCGACGCGGTAGTTGCAACCGAGCGCCAGTTCCAGTCCGCCGCCCATGCACACGCTGTGGATGGCCGCGACCACCGGCTTGCTCGACTCTTCGACGACGCGGATCAGGGTGTGCAGGGTGGGTTCGGCCAGCGCCTTCGGCGAATTGAATTCCTTGATGTCGGCGCCGCCCGAGAAGGCCTTGCCGGCGCCGGTGATGACGATGGCCTTGACGGCGGCGTCGGCCAGCGCTTTCTGGATGCCTTCGACCGCGGCGCTGCGGGTCGCCAGACCCAGGCCGTTGACGGGCGGATTGGCAAGGGTGATAACGGCAACGCTGCCATTGACTTGGTATTCGGCGCTCATGTCTCTTCCTTTTAGTGAAAACTTCAATTCGGCAAACACAGTATCCCACTATACCGCAAAAAGAACGGTCGTATTATTTTATGCGGGAGCCCTGGAAAACGAAAACGGCGGCGCGCAGCGCGGGACTTGGCCCGCACGCGCGCCGCCGGCGCCTTGTGTCAGACTATCAGACCGTGGGCAGGCGATGCTGGCGGTACAGTTCGCGCAGCTTGTTCTTCTGGATCTTGCCGGTGGCGCCCATCGGCAGGGCGTCGATGAACAGCACGTCGTCGGGCATCCACCACTTCGCCACCTTGCCCTCCATGAAGGCGAGCACTTCGGCGCCGCTCAGCTCATGGCCGGGACGCCTGACCACCAGCAGCAGGGGCCGCTCGTCCCATTTCGGGTGCGGCACGCCGATGCAGGCCGCCTGCAGCACGGCCGGGTGGCCCATCGCCAGGTTTTCCAGGTCGATGGTGCCGATCCACTCGCCGCCCGATTTGATGACATCCTTGCTGCGGTCGGTGATCTGCATATAGCCGTCGGCGTCGATGGTGGACACGTCGCCGGTGGCGAACCAGCCGTCCTGCAAGACCTCGCCGCCCTCGTCCTTGTAATAGCGGGCGATGACCCACGGCCCCTTCACCAGCAGATGGCCGTAGCTGCTGCCGTCCCACGGCAACTCCTTGCCCTCGTCGTCGACGATCTTCATGTCGACGCCGTAGATCGCGTGGCCCTGCTTCTGCAGGATCTTGCGCTGGGCCTCCTTCGGCAGATCCAGATGGCGCACCTGCAGGCCGCCGGTGGTGCCCAGCGGCGACATCTCCGTCATGCCCCAGGCGTGGATGACCTCCACGTCGAGCTCGTCGATGAGGGTGTCCATCAGCGCCGGCGGGCAGGCGGCGCCGCCGATGACCGTGCGGCGGAAGGTGGAAAAGCGCAAATTGTTCTGCAGCATGTGGTTCACCAGGCCCAGCCAGACGGTCGGCACGCCCGCCGAGAACGTCACCTTCTCGGCTTCGAACAGCTCGTAGAGCGATTTGCCGTCCAGCGCCGGGCCGGGGAAGACCATCTTCGCGCCCGACAGGGGCACCGAGTACGGCAAGCCCCAGGCGTTGACGTGGAACATGGGCACCACCGGCAGCACCGTGTCGGCCGCCGAGACGTTCAGGGCGTTCGGCATCGCCGAGCCGTAGGCGTGCAGCACCGTCGAGCGGTGCGAATACAGGGCGCCCTTCGGATTGCCGGTGGTGCCCGAGGTGTAGCACAGGGTCGCCGCCGAGTTCTCGTCGAACAGCGGCCACTGGTAATCGTCCGAATGGGTGGCGATCAAGTCCTCGTAGCACAGCAGGTCGGGGATCTTGCTGTCGGCCGGCATGCGGTCGCGCTCGCACATCAGCACGAAATGCTTGACGCTGTGGCATTGCGCGGCGATCGCCTCGACCACCGGCAGGAAGCTCAGATCGAACAGCAGGCACTGGTCCTCGGCGTGATTGGAGATGTAGGCGATCTGCTCCGGGAACAGGCGCGGGTTGATGGTGTGCAGCACCGCGCCCGAGCCGGACACGGCGTAGTAGGCCTCCAGGTGGCGGTAGCCGTTCCAGGCCAGGGTGGCGACCCGGTCGCCCATGCGCACGCCCAGGCCGTGCAGGGCGTTGGCCAGGCGCTTGGCGCGCCGGTGGCAATCGCGGTAGGTGTAGCGGTGCAGATCGCCCTCGACGCGGCGCGAGACGATCTCGTTGCCGCCGTAGTGGCGGGCGACGAATTCGATGATGCTGGAGATGAGCAGCGGTTGGCTCATCATTTGCCCCATCAAGGGGCTCTGTGGGTAAGGCGACATCGAATCTCCCGCAAGTTGTACAAATCGATATCCAGTTTCGTACGACCGTGCGAAAGGCGTCAATGTATTTCGATGTTGCGTTGCAATATGGCACTGCGGCCTTGATTTTGCCCGTGCCGGATGGTGAGAAAATGTAAGACGCGCCGAAAAATGCCGCGCTTGCGAATAAACTCCCACGGTGCGGTAAAATCCATCCCACGCCCGTGCGCGCCGCGCGCGCCACCCATTTTCGATCGACTGGAACCACCATCACTGCCGACACCCTGCCCCTGGGCAATTCATTCGCGGCCCTGCCGCCGGCGTTCTACACCCGCCTGATGCCCACGCCCCTGCCCGCGCCGTATCTGATCGCCGCCAGCCCCGCCGCCGCCGCCCTGATCGGCCTGGACGCGGCCGCGCTGGGCGCCGAGGATTTCGTCGCCACGCTCAGCGGCAACCGCGTACCGCTGGCCGCGCAGCCGCTGGCGGCCGTGTATTCCGGCCACCAGTTCGGCGTCTGGGCCGGCCAACTGGGCGACGGGCGCGCCATTTTGCTGGGCGAGCTGGCCACGCCCGACGGTCCGCTGGAGTTGCAGCTGAAGGGCGCCGGCGCCACGCCCTACTCGCGCATGGGCGACGGGCGCGCCGTGCTGCGCTCCTCGATCCGCGAATTCCTCTGCTCCGAAGCGATGGCCGCGCTGGGCATTCCCAGCTCGCGCGCGCTGGCCGTGACCGGCTCCGACCAGGGCGTGCTGCGCGAGAGCATGGAAAGCGCCGCCGTGGTGACGCGCATGGCGCCCAGCTTCGTGCGCTTCGGCTCCTTCGAGCACTGGTTCTACCGCGAGCAGACGGCCGAGCTGAAGATCCTCGCCGACTACGTCATCGACGCCTTCTATCCGCAATTGCGCCGGGAGGCCAACCCCTACCAGGCGCTGCTGGCCGAAGTGGCGCGCCGCACGGCGCACACCATCGCCCACTGGCAGGCGGTCGGCTTCATGCACGGCGTGCTCAACACCGACAATATGTCCATCCTCGGCCTGACGCTGGACTACGGTCCCTTCGGCTTCATGGAGGCCTTCGACGCCCGGCACATCTGCAACCACACCGACCAGCAGGGCCGTTATTCCTACGCGATGCAGCCGGAGATCGGCCACTGGAATTGCTACGCGCTGGGCCAGGCCCTGCTGCCGCTGATCGGCGAGGTGTCCGCCGCGCAGGAGGCGCTGGACGTCTACCAGCCCGCCTTCGCCGCCAGGATGGACCAGTTGCTGCACCAGAAGCTGGGCCTGGACACGGCGCTGGACACCGACGCCGTCCTGTTCGACGCCATGTTCGCGCTGATGCAGGCCAACCATGTCGACTTCACGCTGTTCTTCCGCCGCCTCGGCGACCTGCGCGTGGACGAGCCGGCCGCCGACGCGCCCCTGCGCGACCTGTTCATCGACCGGCCCGCCTTCGACGCCTGGGCCGCACAGTACCGCCAGCGCCTGCGCCGCGAAGGCAGCGCCGACGCGGCGCGCCGCGCGGCGATGAACCGGGTCAACCCGAAGTACGTGCTGCGCAACTACCTGGCGCAAGTGGCCATTGAAAAAGCGCAGAAAAAGGACTTTACTGAAGTGGAGCGCCTGCTGTCCGTACTGGCGCGTCCCTACGATGAACAGCCCGAGCACGAGCACTACGCGGCCCTGCCGCCGGACTGGGCCAGCCACCTTGAAGTTAGTTGTTCTTCCTGAGATTGAGATGATGATGCGCGATAAAGTACAGAAAACCGACGCCGAATGGCGTGCCATGCTGGACAGCATGCAATACCAGGTGGCGCGCCAGGCCGCCACCGAGCGCGCCTTCACGGGCGAATACTGGGACCACCACGGGCACGGCATCTACACCTGCGTCTGCTGCAACACGCCGCTGTTCGCCTCCGACGCCAAATTCGATTCCGGCTGCGGCTGGCCGAGCTACTTCAAGGCCCTCGACCCGGCCAACGTCACGGAAATCGTCGACCGCAGCCATGGTATGCTGCGCACCGAAATCGTCTGCGCGGTCTGCGACGCCCATCTCGGCCATGTTTTCCCGGACGGTCCGCCGCCCACCGGCCTGCGCTATTGCATTAACTCGGCGTCGCTGCGCTTTGATCCACAAACCGTTTAAAAGAATACGATGAAATTTCTGTTCGACTATATTCCGCTGTTCCTGTTCTTCGGCGTCTACAAATGGGCCGGCGGCAACGAGGACACGGCCTACGCCCTGGTCAGCCAATACCTGTCGGCCTTCATTTCCGGCGGCGTGGCCGCCAAGGCGCAGGCCCCCATCATGCTGGCGACCTTGGCCGGCATCGCCGCCACCTTCCTGCAAGTGGTGTATTTGCTGGCGCGCCGGCAAAAGGTGCACGGCATGCTGTGGGTGTCGCTGTTCGTCTTCGTCGTCTTCGGCGGCGCCGGTATTTATTTCCACGATGATACTTTCATCAAATGGAAACCGACCCTGATTTACTGGCTGTTCGGCCTGGCGCTATTGATAAGCCAGGTATTCTTCAAGAAGAATCTGATGCGCAATGCGATGGAGGCGCAAATCAAGTTGCCCGACCCCATCTGGCACAAAATCCTCGTCGCCTGGATGGTGTTTCTGGCCTTCATCGGCGCGCTGAACCTGTTGGTCGCCTTCGTCATCTATAAGAACGATTTGAGCGCCTGGGTGAGTTTCAAGGCCTTCGGCACCACCGGAATCTTCTTCGTCTTTATCATTGCCCAGACCCTGTTTCTGTCCAAACACATCCAGGAGGATGCATGAACACGCCCGACACCCGCATTGAACGCATGCGCGGCCGCCTGCAGGCGGCCCTGGCGCCGACCGAATGCGTGCTCGACGACGACTCGGCGCGCCACGCCGGGCACGCCGGCGCCGCCTCGGGCGGCGGGCATTATAATTTGCGCATTGTTTCAGCGCAATTTGAGGGGCTCAGACTCGTCATGCGGCATCGACTCGTGTATGATTCCGTGCACGATATGATGCATACGGAGATACACGCGTTGGCGATAATCGCCTTGGCGCCGTCCGAAGTAAAGGCCGGCGGCGCGCAGTGAAACCGGAATGAATGGATCGGACTGTTACACTGAACGAAATTGGCGCTGGTCGATTTCTCTTTTGCAAAAGCACTTTTCACGAACTTTTCCCTAACAGGATTTAATAATGACTTTTAAGCCAGCCCGCTTGCTGATAGCACTACTCGCCGTTGTCGCTTTACCTGTTCTCGCGCAAAATATTGCTGTTGTGAATGGCAAGCCTATTCCATCCTCGCGCGTTGACGCGATCGTCAAACAAGTGGTCGCGCAAGGCCAGCAACCGGATTCGAAAGAATTGCGCGACATGATCAAGAAAGACTTGATCGGCCGCGAAGTGCTCATGCAAGAAGCTGAAAAGCAAGGCTTCGGCAAAGACGCCGCCGTCAAGCAGCAAATCGAAAACACCCGCCAAGCCATCGTCATCAACGCCCTGGTCGGCGACTTCATCCAGAAGAACCCCGTCAAGGACGCCGACGTGAAGGCCGAATACGACCGTTTCGTGGCCCAGTCCGGCGACAAGGAATACCATGTGCGCCACATCCTGCTGGCCAGCGAAGCCGAAGCGAAAGACGTCATCGCCAAGCTGAAGGGCGGCGCCAAATTCGAAGATCTGGCCAAGGCCTCGAAGGACACCGGCTCGGCCGACAATGGCGGCGACCTGGACTGGGCGGCTCCGTCGTCCTTCCCGAAAGTGTTCTCGGACGCCTTCGTCGGCCTGCAGAAAGGCCAATTCACGCAAACCCCGGTACAATCGCCGAACGGTTTCCATGTGATCAAGCTGGACGACACCCGCGCCGCCAAACTGCCGACGCTGGAAGAAGTCAAGCCACAGATCACCGAAGCGCTGCAACAAAAGAAGCTGCAAGCGTACCAGGAAGAAATGGTCAAAAAAGCCAAAGTCCAGTAATGCTGTAGTGCCTGCCGGCGCCGTTCGCGGCGCCGGCGTCATTTTGCATGCAGACCAAGCGCCCTGTTCCGCAGGCGCGACCCCTCGTTTTTATAGGATGTGATAATGATTTTCAAGCCAGCCCGTCTGTTAATAGCCCTCATCGCCGTCGTCGCCATTCCCGCTTTCGCGCAAAACATCGCCACCGTCAACGGCAAGCCGATCACCTCCGCCCGCCTCGACCAACTGGTCAAGCAAGTCGTCGCCCAAGGCAAGCAAACGGATTCGCCGCAACTGCGCGAAGCCATCAAGCGCGACCTGATCGGCCGCGAAGTGCTGATCCAGGAAGCCGACAAGCAAGGCTTCGGCACCCGCGCCGACGTCAAGGCGCAGATCGAGAACACCCGCCAGAGCATCATCATCAACGCCATGCTGGCCGAGCACATCAAGAAAAACCCGGTCAAGGACGCCGACATCAAGGCCGAATACGACAAGTACAAGGCCCAGGCCGGCGACAAGGAATATCATGCCCGCCACATCCTGGTGGCCACCGAAGCCGAAGCGAAAGACATCATCACCAAGCTGAAAGCCGGCGGCAAATTCGAAGAGTTGGCCAAGGTCTCGAAAGACAGCTCGGCGGCCAATGGCGGCGACCTGGACTGGGCTAACGCCGGCGCCTACGTCAAGCCATTCTCGGATGCCATGGTGGCCCTGAAAAACGGCCAGATCACCGAGACCCCGGTCAAGACGCAGTTCGGTTTCCACGTCATCAAGCTGGAAGAATCGCGCCCGGCCAAGATCCCGTCGTTCGACGAAGTCAAAGGCCAGATCGGCGAAGCGCTGCAACAAAAGAAAGTCGCGGCCTTCCGCGAAGAACTGCTGAAAAAAGCAAAAATCCAATAAGCTTGTCTGGATCGGGTAAGGCGCTCTTCGGAGCGCTTTTTTTTTCGACCCGGCGCCGCCATCGTTGGAGCGAAGGTTTGCTCCGCCGGGCTGACGCCGGCACTCAGGCTGGCTACCGCGATATCGCGCGCGCGGCCTTCGCAGATGCCATTTCCGGCCGCCCATGGTTTGCGGGGCGCGGCGGCGCCGCGCCGGCGTTGAGTTTGAACGTAGCAACCACCGACGACAATTGTTTTGCCTGCTCCCGCATCGAATCGGCAGCGGCCGCCGCCTGTTCCACCAGCGCCGCATTCTGTTGTGTGATCTGGTCCATCTGCGCAATTGCCTGGTTCACTTGCGCAATCCCGGCGCTTTGCTCTTGCCCGGCCGAGGCGATCTCGCCCATGATGTCGGTGACCCGCTTCACGCTGGCGACCACCTCGCTCATCGTCGCGCCGGCCGAATTGACCATGCGGCTCCCGGTTTCGACCTTGTCCACCGAATCGCCGATCAGTTCCTTGATTTCCTTGGCGGCCGCGGCGCTGCGCTGGGCCAGGTTGCGCACTTCGGACGCCACCACCGCGAAACCGCGCCCCTGCTCTCCCGCGCGCGCCGCTTCGACCGCCGCGTTCAGGGCCAGAATATTGGTCTGAAATGCAATGCCATCGATCACGCCGATGATGTCGACGATCCGCTTGGCTGAGGCGTTGATCGAATCCATCGTGCCGACCACGTCTGCAACGGCCGCGCCGCCTTTGCTGGCCACCTCCGACGCCGCGTTCGCCAACTGATCCGCCTGGCGCACACTGTCGCCATTCTGCCGCACCGTTGTCGTCAACTCCTCCATCGATGCCGCCGTTTCCTCCAAAGAGCCGGCCTGTTCCTCGGTGCGGGCGGATAGGTCGAGGTTCCCGGCAGCGATCTCGCTCGACGCCGTAGTAATCGCATCCGTGCCCGAGCGCACTTTCAGCACGAGTGCGGCCAGGCTTCCCTGCATCGCGCGCATGGCGAACAGAAGGCTGGCGGAGTTATGCTCGTTGTCGACCTCGATCTGGCGGGTCAGGTCACCCGCCGCGATCGACGCGGCGATCGAGGCCGCATACTCGGGCTCGCCGCCCAATTGACGCATCACGTTGCGGGTGAGCCAGAACGCCACGCCGGCCGCGCCGAGAATGGCGCCGGCGGCGAGAAGCAGGCTGTACGTCGTTGCGTCGTGCGTCCGGCTCACCAGATCGACCTTGGCGACCGCGACCGCGACATTCTTGGCCTTGATCAGCTCGAGCAACTCGCCCCGGATCTGCCGCCACAAGGGCGTCTCTTCATTGTTCAGGCTCTCGATCGCCGCGCCCTGATTCTCCTTGGAGAGGCCAACAATTTTCTTCTGCATCTCCGACTGGCGTTCCTGCAATGCCTTCACTTTGCGCAGAGTCTGCGACACCGCAGGATCATGCTGCGCCAGCGCCAGCGCGCTCGCCAGCTCATTGCCAAACGCGTCGCGCGCAGCGCTGAGATTCTTGTGGCCAAGCGGATTGGTGGGCGAGAGAATGACGTTGCGCAGTGCCTGGCCCATTTGCAGCCCTTGCGCATACAGATTGCTGCTAGCGGCGAGAAATGCTTGGTCCTGCTCGATAAACCGCTCGAACTGCGCCGCGGCACTTTGCATCCCGTAAATGGCAACGCCCTGCGCGATTGCAAAAAACGCGAAAACCACCGCCATGCAGGTCGCCATTTTGTTGCGTAATTTCATAGTATCGCTCCACTGTATTAACAAAAATTTCGCCTGCGGATATCGCAAGGAGCATTCAGTATGGGCGGGAGAGAAACATTTTCAAACTATCTTTAAGATATGCTGGCCAATCGCCCATAAATGATGCCTGTTAGTAACATAATTTCCGTACACCAGATAGCATTGCGGGGCAAGCTGCGCGTCAATTCCGGCTACACTTTCTCCCCTCGCGTTCGGCACCCACGATGACGTGGGCCGCATTGCGGGACTGTTCGCATGCTTCGCCGTCGCCGCCCGGCGCGGTCTTGTCGCCATCGGCGCCGCCGCCGCGCGTGATGTCGATCGCGCGCCGGCGCGATCCCAGGCATGCTCGTGCGCCACTGAAGCGAGGCGCACCGCAAACGCGATATGCCGACGTAAAAAAGCCGGGGACTCGCCCCGGCTGGAAAACCTTCAGATGCCGGGCGCTGGCCCGGCCTTGCCGCTTATCCCACCCATTTCCGGGCGTTGCGGAACATGCGCATCCACGGCGAATCCTCGCCCCACGCTTCCGGGTGCCAGGATTGCTGCACCGTGCGGAAGACGCGTTCGGCGTGCGGCATCAGCACGGTGAAGCGGCCGTCCGGCGTCGTCACCGAGGTCAGGCCGTCCGGCGAACCGTTCGGATTGAAGGGATAGGCTTCGGTGGCTACGCCGCGGTGGTCGACGAAGCGCATCGCCGCCGTCACCGCGCCGATGTCGCCGGTCTGCGAGAAGTCGGCATAGCCTTCGCCGTGGGCGATGGCGATGGCGCTCTGCGTGCCGGCCATGCCCTGGAAGAAGATCGACGGCGAGTCGAGCACTTCGACCATGGCGAAGCGGCCTTCGAATTTCTCCGACTTGTTGCGCGTGAACTTGGGCCAGGCGTGGGCGCCGGGGATGATGGATTTCAGGTTGCTCATCATCTGGCAGCCGTTGCAGATGCCCAGGCCGAAGCTGTCGCCGCGCGCGAAGAAGCGCGCGAACTGCTCGGCCAGGCTGGCGTTGAACAGGATGGTCTTGGCCCAGCCCTCCCCCGCGCCCAGCACGTCGCCGTAGGAGAAGCCGCCGACGGCGATGACGCCCTGGAAATCGTCGAGGCGGGTGCGCCCGGCGATCAGGTCGCTCATGTGCACGTCGACCGCCGTGAAGCCGGCCTGGTGCATCACATACGCCGTCTCGATGTGCGAGTTGACGCCCTGCTCGCGCAGGATGGCGACGCGGGGCCGCACGCCGCTCAGGATGAAGGGCGCGGCCACGTTCTCGGCCGGATCGAAGGTCAGCACCGGCGTCATGCCCGGATCGGCCAGGTCGAGCAGATTGTCGTATTCCGCGTCGGCGCAGGCCGGGTTGTCGCGCAGGCGGGCGATGCGCCAGCTCGTTTCGCTCCACAGGCGTTGCAGCGCGGAGCGCGCTTGCGTGTAGATCAGCTTGGCGTCGCGGGTGAATTCGATCACGTCGCGGTCGTTCGGCTTGCCGATGATGTGGCTGCAGGCGCCTAGGCCGAAGCTGCGCAGCACGTCCATGACCAGCGATTTCTCTTCGGCGCGCACCTGGATGACGGCGCCCAGCTCTTCGCTGAACAGGGCGCGCAGGGTCAGTTCGTTGCGCCGTTCGGAAACCTGGCCGGCCCAGTTCTTGGCGTCGCCCCAGTCGCTCGAGTGCTCGCCTTCCATGACCAGCATATCGAGGTTGATCGACAGGCCGCTGTGGCCGGCGAAGGCCATTTCGACCAGGCTGGTGAACAGGCCGCCGTCGGAGCGGTCATGGTAGGCCAGCAGCTTGCCGTCGCCGTTCAATTGCTGGATGGCGGCGAAGAAGCCCTTCAGGTCGGCGGCGCTGTCGACGTCCGGCGTTTCCTTGCCCAACTGGCCGATCACCTGCGTGAGCGCCGAGGCGCCCATGCGGTTCTTGCCGCGGCCAAGATCGATGACGATGATGGCCGTTTCGCCGGCGTCGGTCTTGATTTGCGGCGTCAGCGATTTGCGCACGTCCGTCACCGGCGCGAAGGCCGAGACGATCAGCGACACCGGCGAAACCACGGCCTTGTTTTCGTCGCGCTCGCGCCAGGTGGTGCGCATCGACAGGGAATCCTTGCCGACCGGGATGCTGATGCCCAGCGCCGGGCACAGCTCCATGCCGACCGCCTTGACGGTGTCGTACAGGGCCGCGTCCTGGCCCGGCTGGCCGCAGGCGGCCATCCAGTTGGCCGACAGCTTCAGGTCGGAGATGTCGCCGATGGCGGCGGCGGCGATATTGGTGATCGCTTCGCCGACGGCCATGCGGCCCGAGGCCGGCGCGTTGATGACGGCCAGCGGCGTGCGCTCGCCCATGGACATCGCTTCGCCCAGGTAACCCTCGAAACTCATCGCCGTGACGGCGCAATCGGCCACCGGCACCTGCCACGGGCCGACCATCTGGTCGCGCACGGTCATGCCGCCGACGGAACGGTCGCCGATGGTGATGAGGAAGGATTTGTCGGCCACGGTCGGCAGCAGCAACACGCGCTGCGCCACGTCGGCCAGGTCCAGGCCGGTCAGATCGACGGCCGGGAAATCGTTTTGCACGTGGTGCACGTCGCGCAGCATCTTTGGCGGCTTGCCCAGCAGGACGTCCATCGGCATGTCGACCGGCTCGTTGCCCAGTTCGGTGTCGATCAGCTTCAGCTGGCGCTCCTCGGTGGCCACGCCGACGGCGGCGAACAGGCAGCGTTCGCGTTCGCACAGGGCCTTGAACAGCGGCAGGCTGTCCGGCGCGATGGCCAGAACGTAGCGTTCCTGCGATTCATTGCTCCAGATTTCCTTGGGCGCCATGCCGCTCTCCTCCAGCGGAATCTTGCGCATGTCGAAGATCGCGCCGCGCTTGGCGTCGTTGGTGATTTCCGGGAAGGCGTTCGACAGGCCGCCGGCGCCCACGTCGTGGATGGAGATGATGGGATTGTCGGCGCCCATCTGCCAGCAGGCGTTGATGACTTCCTGCGCGCGCCGCTCCATTTCGGGATTGCCGCGCTGCACGGAATCGAAGTCCAGGTCGGCCGTGTTGGTGCCGGTGGCCATCGACGAGGCGGCGCTGCCGCCCATGCCGATGCGCATGCCGGGACCGCCCAGTTGCACCAGCAGGCTGCCGACCGGGATGTCGTTCTTGTGCGTGTGCTGCGCCGAGATGTTGCCGATGCCGCCGGCAATCATGATCGGCTTGTGGTAGCCGTACACGGTGTCGCCGGCGCCGGCGAACTGGCGGCCGATGTTCTGTTCGTAGGTGCGGAAGTAACCGCCCAGCACCGGACGCCCGAATTCATTCGAGAACGCGGCGCCGCCCAGCGGGCCTTCGATCATGATCTGCAGCGCCGAGGCGATGCGGTCCGGCTTGCCGTAATGAACGGCGCTGTCGCCGCCTTGCTGCGGCGCGGTCACGCTGGCGGCGTTTTCCCACGGCCGCACGGCGCCCGGCAGCATCAGGTTGGAGACGGTGAAACCGGTCAGGCCGGCCTTCGGCTTGGCGCCGCGGCCGGTCGCGCCCTCGTCGCGGATTTCGCCGCCGGCGCCGGTGGAGGCGCCCGGGAAGGGCGAAATCGCGGTCGGATGGTTGTGCGTCTCGACCTTCATCAGGGTGTGCGTGAGTTCCGTCGAGGCGGCGTATTCGTGGCCGCTGCCCTCGCCGCGCGGATAGAAGCGCGACACCGTGGCGCCCTCCATGATGGACGAGTTGTCGCTGTAGGCGACCACGGTGCCCTTGGGCTGCAATTCATGGGTGTTCTTGATCATGCCGAACAGGGATTTCTCCTGCGCCACGCCGTCGATGGTCCAGTCGGCGTTGAAGATCTTGTGGCGGCAATGCTCGCTGTTGGCCTGCGCGAACATCATCAGCTCGACGTCGGTCGGGTTGCGCCGCGCCTTCGTGAAGGCGGCGTGCAGATAGTCGATCTCGTCGTCCGACATGGCCAGGCCGAGGTCGGTGTTGGCTTTTTCCAGCGCGCCCTTGCCGGCGCCCAGCACGTCGATCGATTCCAGCGGCCGCGCTTCGAGCGTGCGGAACAGATTGGCCGCCTCGTCGGGATGGCGCAGCACCGATTCGGTCATGCGGTCGTGCAACAGGGCGGCGATGTCCTGCGCCTGGCTGTCCGACAATTTCTTCGCCGCGCCTATGCTGCTGCCCAGGATGCCGGCCTTCAGATTGACGCGGTAGGCGACGCCGCGCTCGACGCGCTTGATGTGCGCCATGCCGCAGTTGTGGGCGATGTCGGTGGCCTTCGAGGCCCACGGCGAGATCGTGCCGAAGCGCGGGATGACGAAGAATTCCTCGCAGACGCCGTCGGCGTGCTCGGCCTCGGCCGGCTCGCCGTAGGTCAGCAGCGCGCCGAGGCGGCTGCTGTCGTCGGCCGAGAGGGGCGCGGCGGCATCGATGAAGTGGACAAAGCGCGCTTGCACGGACGCAATGGCAGGCAGCACGGCTTGCAATTGGGTCAACAGGCGTTGGCTACGGAATACGGAAAGGGCATTAGAACCCGGCAGAATCAACATGATGGGAAGGTGGTTGATGCAGCGTGGCTGCGGGTTGAAGGTAGGTAGGGCACGAGATGGTCTTGCTAAAATTCCTTTGCGCGCATTATACCCGTTTCGCCCCCCTTCCAGCAGGCCCCAGTGGCTACGCCAACGGTAGTGACTGCGGCCAAAGCAACATTTTTGGCCTTCTTTGCGGAAAAACGGGCCGGGGGCTTCCAAAATGATGCGATTTTTGGCATCTTTGCAGTATGCTCGTTTAACAATGTCCGCCGCCGTCGGCCACAGAGTGGGCAACCCGAATCCAGAGAGACCATCGATGCAAGAATACAGCGACCTATCCGTTCTAATCGTCGATCCCAACCCCAGCATGCGCGGCAATCTGCACAATATGCTGAACCAGTCCTCGATCACGAAGATCGACTACGCGGTCAGTTCCGGCACCGCCATCCGGCAGTTGGGCAAGAAGCCCTTCGACATCATCCTCTGCGAATACGATCTGGGCAGCGGCACCGACGGCCAGGACGGCCAGCAATTGCTGGAAGACCTGCGCCACCACAAGCTGATCGGCTTGTGGACCATTTTCATCATGCTCACCTCGGAGGGCGTCTACAGCAAGGTGATGAGCGCGGCCGAGCTGACGCCCACCGACTACATCCTGAAGCCCTTCACGGTCGACGTGCTGAGCGGACGCATCGGCCGCGCCATCGACCGGCGCGCCATCTTCCTGCCGGTCTATCAACTGATCGGCCAGGGCAATGTGCGCGAAGCGATACGCGCCTGCGTCGCCGCCGAACTGGCCCACCCGCGCCTGGCCGCCGACTTCCAGCGCCTGCGCGCGGAACTGCACCTGAGCCTGGACGAGCTGGAGCCGGCCGAGCAGATCTATCAGGACGTGCTGGCCGCAAGGCCGCTGGACTGGGCCCACCTCGGCCTGGCCAAGACCATGTTCGCGCAACAGCGCTACGAGGAAACCTATGAGGCGCTGGTCAAGCTGATCGAGCAGAACCCGCGCCTGATGTCGGCCTACGACCTGCTGGCCAAGACCCAGGAGGCGATGGGCCAGCCGGTGCCGGCCAAGAAGACGCTCGAGGACGCGGTGGCGCTGTCGCCGCACATGGTGCGCCGCCTGCGCCACTTGGGCGAGGTGGCGCTGGCCACCGACGACATCGGCGTGGCCGAGCGCGCCTTCAAGCAAGTCGTCGCGAAGGCCAAGTATTCCGAATTCCGCGACCCGGAGGACCATGTCAACCTGGTCAAGACCCTGGTCAAGAAAGGCGACGCCGGCCAGGCCAGCGGCGTGGTGCGCGACCTGGAGCGCTCGATGCGCGGCACGCCCAACGTCGAGGCTTGCCGCGCCATCTCGGCCGCCCTGCTGCACGAACTGGGCGGCAACGTGGCGGGCGCCGCCAAGGAGCTCGCCCTGGCCGTCGGCGCCGTCGGCGCCAGCCAGGGTTTGTCGACCCAGCTCAAGATCGGTCTCGTGCACAGCTGCCTGAACAACAAGCTCGACCAGGCCGCCGCGGACGTCATGCTGGCCCTGATGAACGACCCGGACAGCGACGTGACGATGGAGCAGGCGGTCGAGGAATTTGAAAAAGCCGGCCGCCATGACCTGGCGCAGAGCGTCGGCGTGCAGATCACCCAGCAAGTCCAGGAACTGATGAGCGACGCGGCCGACCAGTCCAGCCACGGCGAGTTGAAAGCGGCCGTCGTCGCCCTGCGCCAGGCCTTGCGCAAGACGCCCGGCAACCTGGCGGTGCTGTTCGCCTCCGTCGAGGCCATCCTGCGCCAGCTCAACACCCTGGGTTGGGAAGCGCCGCTGGCCGAGCAGGCGCAGCATCAGCTGCAGCGCATCCACAAGCTCGATCCCGCGCACGCCATGCTTGCTTCGCTGCGAGATCAATACGCCGCGACCCAGCGCAAATACGGTATCGCCAACTAAACGCCAGAAACCAGACCCCGGGTGCGCAGCCATGCGCCGCGAACCCGCTGTCGGGCCCCGGCATCGCGCCCGGCGTCGCCGCGGCACGCATGAACTCCAGCCATCCGCCCCCTGCTGCGCCGCGACAACGGCGCCGCGCGCTCGTCCCGCGCCCGCGCGGAATTCATCCGATGACAACATTGAACATTTAACCACGTCCGGCATCTCAGTAAACAATCGCGGCCATTCGGCCGGCGATGGCTTGCGTTTGAGCACACAACGCGGCGTTTTCTATTGATACTGGAGACGGAAATGAAAGATAAACTAAGCAAAGAGATGCCATCCATGAACGAGCGCGATGGCGGCGAGCGGATGTCCGCGGCGGCCAACCCGCCACAGCCATCGACGCACAATGGCGGCGGCACCACGCACCTTATGCCGGACGACCGCGCCATGGCGCAAGCGGGCGAAGCGGACTTCGCGATGCCGGGATCCGCCGACAGCGCCGCCATGGACCACGCACACGGCATGGCCGCGCAAGCCGCGTCCCTTGACGGCGACATGCCCGGGCGCGCGGCGCACGCGGTCAACGGCGCTGGTGGCGCGGGTGCCGGCGGCGGTGGCGCAGGCGGTGGCGCAGGCGGCGCGGGCGGCGGCGCCAATCCGCCGCAGATCCGCCGCTGCGCCACCATGGACGTGCACAGGCGCCTGCTGTCCACGGTCCCCGAGTATGCCCGCAACCGCGACGACATCGAAGTCCATGCCCAGCGCTACGAACTGGGCGAACTCGCCGGCGGGCGCAGCGGCGTGACGCGCATTCCCGTCGTCGTGCACGTGATCTGGAACGCCGCCGCGCAAAACATCTCCGACGCGCAGATCAAGAGCCAGATCGACGTGCTCAACCGCGACTTCCGCCGCACCAATCCCGACGTCGGCGGCACGCCGGCGCCCTTCCTGCCCCTGACCGCCGATACGCGCGTCGAGTTCTACCTCGCCGACGTGGCCCCCAACAACGCGCCGAGCACCGGCGTCGAGCGCCACCAGACCGGCGTGGCATCCTTCGGCGCCGACGACGCCGTCAAGTCCAGCGCCAGCGGCGGCATGGACGCCTGGCCGCGCGACAAGTACCTGAACATCTGGGTCTGCCAGCTGGGCGGCGGCCTGCTCGGCTACGCCCAGTTCCCCGGCGGCCCGGCCGCCACCGACGGCGTCGTCATCCTGCAATCGGCCTTCGGCACCGGCGGCACGGCGGCCGCGCCCTTCAACCTGGGCCGCACGGCGACCCACGAGATCGGCCACTGGCTGAACCTGAACCACATCTGGGGCGACGACGGCACCGGTTGCAGCGGCACCGACAACGTGGCCGACACGCCGAACCAGGGCGGCGCCAATTTCGGCGCGCCCGGCTTCCCGCACGTTTCATGCAGCAACGGCCCGAACGGCGACATGTTCATGAACTATATGGACTACGTCGACGACCGCGCCATGTTCATGTTCACCGCCGGCCAGGTGGGGCGCATGCAGGCCTGCCTGGACGGCCCGCGCGCCAGCATCGGCACGGCGGCGGCCGCATCGATCCGCGAAAGCTCCTCGCCGGTGGTTTCCTGGGACGCCAACCGGCTCGACGTCTTCGTGCTCGGCAGCAACCGCGCCCTCTACCACAAATGGTGGAACGGCGCCGCCTGGGGACCGGCGCTCACCGGCTACGAGTTCATGGGCGGCGTCTGCACCAGCGTGCCGCAGGCGGTGGCCTGGGGTCCGAACCGGCTCGACGTCTTCGTCACCGGCACCGACAGCGCCCTGTATCACAAATGGTGGAACGGCTCCTCCTGGGGGCCCTCGGTGACCGGCTACGAATACATGAGCGGTGTCTGCGAGGACGATCCGCGCATCGTGTCGTGGGGTCCGAACCGGCTCGACGCCTTCGTCGTCGGCACCGACCGCGCCCTCTACCACAAATGGTGGAACGGCTCCTCCTGGGGACCCTCGGTGACCGGCTACGAATACATGGGCGGCGTCTGCGTGGGACAGCCGGAGGTGACCGCCTGGGGACCGGACCGGCTCGACGTCTTCGTCGTCGGCACCGACCGCGCGCTCTACCACAAATGGTGGAACGGCAGCGCCTGGGGACCATCGCTGACCGGCTATGAGCGCCTGGGCGGGGTCTGCATGTCGGCGCCGCGCGTGACGGCCTGGGGTCCGAACCGGCTCGACGTCTTCGTCACGGGGACGGACGGCGCGCTCTACCACAAATGGTGGGACGGCAATGCCTGGGGGCCCTCGCCGACCGGCTTTGAACGCCTGGGCGGGGTCTGCGTCGGCGCACCGGAAGCCGTGTCCTGGGGAGCGAACCGCCTCGACCTGTTCGTCATCGGCACCGACAGCGCCCTGTATCATAAGTGGTGGAACGGCGCGGCGTGGGGACCCTCGCTCAGCGGTTACGAATACATGGGCGGCGTCTGCACCTCGCAGCCGCGGGTCGCGGCCTGGGCTCCGAACCGCCTGGACGTCTTCGTCACCGGCACCGACAGCGCGCTGTATCACAAGTGGTGGAACGGCGCGGCCTGGGGTCCCTCGGTCACCGGCTACGAATACATGGGCGGCGTCATCTCGGCGTTCAAGCAAATACCCGGCGCCGAAGCGGCCGCCGCGGTGCCGGCCGCTCCGCCCATGCAGCGCGAGATGCGTCCGGCCAATATGGGAATGGGGACATGATGGACATGCACGAGGTGGCGCTGCGCGGCAGCTGGACGCACTCCTTCGAAGAGGACGAGGCAGGCGTGCGGCTGTACCGCCCGACCCACGGCTACCCCTTCCCTCCCAGCCGGCGCGGCCGCGAAACGCTGGACTTCGACACCGCCGGGCAGGTGCTCAGCGGCGCGCCGGGTCCGGACGACCGGCCGCGCCTCAGCGCCGCCGCCTTGACGCCGCTGGGCATGAACCGCTTCCGCATCGGCGCGGCCGAAGCGCCGGGACGGGTGATCGAGATCGTCGAAGCCCGCCCCGACCTGCTCAAGCTGCGCGACGCCTGAGCGGCGGGCGCTGAAACGCGCCCCGCCCCGCAAAACGCCGCCCGATCCGCGGCGCTTGCGGGGATTTTTTCGCCGCCCCGCCGCTGTGGAATGAGCCGGCCGGGCGCGCCGCGACTCTAAGTAGCCCATCGGAATAAATTGTGGGCGTCTGCGGCTCTGGTCGGATCGCTGCGGTGTTGCCCATTCCTTGCAGTGCTCGCACTGCGGCGTAACGGGCGCCTTGCATCGCTTCCGACCGGAACCACAGCCACCTCACAATTTATTCCGCTAGGGTACTTAGCGCAGCGAGGGAGCGAAATCGACGTCGGTGATCGTGCCGAAAACAAAGCCGGCGGCCAGCAGGCCGTCGACTATCGTATCCAGCCTGCTCAGCGTATTCGGATGAATCTCGTGCATCAGGATGATGCCGCCCTTGCGCGCGCGCGCCGCCGCGATGACATGGCCCACGTAGTCGGCGCGGTACTGCGCCGGCACGCCGCAGGAAATCGCTTCGCGCACGTCGATGGCGCCGTTCTTGTCGTAGGCCCAGTCGCAGGAATCGATATGCCAGCCGGCGATCTTGTAGCCGTGCTCGCGCAGCAAATCGTTCGTCTCGCAGGTCGAGTTTCCGTAGGGATAGCGGAACAACTTCGGACCCTTGTCGGTGAACAGGGCATCGTCGCGCAAGACCTCGTCGGCCTGGGCGGCGGGAAGGATGTCGTGGAAGTTCGGGTGATTCCATGAATGGTTGGCGATCACGCCGTGCCCGGCCGCCCGCACCTTCGCCACCAGCTCGGGATAGCGCTTCGCCTTCTCGCCGATCATGAAGAAGGTGGCCGAGATATTGTATTTGCGCAGCACCGCGAGGATGTGCTCCGTGCCGTCCGGCGTCGGGCCGTCGTCGAAGGTCAGCGCGACCCGGTTCAGGGGCGGCGCGGTGGCGATGTCGGACTCGTAGCGGCAGCTTTTCTCCAGCGTCGCCGGCGCCACCGTCAACCTGGCGTTGAGGCGCTTCAGGTGGTGGGCGCGTATCGCCGCCGCCTCGTCGCCTGCGGGCGCGGGCGCGGCGCCGGGCACGGCGGCCCTGGCCTCGGGCAATTGCGCCGGCCCGTTGGCCGCCCGGAGCAGGCCGCCCGGAATCGCGGCGAGCGCCGCGCAAGAGAATGACAGGAGTGTTTTGAGCGCAGCAGCTTTCATCACGGCGATACGGAAGTGGCGAGGCCGCCACTATACCCGATGCGCCCGCATTCAATGGCGGGCGCCCGCCCCCGGCCGGCGCGCCGGGCACGCGCCGCATCCCTCGTCCCGGCCGCCCGTCCTAGTTGCTCATGCCCATGGACTGCAGCACGGTGTTTTGCTGCGCCGCCGAGATGTTGGCGCCGGCCAGGCCGGCG
Source organism: Janthinobacterium sp. (assembly GCA_025356595.1). Lineage (GTDB taxonomy): Bacteria > Pseudomonadota > Gammaproteobacteria > Burkholderiales > Burkholderiaceae_D > Janthinobacterium. The sequence goes on along the minus strand of JANXSQ010000269.1, from coordinate 18,042 downwards.
CTCGCCGCGGCCTTGCCGGCGTCCTGCGTCTGCTTGAGCAGGGCCGCCAAGTCGGCTCCGGCCGGTATCGCCACGCCGGCCCGCGTCAGCAGCGCGCGCTTGACACTGTCCGGTATCGCCGCCTGCGTGCCGTACTGCTTGAGCGGCCCCGACAAGCCGGCGTTGAGCTGCGACGCGGCCGCCACCGCCGGCAGGGCCAGCACATTGGCCACCACCGGCAGCTTGAAGACGTTCGCGCTGGCGCCCTGGCGGATCTCCACCGCCGTCTCGCTGTGGCTCGAATCGCTGCTATGGATCTTGCGCGGATCGACTTCGGTCGGGATGACGTAGGTGGTGCTGTTCTTCTTTTCCTTGGCCCGGTCCTTCAGCGCGACAATCTTGTTCTTGGCATTGATGGCGCCCGTCTTGATGCGGTCCATGATGCCCGGCTTGGCGGCCGGGGCCGGGGCCTCGGTCACGGCGTCGCTGCGCGGGCGGCCGCCGCCCTCCGCCGTATCGGCGCCCGAAGCGGCCGGCGCGTCGGCCGCCTTGTCGCCGCCGCGCTTGCCGGCCACTTGCCCGGACACGCTGACGTTGGTACTCGAGGAACTGCTGTCCGACACCGCCGCGCGCTGCACCACGCCGCCGGCCGCGGCGACGCTGGCGGCGCCGCCGACATCGGCCTGCGTGCCCTGCATCGTGACGACGCCGCCCGAGCTGATCTTCAGGTCGCCGCCGACGGCGATCGTCGAACCGGTTTCGGCCATGGAATCGGCCTTGCTGAGGCCGACCTTGACCTTGCCGCTGGCGCCCTGCGTGGTCTTGGAGCGGCTGGCGCCGACGCCGACCGCGACATCCAGACTATTCGACGAGCTGCCGCTGGTGGCGACCAGCATCTTGACGTCGCCCAGCGCCGCAATCGACGCGTTGTTGCCGGCGGCGATGCTGGTTCCCTCGAAGGTGATGGCCTTGCCCGAGCTGATGTCGAGCTTGTTGCCGGCGCTGATGCTGCCGGTCACGGCGTCGGAGCTCTTGCTGGACGACTCGGCGACCGCCACGCCGGCCGAGACGCCCTTGCTGGCCTTGCTGCCGCTGACGCCCGCCGTCAGATCCAGCGAGGAGGCGGACGCCTCCCTGCTGTCCTTGGCCGCGCGCATGTCCAGGTTGCCGCCGATGCGCAGCGTGGCGTTGTCCTTGGCGTCGATGGTCGTGCCTTCGAACCTGGCGTCGCCCGTCGTCTTGATGGTCAGATTGCCGCCGGCGAGGATGGCGCCGGTCTGCGCCTGGCTGTCGCTGCTCTTGTCCTTGCTGGTGCCCACGTCGACGCTCAGGCTGCCGCTCGGTTTCCCGCTCGCGCCGACCTCGGCCCGGCCCGTGACGGTGACCGTATTGCCCTGGTTGTCGGTGCTCTGGGTATTGTGCGCCGCGTCCGCCGTCAGGCTGCCGGCCGTGAGCGTCGTGTTGCCGCCGCTGGCCAGATTGGTCCCCTGCAGGCGCGTCGCACCCGTCGACGTGCTGCTGATCTCGCCGCCGGCGACGACATTGCCGACCACCGCCGTGCTCGAGGCGGCGCTTTGCCCCGTGTCGGCGCGCACATACTTGGCGTCGACGCCCATGGTCGGTCCGCCCAGTTGATCCTTGAGCGTAGCGATCTTGCCCGACTTCAGGTCGTTGAACGCCTTGACCGGTTCGAAATCCATGCTCACGCCCACCGTGCCGGTGTTGCTCACTTCCCGGCTCGTGCTGCTCGTGGTGTCGGTGGAGGCGAGCATATTGATGCTCGTCGCCTTCTGGACGAAATTGCCCCCGGCCACAATCTGCGTGCCCTGGTCGGTGATGGTGCCGCTGGCGACGCGGCTCACGCTGCCGCCGGCATTGAAGGTGCTGACCGTGCCCTTGTCGGCGTTCGCGCTGGTGTCGCGCTGGGTGTTGCTGACGGTCGCCAGGGTGACGCCGCCACCGCCGCCGGAGCGGACGTTGTCGGCGGCCGCCTTGCGCACCAGGGCGCTGGCGTCGACCGGCATCGCGATGTCCAAGCCGGTGGTGTTGGACTGCGAGGTGTAACTGCTGGTGTTGCGCGCCGCCACCATATTGATGTCGGCGGCCTTGACCTCGATCTTGTCGCCGGCGTCCACTTTACTGCCCTCGAAGGTGGCCGTCTGCTGCGCGTTGACGCGGGTCGACGCGCCCGACTTCAGCGTCGAGACGCGCGCGGTGCTATCCGACTGCTCCGAATGGGTGGTGGTGGTGGACATGTTCACGCCCACCGATACGCCCTGGTTGGCGTACGCCTGCGCCGCCATGGTCGCGACCTCGGCGGCCGAGCCCTTGTTGCCCTTCGCCAGGTCGATGACATTGGTGACGGCGCTGATATCGACGCCGACCGACAGGCCGACCGTGGTTTTCTTCGTGTCTATGGTCTGCTCGAAGGTGTTCTGGCCGGCCAGCACCTGCACATTCTTGCCACTGAGATTCAATTCGCCCCCGGCGTCGACGTCCGAACCGCGCACGGTCAGGGTCTGCGCCGCGCTCAGGCTGGTGTCGCCGCCCGAGGTGATGGAGGCAGCCACGCTGGTGCCGGTGCGGGTGGCCTTGGTCTCTTCGTTGGTGACATTGTTGACACCGACTTTGCCGCCGCTGGCGCTGACGCTGACGCCGCTGGAACGGCTGATCTCCGTCACTTGCCTGACGTCCTGGCGGTCGAGCAGATTCAGATTGGCGCCGGCGTCCACTGCGACATTGCCGCCCGCCTTGATCTTGCTGCCCGCCACAGTCACGTCCTGGCCGCTTTTGATGCTCAGTTTGCCGCCGCTGTCGGCGCTGGCGCCGATCTGCCGGGTGTCGATCTCGTTGCGCGACCAGCTGCTGCTGCTGAACGCGCCGCTGCTCGAACCGGCGCTCGAATCGGCGCTCTTGTTCTGTATCGTGTCGAACAGCACATCGCGGCCGGCGTCGATGCTGGTCGCGCCGCCGGACTTGATGGCGGCGCCGATCACGCTCACATCCTTGGCCGCGCTCAAGCTCAGATCCTTGCCCGCGCTGATGGTGGCGGTGGCGCCGATGGCCGTGCGGCCATAGGTGTCCGTGCCGAGGAATTCGGCGCTGGTGCGGTTGACGATGCTGCCGCCGGTCGAGCTCAGCGCGACGCTGTCGCCGCTGATGTTGCCGCTGATATTGTTGATGTCGCCGCTGGTGGCGATCGTCAGCTTGTTGGCGGCCTTGATGGTGCCGCCGTCGTTTTGCAGCGTCTTGCCGCCGATGGAAACATCGTTGGCCGCGATCACGGCGCCGTTCAGCACCGAGGCGCGCGTCGCCGCGGCCAGATAGACCACGGGAACCAGTACTTTCTGGCCCTTGACGGTTTGCTCGACCATCCACACCAGATCCTGGCTGAGTTTGCCGGCCTGCTGCGCCGTCAGCGGTGTGCCGAACACCAGGCCCAGTTCCTGATACTGGCTGCTGGCGCTGTCCATCAAGCCTTTCATCTGCTCGGCCTCGTTGGCGTAGCCCTTCAGGATGAAATTATTGGTTTGCGCGATCAATTGATCGCGCACCAGCTTGGTTTCATAGTTTGCGTCGCCCAGACGCCGCTCCACGGTGACGGGATCGAAGCCGAGGCGTTGCGCCAGATAGTTAGAGCCGACGCCCGCGCCGTCGGCGCCGAACAGTGGATTGGTTTCGATCAGATAGCCGGCGTTCGGATTCTTGGCCAGGATGAACAACCCGTTGGGATTGCTCGGCAGGCGCAAGTCCGGACCGACGAAAACCACGCCGGCGCTGCCGACGAAGGTGCTCGGACCCGTACGCCCGGAGCCCGCCGCGCCGGCGGCGGCGGCCAGAGCGGCGGCCGAGTCGCCGGCGCTCGCTTGGGCCACGTCGTGGCCATCGAGCGCGCCGGTCGGGGCCGCGCCGCCGTTCGGACGGCTTGCGGCAAACGGACTGGCGCTCTGCTTCACGCCGGATCCGCCCACATACTTGAACACCCCGGACGCATAGATGCCGGCGTTGTACCCGACCGCGCCAGGCAAGGCCTTCATATCGGTCAGCTTGGCGTAGCCATTTGCGCGGGCGTAGGGGATGCCGTAGTCCGGATTCGAGTTGGCGGAGGCCCATGAACCCGGCGCCTCGTTGTCATTTTCGTGACCCTGGACGCTGTCGTAGGCTGCCTCGCTGCCCGGATATCTGACCTCGTTGTGATCCGTGCGCTCCCAGACGAGGCGACTATAGTTCTTGCGCAGCAGCGACAAGTCCTTGTTCTCGAAGAACGACGCGCCAGGCAAGCCTGTGATCGTGACGTTAGCGCCGGAAATGAGGGAAATGACATTTGCCGCCGTCCCGCTGTACGTGATACGGATATCGCCGGTCGAAAGCAACTGCGCGGGACTGTTGTTGGTCGGAGCGAAGGATAAGTATTGATCCGAGGTGTAATCGGTTCTATAGAGACGGCTGTGCGCACAGTCGTGGCCGAACACGTTGCAATGGAAATCGCCGCTGTCCCCGACTTGCGTGTCGCCCACGGACTTGAGTGCCCCTTCCAGTATGTCCGGCAAACGATCGCCGGCCTGGTTGAGGAAACGGCCGGTGTTGATCGTCATCGCCCCGGCGCTCTTGATGTAGTTGCCGTTGTAGAAGGAACCGCCGCCCGTGTCGAAGCTGATCGCGCCATAGGGCGCGGTGGCCGCCTCGATACTGCCGGTCGCCGTATTGCGGATCTCGTGGCCGAAGGTCCTGAGCGCCATGTTGCGCTGGCTGAATATCCAGCCGCTGTTGACGATGTCCTGGCTATTCGCGCTCAGCGTCAGGTCGCCCGTTGCGGATAGTCCTCCGGTCGCGGAATTGGCAATGGCCGCGGCGTCGATGTTCAGGGCGCGATCCGCATGAATGGCGCCGTCGTTGCTGACCTGGCCGCTGAATGCCAGCGCAACGTCGCCGCCCGCGCCGGCCACGCTCAGGATGCGGGCGTCCTGGCCGGAGTTATTGAGCGTCACGCCGACCAGCGATACGCTGGCGCCGATCAGGGTGCCGGTGTTGGTGATCGTGACCCGATGGGCGGCGTCGCCAATGCCGAGTGCGGCGCCGCTTTGCAGCAGGCCGGCGTTTTGCAGGGTAAACGCATGGTCGGAGTCGATGCTGACGGCGCCGTCCGCGCTAATTTTGCCCGTCGCCGAGTTGCTCAGTGTCGATGCGGTGCGCACCTCGAGCGCGCCGACGCTTTGCAGCGTGCCGCTGTTGTCGATGGCGGCGCCGGAGAAGGACGCCGCGCCGTTCGACAAGGCCCTGCCGCTATTGTTCAACGCGCCATAGGAAGCCAGGCCGGCCGCGACGCGCAGAGCGCCGTCATTGCCGCCGTCCGCGCCGCTGGCCAGCGTCAGCAGCGTGCCGCTGTTGTCGAGGCTGGACAGGCTGCTCAAGCTCAGCTGGCCGGTCGATTGCAGCCTACCTTCGTTGACCACCGAGCCGCCGGTGATGCTGACGTTCTTGCCCGCCGCGCCCTTGGTCAGCATGCTGCCGGCCAGGCGGTTGCGCACCGCGCCGCCGCTGGCGTCCAGCATCAAGCCTTCGCGCGCCTGCACCAGGCCGCTGTTGTCGACATTCTGCGCCAGCAGCGTGACGCTGTCGCCGAGCAGAATGGCGCCGGACGCGTTGAGCAACTGGGTCCGATGCCCGGCGCCGCCGACGCCCAGCGCGGCGCCGGACTGGATACGGCCGGCGTTGTTCACGGCGAAGACGCTGCCGGCGCCGCCGATCTGGACGTTGCCGCCCGAGAGTATCTTGCCCCTTGCGCTGTTGCTCAGCGCCGTGCCGACGCTCGCCGTCAGGCTGCGCCCGCCTTGCAGCGTGCCGCCATTGTCCAGCGCGCCGTCCGCGCTCAGGGTGGCGTCGCCGCCGGCCGCGACCAGGCCGGCATTGCTCAGCGTCGCGCCTTGCAAGACCAGCGCGCCGTCGTTGCCGCCGTCCGCCGGCGCGCGCGTCACGATGCTGCCGCTGTTGACGATGTTCGCCGCGCTGCCGGCGCGCAGCGCGCCGCTCGATTGCAGCGCGCCGGCATTGTTCAGATCGCCCGCCGCCGCGATGACGATGGCCGCGCCGGGCGTGCCCTGCGTCAGGATGACGCCGCTGGCGGTATTGTCGACCTTGCCGCTGGCCGTGATCGCCACGCCCTGCGCCGCCTGCACGATGCCGCTGTTCGACAGGGTGCCCAGGGTCAAAGTGTCCGTCGTTCCCAGCAGTACCGCCTTGGCGCCGTTGCTGAGGTTGGCGACATGGCCGTTGGCGCCGATCACCACGTCGCCGCCCGCTTCGATGCGGCCTTGGTTGTCGAGCGCGAACGCCGCGCTGGCGCTGCCGATTTGCACCTTGCCGCCGGAACGCCATGTGGCGCCCTCGGCGTTGCTCAGCGCCGTGCCGAGCGTCGCCGTCAAGGCGCCCGCGCTTTGCACCGTGCCGCTGTTCACCAGTGTCTTGGCGGCCGTCAGGTCGGCGCCGGCGGCCGAGTCGAGCACGCCGCTGTTGCTGATCGTGTCGCCCTGCAGCGTCAACGCGCCGTCACCGCCGCCCTGGGCGCGCGCTTGCGTGAGCATGCTGCCGCTGTTGTTCAGGCCGGCGTCGCTGGAGACCGACAGCGCGCCCGCCGATTGCAGCTTGCCCGCGTTGTCCAGGCTGGCCGCGCGCAGGTTCAGACGCGCGCCGCCGGCCGTGTTGAGAATCAGGCCGGCGCCGGCGTTGCTCAGCGCGCCGCGCGCGGCGATGTTCACGTCGCGCGCCGCCTGCACGATGCCGGCGTTGGCGACGGTGTCGGCCTGGATGTCCAGCGTTGCGCCGGCGAGCAATTTGGCGCCCGCCGTGTTGTTCAGATCGAGCCCCTGCCCGGCCACGCCGCCGGCCGGGAAGCCGGCGATGGACAGCGTCCGGCCCGCCTGCAGCACGCCGCTGTTGAGCAGCGCGAGATTTGCCTTGGCGTTGTTGGAGCGCAGCGTCAGATCGTTCTGCGCCGACACGCTGGCGGCGTTGTCGATCCTGCGCCCGGCGTCCAGCGCGATGCCGTCGCCCGATTCCACCTTGCCGCCCGCGCCCAGTTGCAGCGAAGCTTGCCCGGCGCTGAGCTTGATCGCGCCCGGCGCGCGCAGGGACGCCCCGGCCAGGTTCAGGTCGCCCTCGCTCGTTGTCATGTTCAGCGTCTTGTCGGCGGCGCCGCCATCCGCGCCACTGTAGAAGCTGGCGCCCGCCGGCGCGACCTGCAGCGCGCCGAAGGTGGCGTCGAGCGCCGCGCCGGCGCCCCAGCTGGTATTGCCGACGACGGCCTTGCCGGCGACGTCGATGCTCAGTTTGCCGGCCGCGAAACGGCTGGCCTTGGCAGTGCCGACGGCGGCGCTGTCGGACAGGTCGCCGGCCGAACGCAGCAGCAGCGCCCCGCCGGCGTTCAGGCTGGCGTCGCTCAGCGTGATGCCGTTGCCGGCGCCGCTGCTCAGCAGCGTGAGGTCGCCGCCCGCGCTCAGCGCGGCATTGGCGCCGCTCACGGTCAAGGCGGCGGCGCCAATGCCGGAAGCATTGTTGCTGCTCACGTTGAGCGCGCCCCGCTCCGCGCTCAGGCGGCTTTGCACGAGAATCGCGCCGGCCGCGGTGATCGTCAGTTCGGCCGCCGCGGCGGCGGCGTCGCCCAGCATGCGCACGCCCACGCCTTGCTCGGTGGACAGAATGCGGATGCGGTTGGCGTACATGCCGCCCAGCGCGGTGGAATCGAAACCGGGCGCGGAAGCGGCGCCGGCGGGCGCGTTGGCGCTCGCCTCGCGACTGGCGTAGTCCCAGTTGTTGGCGCCCGCGGCGATGGACAGGTCCTGCGCGTTCACTTGCCCGTCGACCTTGACCGAGCGGGCCACCAGGTCCAGATAGGCGACACTCCTGCCGTCCAGGCCGGCGCCGTTGATCAGGATATCGCCCTGGGTGACCCGGAAGCCGCTCAGATTGCCGGTGAGCGGGTCGATGCCCGGCACGCCGGTGCTCAGCGTCACGCGCGGCGTGTTGATGAAGCCGCAGCCGCTGCAGGTGATGCCGTAGGGATTGGCGATGACCACCTCGGCGCGGCTGCCCAGCACCTCGATATAGCCGGCCAGCGTGCTGCGGTTGGCGCCGTTCACCTCATTGATGATGAGTTTGGCCGGATCGAGCAGATTCAAGTTCGCCGAGAGCTGACCGGCGAGTTGCGACTGGCGCGCCATCTGCGCCGAGTTGCCGTTGTTCAGAATCAGGCCCTTGCCGTCGACATTGAATTGCGTATAGCGGTTATGCGACACCCCGGCGCCGTTCGCGGTGGCGATATCGACCACCGGCACGCCGTTCGGCGCCTTGTACACCGTGGTGTTGGCACCGTTGGCCACGACCTGCGCGGCGGTCAGCGTCGGCAGGCTGAACAAGGAAGCGCCGAGCAAGGCCAGCGCCATGGGACGCAGCGTCAGCGCTTGCGGGAGTTGTGTGTGCTTGATGTTCATATTTTCCTCGTTGCCGTGGCAATCGCAGCCGACGCCTTGGTCCACTGCCGTTCTTGTTCGATACTTGGGCCGCTGTTACAGCGCCAGGCGCACTTGCAGATAGACACGCGGGCTTTCCAGCTTCGCCCCGTCCGTCATGGCGATCGGCCAGGCGCTGAAGAGATCGGCGTTGAAGGCGCCCACGCTCAGGCCCAGGCCCAGCGTCGCGCCGGCCAGATAACCGCCGACGGCGCTCGGGCCGCGCGCGCTGACGCGGCCGTAATCGAGGCCGACATAGGGCCGCAGCACGGCCGCCTGCCGGCCCGGCCAGGGCAGCGGCAGGCGCGTCGACAGGTCGTTGCGCAGCGTGTAACCCTCGTCGCCGGTGAAGGTGGTGTTGACGAAACCGCGCACGCTGTAGATGCCGCCGATCAAAATCTGTTCGGAACCGAAGAGCGCGTCGATGCCGCGCTGGCCCGACAACTGGCTGGAAAACACCGCCTCGGTGTTGGCCACCCTGAACGGCAACATATACGAGGCGCCGTAACGGATCTTGCGGAACTGCGCCTTGGGCGCCTCGCCCGGCAGGTCCGGCGCGTCGCGGCGCGCGCCGAAGCGGTCCAGGCCGCGCGACAGGCCCAGTTCGGCGCCCACCACGCCGTCGCCGAGGCGGCCGGACAGGCTGGCGTCGAGGTCCCATACCGCCAGCTTGCGGCTGCTGCTGGCAAGAAACTGCTCGGCCAGATAATTGTTGCTTTCCTTGACGGTCAAGGTGCTGGACAGGCTGGCGCGGCCGTTCTGCCCCCGATAGACGACGCGTTCGCCCTTCAGGAACAGATTCTTGCTGTCGCCGTTCGATTTCAACTCCTGGCCGCCGGACGTGAGCAGCGTGCTGACATAGGTGGAATTGCCGGCGCCGGCGCTCAGGGTGTTGTAGCCGTAGGGCAGCACGTACACGGCGTTGTTGGCCGTCGATGCGCGGCGCGCATAATCGACCGGCACGGAACGGCGGTGCGTCACACTGAGGAAATCGTTCCATCCCAGTGGATTGTCCATGCTGACGCCGGCCGAAGCCTGATCGCGCCCGGTCGATACGCCGCCCTGGTTGTCGGCGGAGAGGTTCAGGCGCAGGCGATCGCCGGGCGCGTTGTGGATCATGACGGCGCTGCCGCCGGCGGCGTCGCCGGGCTGGATTTCCAGCGTCGCGTTGTTCGAGGCCAGGCGGTTGATTTGCTCCAGGCCTTGCTCGAGATCGCGCAGATTCAGGGGCCGGCCCAGCAGGCCGGGCATGACGTTGCCGAGCGAAATGCTGTGTTTCCCGCCATCGGAGATCGAGATCTTCTCCAGCGTCCCCTCGACCACCAGGATATCCAGGCTGCCCTTGGAGGCATCCTGCTGCTGGACGTAGGCGCGCGCCGCGATCAGGCCGCGTCCGATATAATCGGCAACGATATCGGCCAGCAGCTTCTGTATCTCGACCAGACTCAGGCAGCGATCAAGATAGGGGCCGACGATGCGCCGGCGCGCCGCCTCGGACAGGCCGGGCGCGCCGTGGATGTTGATGGCGCGCACCTGCACGCAGGCGCCGCCCTGGCCGGCGGCGGGCGGCGGGCTCGGCTGAACCTCGATGCGGCTCGGCGCCCGCCGGCCCTCCAGCTCCAGCTGGATCTGCTGGCGCTGGCGCTCCTCCTGCTCGCGCTGGATACGCTCGGCGTTGCGCGCGCCGGCGGCGATGTCGGCCGGCGACTGGGCCCAGATGGCCGGCGCGGACAGGGTCAACAGCGCGAACAGGGCGGCGCGCGCCAGCCTTTGGCCGCGTCCTTTGCCGGAGGCGGAGGCAATTGCCGGGAGGGAAATATCCTGCATATTCTTCTTTCTTGTATTGAGGCGTGCCCGGACGGCGCAGGCGCACGCCTTGCGCCAGGCGTGCATAACGCCCGCGTTCGCTGATCGTGTTTAAGCACAGTAAAAGGAAATGATGGAAATTCATTAAAAACCATGTGCCACATGTATTTTCAATGACGGAAATTCTTGAAAAAACACAACATTACGGCTCGCCCGAAAGTCCGCCCCATCCTTTGAATCCGGGCGGCAAGACGCATGTTCCGGTTCGCGTGCGAAACGGCGAGGTGTTTATGATATTAAAGTGATATTGAACCCGTGCCAATAGTCTGTTTGGACTGGGTAGCAAAAAATGGACTGGGTAACAACAAAAGTGCCCGCCACCGGGCACGGCAAGGTGCCAGTTGCACGCATGGACGGCATCCCGCGACCGCACCATGCAAAACGCAACGGGGCCGCATCATAGCACCAGCCATTGCGTCACTGAACACTTTCTTGGGGGCACCCTCCCGCGCTGCCCGCTCATGCGCGCCCGCCGCGGCCCGCGCGGACATGGGCCTCATTCCACGCTTGCGCCGTAGCCTCCGCCGCCGGGCGTTTCGATGACGAAGACGTCGCCGGCCCGCATTTCCGTCTTGCCGATATGCGCCAGCTCCTCGACGCCGCCGTCGGCGCGCAGCACCGTGTTGCGCCCCAGCGCGCCCGGCCCTCCGCCGGCCATGCCGAAGGGCGCGTGGATGCGGTTGTTCGACAGGATGGCCGCCGTCATCGGTTCCAGGAAACGCAAGGCGCGCACGCCGCCGTTGCCGCCGCACCAGCGCCCCGCCCCGCCCGAGCCGGGGCGTATCTCGTAGCGCTCCAGACGCACGGGGAAGCGCCATTCCAGGATCTCCGGATCGGTCAGGCGCGAATTGGTCATATTCGTCTGCACCACGTCGGTGCCGTCGAAGCCGGGACCGGCGCCCGAACCGCCCGAGATCGTCTCGTAATACTGGTACTTGGCGTTGCCGAAGGTGAAATTGTTCATCGTCCCCTGCGACGCCGCCATCACGCCCAGCGCGCCGTACAGGGCGTTGGTGATGCAGGTCGAGGTTTCCACGTTGCCCGACACCACCGAGGCCGGATAGCGCGGATTGAGCATCGAGCCGGCCGGGATGATGACGTTTAAGGGCTTCAGACAGCCGGCGTTGAGGGGAATCTCGTCGTCGACCAGGGTGCGGAAGACGTACAGCACGGCCGCCATGCAGACGGCCGAGGGCGCGTTGAAGTTGTTCGGCAACTGCGCCGAGGTGCCGCTGAAGTCGATGTCGGCGCTGCGCCCGGCGGCGTCGACGCGGATCGCCACCTGGATGCGCGCGCCGTTGTCCAGCTCCACCGTGTAGGCGCCATCCTTGAGCGCGCCGATGACGCGCCGCACCGCCTCCTCGGCGTTGTCCTGCACGTGGCCCATATAGGCTTGCACGACGTCCAGGCCGAAGTGGGCCACCATCTTGCGCAATTCCTCGGCGCCCTTCTGGTTCGCCGCCACCTGCGCGCGCAGGTCGGCCATGTTCTGGTCGGGGTTGCGGGCCGGGTAGCGCGCGCCGGCCAGCAGGGCGCGCGTCTCCGCGTCGCGCAGGCGGCCGCCGCCCAGCGCGCCGTCGACCAGCTTGAAGTTGTTGATCAGCACGCCCTCCTGCTCGATGTCGCGGGAGTCCGGCGGCATCGAACCCGGCGTGGTGCCGCCGATGTCGGCGTGGTGGCCGCGCGAGCCGACGTAGAACAGGATGGCCGCGCCGGCCGCGTCGAAGACCGGCGAGATCACCGTCACGTCGGGCAGATGCGTGCCGCCGTGGTAGGGGTCGTTGAGCATGTAGACGTCGCCCGGCCGCATGGTCCCGGCGTTGCCCTGCATCACGGTCTTGATGCTCTCGCCCATGGAACCCAGATGCACCGGCATATGCGGCGCGTTGGCGATCAGGCTGCCGGCGGCGTCGAAGATGGCGCAGCTGAAGTCGAGCCGCTCCTTGATGTTGACGGAGTACGCGGTGTTTTGCAGGCGCATGCCCATCTGCTCGGCGATCGACATGAACAAATTGTTGAAAATCTCCAGCATCACCGGGTCCGCGCTGGTGCCGATGGCGCGCCGCTGCGGCAAGGCGGCGACGCGCCGCAGCACCAGATGGTCTTGCGCGGTGACGCTGGCGCGCCAGCCCGCCTCGACGATCGTGGTGGCGTTGGCCTCGGCGATGATGGCCGGGCCGTCCAGGCTGTCGCCGGGGCGCAGGCTGTCGCGCCGATAGAGGCCGGTTTCGCGCCAGCCTCCATTGCTATACATCGGCAGCAGTTGCAGCGGCGCCAGCGGCGCGCGGCGCGGCGCATGCGCGGGCGGCGCTTCGGCCGGCGCGTCGGACTTGCCGAGCGCCTCCACGGAGACGGCCTCGGCGATCAGGGCCTTGCCCGGCATCAGGAAGGAAAAGCGTTTCTGGTAGGCCAGTTCGAACTGGGCCCGCATGCTCTCCAGGCTGTCGAAGGGCACGATCAGGGCCGAGTCAGTGCCTTCGTAGCGCAGGTGGACGCGGCGCATCAGGCTGATGCGCTCCTCCGCCACGCCCTGCTCGAGCAGCTCGGCGCGGGCTTGCGCGCCTAGGGCCTCGAGGCGGGCCGCCAGTTGCGCCGGCGCGGCGTCGTCCAGGCGCGCCTCGATGGCCGCTTCGCGCATCGCGCTCTGGTCGGCCAGGCCCATGCCGTAGGCCGACATGACGCCGGCCAGGGTGTGGATGAACACGCTCTTCATGCCCAGCGCGTCGGCCACCAGGCAGGCGTGCTGGCCGCCGGCGCCGCCGAAGCTGGTCAGGGTGTAGTCGCTGACGTCGTGGCCGCGCTGCACCGAGATCTGCTTGATGGCGTTCGCCATGTTGCCGACGGCGATCTCGATATAGCCCTCGGCCACCTGCTCCGGGCTGGGCGCCGTGGCCCCGGCGGCGCCGATGCGCGCCGCCAGCGCGGTGAATTTCTCGCGCACCACGGCGGCGTCGAGCGCCTCGTCGGCGCCCGGGCCGAACAGGCGCGGAAAGTGCGCCGGCTGTATCTTGCCCAGCATGACGTTGCAGTCGGTGACGGTCAGCGGGCCGCCGCGGCGGTAGCTTGCGGGACCCGGATTGGCGCCCGCGCTGTCCGGGCCGACGCGGTAGCGCGCGCCGTCGAAGTGCAGAATGGAACCGCCGCCCGCCGCCACGGTGTGGATGTTCATCATCGGCGCGCGCATGCGCACGCCGGCGATCCGGGTCTCGAAGACGCGCTCGAATTCGCCGGAAAAGTGCGACACGTCGGTCGAGGTGCCGCCCATGTCGAAACCGATGACGCGCCCGAAGCCGGCCGACTGGCTGGCCCGCACCATGCCGACGATGCCGCCGGCCGGGCCGCTGAGGATGCTGTCCTTGCCCTGGAAGGCGCGCGCGTCCGTCAGGCCGCCGTTCGACTGCATGAATTGCAGCCGGGCGCCGGGCAGCTCGAGCGCCAACTGCTCGACGTAGCGGCGCAGGATGGGCGAGAGGTAGGCGTCGACGACGGTGGTGTCGCCGCGCGCCACCAGTTTCATCATCGGACTGACTTCATGCGAGACGGAAATTTGCGTGAAGCCGATCTCGCGGGCGATGGCGGCCACGCGCGCCTCGTGCGCGCCGTAGCGGTAGCCGTGCATGAAGACGATGGCCAGCGCGCGCAGCCCCCGGGCGTAGGCCGCCTCCAGGCCGGCGCGCGCGGCCGCCTCGTCCAGCGCGCGCACCGTCTCGCCGTGCGCGCCGACGCGCTCGTCGATCTCGACGACCTGGCGGTACAGCAGTTCGGGCAGCACGATGTGGCGCGCGAACAGGCGCGGCCGGTTCTGGTAGGCGATGCGCAGCGCGTCGCGGAAGCCGCGCGTGATGGCCAGCGCGGTCGGTTCGCCCTTGCGTTCGAGCAGGGCGTTGGTGGCCACCGTGGTGCCCATCTTCACGGCCCCGATCAGGGCCACGGGAAGCGGCGCGCCGGCCGCCACGCCCATCAGGTGGCGGATCCCGGCCAAGGCCGCGTCGCCGTACTGCCCGGGGTTCTCCGACAGCAGCTTGTGCGTCGCCAGCAGGCCGTCCGGGCGGCGCGCGACGATGTCGGTGAAGGTGCCGCCCCGGTCTATCCAGAATTGCCAATCCATGGTCTGCCCGCCCGTGTCCGAAAAAGCCTATTGTAGACGGCCCCGGCATCTTTCTCGCCGTTTCGGGCGCGCCCCCCTTGCGCCGCGGCGGGATCGGCTTTATGTTGCTTGTATCCTCTATCCTGCCACGGTCATCGCCACCATGAATTCCCTCTACAGCGTCGCGGAGATCCGCGCCATCGAAGAATCGGCCGCCACGCAACTGCCGCGCGGCGCCCTGATGCAGCGCGCCGGCCAGGCCGGCGCCAACGCCGCCCTCGACCTGCTGCCGCTGACGCCTTCGCACTGCAAGGTGCTGGTGCTGGCCGGCCCCGGCAACAACGGCGGCGACGCGCTGGAGACGGCGGCCCACCTGGCGCACGCCGGCATGCAGGTCTCGGTGTGGCTGGTGGCGGACGCCGGCGCGCCCTCGGCCGAGCGGCAACACGCGCTGCAACGCGCCCGCGGCAGCGCCGCCCGCTTCGTCGAGGCGGACGCCGCCGCCATCGCCGCCGAGGACTGGAACCTGATCATCGACGGCCTGTTCGGCATCGGCCTGCGGCGCCCCCTGGAGGGCGCGCTGCGCGCCGCCGTCGAACAGATCAACGCGCTGGAGCGCCGCGTGCTGGCGCTGGACCTGCCCAGCGGCCTGGACGCCGACACCGGCGCCGTGGTCGGCCCGGACGGCGTGGCCGTGCGCGCCAGCCACACCATCACCTTCATCGGCGACAAGCCCGGCCTGCACACCTGCGACGGCCAGGATTACGCCGGCACCGTGCTGGTGTCGCGCCTCGAGCTCGACGCCAGCCATTTCCCGCCCGCAGCGGCGCACCTGAACGAGGTGCGCTACTTCTCGCGCCACCTGCGGGCCCGCCGGCAAAACAGCCACAAGGGCAGTTACGGCAGCGTCGCCGTCATCGGCGGCGGCCACGGCATGACCGGCGCGCCCATTCTGGCGGCGCGCAGCGCGCTGCACGCCGGCGCCGGGCGCGTCTACATCGTCTTCCCGGACGAGGCGCCGGCCTACGACAGCGGCCAGCCGGAGCTGATGTGCCGCCTGGCCAGCGACTTCGACCTCGACAGCGCCGTGCTGGTGGCCGGCCCCGGCCTGGGCTCCACGCACCGCGCGCGCGACCTGCTGCAGCGCGCCATCGACAGCGCCAGCGCCCTGGTGCTGGACGCCGACGCGCTGAACCTGATGGCCGCCGAGCCGGAATTGCAGACGGCGCTGGCGCTGCGCGCGCGCGGCGCCGTGCTGACCCCGCATCCCCTGGAGGCGGCGCGCCTGCTCGGCGTCGACATCGCCGAGGTGCAGGCGGACCGGCTGGCGGCGGCGCGCCAGTTGGCCGCGCAGATGCGCGTGACGGTGGTCTTGAAGGGTTCGGGCACGGTGATCGCCGGCGCCGACGGCGCCGTCGTCGTCAACGCGACGGGCAACCCGGCGCTGGCCACGGCCGGCACCGGCGACGTGCTGGCCGGCCTGTGCGGCAGCCTGCTGGCGCAGGGCTGGCCGGAATGGGAGGCGGCGCTGGCCGCCGTCTGGCTGCACGGCATGGCCGCCGATGTGCTGGTGGCCGACGGCGTGGGCCCGATCGGCCTGACGGCCGGCGAACTGCTGCCGGCGATACGCGTCGCCATCAACCGCATGGCGCAGCATCAGCGCTACTGAGGCGGGCACGGGCGAAACCGCGAGCGGCGCCCGGCCGTTTTTTCAACGCTTAGACCAGCCGGCCGGCGGCGATGGTGATGGTGCGGCCGCAGCGCGCGGCGATCGAGGTGTCGTGCGTCACCAGGACCAGGGTCGAGCCGTGCTCGCGGTTGAGCTGGAACATCAGCTGGATCACCGCCTCGCCGGTGGCCGCGTCCAGGCTGCCGGTGGGTTCGTCGGCGAACAGCAGCGGCGGCTCGGTGACGAAGGCGCGCGCCAGGGCGACGCGCTGCTGCTCGCCGCCGGACAGGTATTTCGGATAATGCTTGAGGCGCGTGCCCAGGCGCACCCGCTCCAGCATCGCCGCCGCTTTTTCCGTGGCCTTGGCCTCGCCGCGCAATTCCAGCGGCAACATGACGTTTTCCAGGGCCGTCAAATGCGGCAGAAGCTGGAAGGACTGGAACACGAAACCCAGCTTGGCCATGCGCAAACCGGCGCGGCCATCCTCATCGAGCGCGAAGATGTCGGCGCCGTCGAGGACCACGCGGCCGCTGGACGGCGTGTCCAGGCCGGCCAGCAGGCCGAGCAGGGTCGACTTGCCGGAACCGGAGGCGCCGACAATTGCAAGCGTCTCCGCCCTTTGCACGGTAAAATCCACGCTGTGCAAGATCGTCAGTTCGCCGTCGGCGTCCGGCACGCGCTTGCTCAGCCCGGCCACTTCGATCGCGGCCGGCACGGTGGCGCGGCCCGGATGGGCCGCGGCGGCGCTATGCCCCGGCGCCACGGCGGCCGGTTCGTTGGGAATGAAATGCGAGGAAGTCGCTTTGGGAAATTCGGGCATGCTGATCTATCTAAAAAAAATTCGTGAATACTTGAGCGCCCGCGGCGGACGCCCGATGCCGCGCCGGCGCCTGCTGCTGTGCCTGCCCTTGGCCGCGCTGCTGTGCGCGGCGAGCGCCTATTCTGCACCAAAAACGGTCCTGGTGCTTGGCGACAGCCTGTCGGCCGAGTACGGCCTGCAGCGCGGCAGCGGTTGGGTGGCGCTGCTGGAGCGCCGCCTGGCCACGCAGGGCATCGCCGCCGGCATCGTCAACGCCAGCGTCAGCGGCGAAACCACCAGCGGCGGACGGGCCCGCCTGCCGGCCCTGCTGGAAAAATACCATCCGCAGATCGTGGTCATCGAACTGGGCGCCAACGACGGCTTGCGCGGCCTGCCGGTGGCCGCCGCCGAAGCGAATCTGAGCGCCATGAGCGTCCAGGCGAAACAGGCCGGCGCCCGCGTGCTGCTGGTGGGCATGCGCATGCCGCCCAACTACGGGCGCGACTACGCCGACAAGTTCTTCGCCCTGTACGCCAAGCTGGCCAAGGAGCTGAAGGCGCCGCTGGTGCCCTTCATGCTCGAGGGCGTGGCCGACAAGGCGCAACTCTTCCAGGCCGACCGCCTGCACCCGACCGCCGAAGCCCATCCCCTGATCCTGGCCAATATCTGGCCGCAACTGCTTCCCATGTTAAAGACACGATGAAATACCCTGCCCTGCTCAGTTTTGACGACGTCCTGCCCAATCTGCAGGATTTCGACGCCATCATCGACGCCCGCACGCCGGCCGAATACGCGCTCGACCACCTGCCCGGCGCCATCAACTGCCCGGTGCTCGACGACGCCCAGCGCATCGAGGTCGGCACCCTGTACAAGCAAGTCAACGCCTTCGAGGCGAAGAAGGTCGGCGCCGCGATGGTGGCGAAGAATATCGGCGCGCACATCGAAACCCTGTGGCTGGACAAGCCGCGCGACTGGAAACCCTTGATCTACTGCTGGCGCGGCGGCAACCGCAGCGGCTCGATGGCGCACATCCTGGCCAAGATAGGCTGGCCGGCGGCGCAGCTGGACGGCGGCTACAAGGCCTTCCGCGCCCACGTCAACGCCGCGCTGGAACAGCCGCCGGCCTTGAGTTTCAAGG
>JANXSQ010000245.1 GCA_025356595.1 Janthinobacterium sp. | reverse complement strand
TTCAGGGTGACGTTGATGCGCTCTTGCGAGAACGCGTCGACGCTCAGGCCCTGGACGATCTTGTATTCGCCGTTTTCGGTGGTGACCGGGAAGCCGAAGATGACGCCTTCCGGAATGCCGTAGGAGCCGTCCGAAGGGATGCCCATCGTGGTCCACTTGCCGGCCGTGCCCAGGACCCAGTCATGCACATGGTCGATGGCCGCGTTGGCCGCCGAAGCCGCCGAGGACAGGCCGCGCGCTTCGATGATGGCGCCGCCGCGCTTGCCGACGGTCGGCAGGAAGGTGTCTTTGTTCCAGGCGTCGTCGTTGATCATCTCCTTGACCGACTTGCCGTCGATTTCCGCGTAGCGGTAGTCGGCGTACATGGTCGGCGAGTGGTTGCCCCAGACGAACAGTTTTTCGATCGCGGTGACCGGCTTGGCGGTCTTGGCGGCGATTTGCGACAGGGCGCGGTTGTGGTCCAGGCGCAGCATGGCGGTGAAGTTCTTGGCCGGCAGCGAAGGCGCCGATTTCATCGCGATGTAGGCGTTGGTGTTGGCCGGATTGCCCACCACCAGCACCTTGACGTTGCGCGAGGCGACGGCGTCGAGCGCCTTGCCCTGCACCGTGAAGATCTGCGCGTTCGCTTCCAGCAGGTCCTTGCGTTCCATGCCGGGGCCGCGCGGACGGGCGCCGATCAGCATGGCGACGTCGATGTCCTTGAAGGCCGTCATCGGGTCGGCGTGCGCGGTCATGCCCACCAGCAGGGGGAAGGCGCAGTCGTCGATTTCCATCATGACGCCCTTCAAGGCCTTTTGGGCCTTTTCGTCCGGGATTTCAAGCAATTGCAGGATGACCGGCTGGTCTTTGCCGAGCATGTCGCCGTTGGCGATGCGGAACAGCAGCGCGTAACCGATTTGGCCGGCGGCGCCGGTCACTGCAACACGCATTGGGGTTTTAGCCATGATGAATCTCCAAGTGGGGAAAAAAACGATCTGGAAGCTGGGCCTACGCTTGTACGGAAAAGTGTAATGATACCAAAACCGGCAGGGCGCGCAGCTTTGCCGCGCATGCCGTGCCGCAACCTGGCCTGGGCCGCGGCGCCAAGGGCGCGCGCTTGCCGCGCAATTCGCCGCGCAAGTCCGGTCGAGGGCGAGTTTAGGCGGCCGAAACGCATCTGTCAATCATATCTTATGTCTTATATAAGACAGATAACTTGCACAGCTTTCACTGGACTCGGCGGGGCTTTTGTGGTGAAATCTCACCCTATGAACCCTGTCCCGCCCAACCCGACCACGAATGTACCCGCCGCCAGCGGGACGGTCCATCCGACGCCCGCGGCGCCCGGAACGCCGGCGGCGGGGTCGCCGACCTTCAGCCCGCTGTACCAGCAGATCAAGGCCCTGATCACGCAGAGCCTGCAGTCGGGCGAATGGAAGCCCGGCGAACTCATTCCCAGCGAGGTCGAACTGGCCGGCCGCTTCAAGGTCAGCCAGGGCACCGTGCGCAAGGCCATCGACGAGCTGGCGGCCGAGAACCTGGTCATGCGCCGCCAGGGCAAGGGCACCTTCGTCTCCACCCATCACGAGGCGCGCGCGCATTTCCGCTTCCTGCGCCTGGTGCCCGACGAGGGCGTGCCGCACTATCCCGAAAACAAAATCATCGAGGTCAAGCGCGTGCGCGCGCCGGCCGACGTGGCGCGCCTGCTCGACCTGAAGTCGGGCGACGCGGTGATCTTCATCAAGCGCGTGCAGTCCTTCGACGCCGTGCCCACCATCGTCGAGGAGATGTGGTTGCCCGGCCTGACCTTCAAGGGCTTGACGGCCGAGCGCCTGGTCGAATACAAGGGGCCGATGTACGGCCTGTTCGAAACCGAGTTCGGCACGCGCATGATACGCGCTTCCGAGCAGATCCGCGCCGTCTGCGCCGACGCCGGCGCGGCCGAGCTGCTGCACACGGCGGAGGGCACGCCGCTGTTGAGCTCCGAGCGCGTCTCCTTCACCTACGGCGACAAGCCGGTCGAACTGCGCCGCGGCCTGTACCTGACGGCGCAGCACCACTATCAAAATGAACTGAATTGAGACGGCAGTGCCGCGCCCCGTGCCGCCGCCGCCGCGGGGCGGCATGTGGCGCTAAAAATACGATGAACTACGGAAAGTAGCGCTCAGGGTGTGCGGTCGTACACTATTTTAGTTATATGTAACAATAGATATTGGTTCGAGTTGCGAAAATCGGCGAAAATCGCAGCTTCAATATTTGTTAAAGCTCAAGGGGGTCTTGTTATGTCCGAAGCCGTAAGAGAAGTACCAAAAAAAGAACGGCCGAAATTCACTAATATCCATGTGACGCAGTTGTCGAACTACCGCCTGCCCCTGGCCGGTCTGGTGTCGATCCTGCACCGCATCAGTGGTTTTCTGATGTTCCTGCTGTTGCCTGCCGCGCTGTACATGCTGCAACTGAGCCTGCGTTCGGAAATCTCGTTCGCCTACTTCCAAGGCATCGCCTCGCACTGGTTCGTGCGCCTGGTGACGCTGGCCCTGGTCTGGGGTTACATGCAGCATTTCTGCGCCGGCGTGCGCCACCTGTTCATGGACCTGCATCTGGGTCTGGACAAGGATTCGGCCCGCAAATCGGCCGCCGGCGTGCTGGTCATCAGCCTGTTGCTGACCGCCCTGGTCGGCTTGAAACTGTTTGGAGTATTTTAATGGCGAACAATAACATCGGACCGAAACGCCTCGTCGTCGGCGCCCACTACGGCCTGCGCGACTGGTTGGCGCAACGCGTCACCGCCATCGTGATGGTGCTCTACACGGCCATCCTCCTGGTCGCTTTCCTCACCGGCAACAATTTCAGCTACGAAGGCTGGGCCGGTCTGTTCGCCCAGCAGTGGTTCAAACTGTTCAGCCTGGTGACCTTCCTGGCCCTGGGCTACCACGCCTGGGTCGGCATGCGTGACATCTGGATGGACTATGTCAAGTCCGTCGTCGTCCGTCTCATCCTGCAAATTGCCACACTGCTGTGGTTGATCGCTTGCGCCGCATGGTCGGTGCAGATACTCTGGAGTGTGTAATCGTGGCAGCTTATAAATCTGCAATCCCTACCCGCCGCTTTGACGCGGTCATCATCGGCGCCGGCGGTTCCGGCATGCGCGCCTCGCTGCAACTGGCCGAGGCCGGCCTGAACGTCGCGGTGCTCTCGAAAGTCTTCCCGACCCGCTCGCACACCGTCGCGGCGCAGGGCGGCATTGGCGCCTCGCTGGGCAACATGGCCGAGGACAACTGGTTCTGGCACATGTTCGACACCGTCAAGGGCGGCGACTATCTGGGCGACCAGGACGCCATCGAATTCATGTGCCGCGAAGCGCCGAAGGTGGTCTACGAGCTGGAACACTTCGGCATGCCCTTCGACCGCAATCCGGACGGCACCATCTATCAGCGCCCCTTCGGCGGCCACACCGCCAACCTGGGCGAGAAACCCGTGCAGCGCGCCTGCGCCGCCGCCGACCGCACCGGCCACGCCCTGCTGCACACCCTGTACCAGCGCAACGTGCGCGCCCGCACCCACTTCTTCGTCGAATGGATGGCCATCGACATCATCCGCGACGCCGAGGGCGACGGGGTCGGCGTGGTCGCGCTGGAGATGGAAACCGGCGAATGCATGATCCTGGAAGCGAAGACCACCATCATGGCCACCGGCGGCGCCGGACGCATCTTCGCCGCCTCGACCAACGCCTTCATCAACACCGGCGACGGCATGGGCATGGCGGCGCGCGCCGGCCTGCCGCTGCAGGACATGGAGTTCTGGCAGTTCCACCCGACCGGCGTGGCCGGCGCGGGCGTGCTGATCACCGAAGGCGTGCGCGGCGAAGGCGGCATCCTGATCAACAGCGAAGGCGAGCGTTTCATGGAGCGCTACGCGCCGACCCTGAAGGATCTGGCGCCGCGCGACTTCGTCTCGCGTTCGATGGACCAGGAAATCAAGGAAGGCCGCGGCTGCGGTCCGAACAAGGACCACGTCATGCTGGACCTGCGCCACATCGGCGCCGACACCATCGCCAAGCGCCTGCCGTCGATCCTGGAAATCGGCCACAAGTTCGCCAACGTCGACGCCACCAAGGAACCGATCCCGGTCGTGCCGACCATCCATTACCAGATGGGCGGCATTCCGACCAACATCCACGGCCAGGTCGTCACGCCGAAGGACGGCGTCGCGAGCGTCGTCAACGGCCTGTACGCGATCGGCGAATGCGCCTGCGTCTCGGTGCACGGCGCCAACCGCCTGGGCACCAATTCGCTGCTCGACCTGGTGGTGTTCGGCCGCGCGGCCGGCAACCACATCGTCGCCAGCGGCCTGAAGGACAAAGAGAACAAGCCTTTGCCCGAGGGCGCCGCGAAGCCGGCCATGGAGCGCCTGGCGCGCCTGGAGAATTCGACCGGCAAGGAAACCGTGCAGGGCATCGCCAACGAGATCCGCGCCACGATGCAGAAGTACTGCGGCGTGTTCCGCACCGACGCGCTGCTCAAGCAGGGCTTCGTCGAAATCATGAAGCTGGACGAACGGCGCAAGAACGTCGCGTTCAAGGACAAATCGATGGTCTTCAACACGGCCCGCGTGGAAGCGCTGGAGCTGGACAATCTGATCGAAACGGCGAAGGCGACCATCACCTCGGCCGTGGCGCGCAAGGAATCGCGCGGCGCCCACGCGCACAGCGATTTCCCGCAACGCGACGACGACAACTGGATGAAGCACACCCTGTGGTACTCGGAGGGCAACCGCCTCGACTACAAGGCAGTCGTCACGAAACCGCTGACGGTCGACACCTTCAAGCCAAAACCACGCACATTCTAAGGGTCGGAACATGACACGCACAGTTAAACTCAAGATCTACCGCTACGATCCGGACACGGACGCGAAGCCGTACATGCAGGACGTCACCGTCGAACTGCAGGACACCGACAAGATGCTGCTCGACGCGCTGCAGCGCATCAAGTCCGACGTCGACGACTCCCTGTCGCTGCGCCGCTCCTGCCGCGAGGGCGTCTGCGGTTCCGACGCCATGAACATCAACGGCAAGAACGGCCTGGCCTGCACCACCAACCTGAACGAGCTGACCCAGCCCATCGTGCTGCGTCCGCTGCCGGGCCTGCCGGTGATCCGCGACCTGATCGTCGACATGACGCAGTTCTTCAAGCAGTACGATTCGATCAAGCCCTTCCTGATCAACGAATCGATCCCGCCTGAAAAAGAGCGCCTGCAAACCCCGGCCGAGCGCGAAGAGCTCGACGGCCTGTACGAGTGCATCCTGTGCGCCTGCTGCTCGACGCAGTGCCCCTCGTTCTGGTGGAATCCGGATAAATTCGTCGGCCCGGCCGGTCTGCTGCAAGCCTACCGCTTCATCGCCGACAGCCGCGACGAAGCCACCGGCGCGCGCCTGGACAACCTGGAAGACCCATACCGTCTGTTCCGCTGCCACTCGATCATGAACTGCGTCGATGTCTGCCCGAAGGGTCTGAACCCGAACAAGGCCATCGGCAAGATCAAGGAATTGATGGTCCGCCGCGCGATTTAAGTCCCGCGCCCGCGGGCGGCGGTTCGCGCCGCCGCCCGCTGTGCCACGCCCCCGCGCGCGGGGGCGCACCGTATGGTATTGAGCAAAATGACAGAATCAAGTGTACCCGCGCATCAGTCCGACCCCGCCAACCGCGCCCGCCTGCGCTGGCGCGCGCGCCGCGGCCTGTTGGAAAACGACATTATCCTGACCCGTTTTCTGGATGCGTACGAAACCGAATTGACCGATGAGGAAGTGGACGCGCTGACGCGTTTGCTCGATTTGTCGGACAATGCGTTATTGGATCTGGTGCTGGCCCGCAAGGAGCCCGAAGGCGAAGTCGACCTGCCGCAAGTGCACGCACTGTTGCAGCGGCTGAGAGTCGTTTAGGCCGACGCCCGGCCGAGCCGCCTTGGC
Source organism: Janthinobacterium sp. (assembly GCA_025356595.1). Taxonomy (GTDB): domain Bacteria; phylum Pseudomonadota; class Gammaproteobacteria; order Burkholderiales; family Burkholderiaceae_D; genus Janthinobacterium. The sequence continues at coordinate 7,198 of JANXSQ010000245.1, read as the reverse complement.
GCCGAAACCGGACGACGCGTCGATCACGCCGCGTCCGGCCAGGCGCATCGCGCCACCAGAATTTTTGATTTATATTTCGGATCATTCCGAGAAGGAAGAGCCCATGAATACCTCTGACAAAAAAGCCACCCTGTCGTTCTCCGATGGCAGCCCATCGATCGACTTCCCCATCTACGAAGGCACGGTAGGTCCGGAAGTCATCGACATCCGCAAGCTCTACGCGGGCACCGGCAAGTTCACCTACGACCCGGGCTTCATGTCTACGGCCGCCTGCAATTCCTCGATCACCTACATCGACGGCGACAAGGGCGAGCTGCTGTACCGCGGCTACCCAATCGAACAGTTGGCCGTCAACGCCGACTTCATGGAAAGCTGCTTCCTGCTGCTGAACGGCGAACTGCCGACCGTGGCCGAAAAAGCCAAGTTCGTCGCCACCGTGACCAACCACACCATGGTCCACGAGCAGATGCAGTTCTTCTTCCGCGGCTTCCGCCGCGACGCCCATCCGATGTCGGTGCTGGTCGGCACCGTCGGCGCGCTGGCCTCGTTCTACCATGACTCGCTGGACATCAACGATCCGCACCACCGCGAAGTGTCGGCCATCCGCCTGATCGCGAAGATGCCGACCCTGGTGGCGATGTCCTACAAATATTCGATGGGCCAGCCCTTCGTCTATCCGCGCAACGACCTGTCCTACAGCGCCAACTTCATGCGCATGATGTTCGGCAATCCGTGCGAAGAGTACAAGGTCAACGACGTGCTGGTGCGCGCCCTCGACCGCATCCTGATCCTGCACGCCGACCACGAGCAAAACGCGTCGACCTCGACCGTGCGCCTGGCCGGCTCCTCGGGCGCCAACCCGTTCGCCTGCATCGCCGCCGGCATCGCCTGCCTGTGGGGCCCCGCCCACGGCGGCGCCAACGAAGCGGCCCTGAACATGCTCAAGGAAATCGGCACCGTCGACAAGATCCCCGAGTTCATCGCCAAGGTCAAGGACAAGAACTCCGGCGTCAAGCTGATGGGCTTCGGTCACCGCGTCTACAAGAACTTCGACCCGCGCGCCAAGCTGATGCGCGAAACCTGCTACGAGGTGCTGGAAGAGTTGGGCCTGCAGGACGATCCGCTGTTCAAGCTGGCCATGGCGCTGGAAAAAATCGCCCTGGAAGACGAGTACTTCGTCTCGCGCAAGCTGTACCCGAACGTCGACTTCTACTCCGGCATCGTGCAATCGGCGCTGGGCATTCCGGTGTCGCTGTTCACCGGTATCTTCGCCATGGCGCGCACCATCGGCTGGATCGCGCAATGGAACGAGATGATCTCCGATCCCGAGCAAAAAATCGGCCGTCCGCGCCAGTTGTTCGTCGGTTCGACGACCCGCGAAGTGCTGCCGATCGACAAGCGGGGCTAATTCCCGCGCGCCGGCCCTCGCGGCCGGCACAAAAAAGCGAGCCCGCGCGGCTCGCTTTTTTTATGCGCGCGCCAAATATGCGGTAAATTGCCGGTACTCATTGCTCATATCGGACGAATCATGGATCGCATCACGGCCGCGCAGGTGTTTGTCGAAATCGTCGAGCGCGGCAGCATGGTGGCCGCCGCCGACGCCCTCGACATGTCGCGCGCGATGGTGACGCGCTACCTGGCCGAGATGGAGGGCTGGGCCGGCGCGCGCCTGCTGCACCGGACCACGCGCCGCCTCAGCCTGACCGACGCCGGCGACGCGACCCTGGCGCGCTGCCGCCGCATGCTGGAGCTGGCGGCGGCCATGCAGGTGCCGGCCGAGGCCGGCGCCGACGCGCCGCACGGCCTGCTGCGCATCACCTGCTCGCAGACGCTGGCGCAGGTGGCGCTGGCGCCGGCCGTGACGCGCTATCTGAGCCGCTATCCGCGCACGGCGGTCGACCTGCAGATCGAAAGCCGCGCCGTGAACCTGGTCGAGCAGCGCATCGACCTGGCGCTGCGCATCACCAACGCGCTCGAGCCGAACCTGATCGCGCGCCAGTTCGGCCACTGCGATTCGGTGGTGTGCGCCGCGCCGTCCTACCTGGCCGCGCGCGGCGTCCCGCAGCGCGCCGAGGATCTGGCCCTGCACAATTGCCTGACCTATTCCTACTTCGGCAAGAGCCTGTGGCAGTTCGAGCGCGCCGGCGCGGCGCTGTCGGTGCCGGTGAGCGGCAATCTGTCGGCCAACGAGTCGCAGGTGCTGATGACGGCGACGGCGGAAGGGGCCGGCATCTCGCTGCAACCGCTGTTCGCGGCGGCGCCGCTGCTGGCGGCCGGCCAGTTGGTGGCGCTGCTGCCCGATTGCCGCCCGCAGCAGATGGGCATCTACGGCATCTACACCTCGCGCCAGCACATGGCGCCGGCGCTGCGCGCGATGCTCGATTTCCTGGTCGACTGGTTCGCCGCCGATCCGAGTTGGCTGGCCGCCATCGGCCGGCCGGACGCACGCGGGCGCTCGTAAGGCGGCGCGGGGCAGGGCGGGGCGCTTGCGCGCCGTCGCTTTCGTCGCCGCAAGCGGACCGATTGACGCGCCTGAGCAACACCGCTAAGCTGGCCTCCCGACCCGCCGCCCGAGAACCTCCGTGACCCTTTCGCCTCCTTCGACCCCGCCATCGCCCCTGCTCGACCTTTTACTGCCGCGCCTTGTGCCCGGCCGGCGCTTCATGCTTGGCCTGGTCGGCGCGCCCGGCGCCGGCAAGTCGACCGTCGCCCAGGCGCTGCTGGCGGCGCTGCCGGGGCGCGCCGTGGTGGTGCCGATGGATGGCTTCCACCTGGCCAACACGGAACTGGCCCGCCTCGGCCGCGCCGCGCGCAAGGGCGCCGCCGACACCTTCGACGGCGCCGGCTATGTGGCCTTGCTGCGCCGCCTGCGCCAGCGGCCCGCCGGGCAGGTGGTGTACGCGCCGGACTTCCGCCGCGAACTCGACGAGGCGGTGGCCGGCGCCATCGGCGTGCCCGAGGAGATCGAACTGGTCATCACCGAGGGCAACTACCTGTTGCTGGAGGGCGCGCCGTGGAGCGGCGTGCGCGCCGAGCTCGACGCCGTCTGGTATGTCGACATCGACGCCGCCGTGCGCCGCGAACGCCTGGTGGCGCGCCATGTGCGCTTCGGCCGCTCGGAGGCGGCGGCGCGCGCCTGGGTGGCGCACACCGACGAGCCGAACGCGCTGTTGGTGGAGGCGGGCCGCGCACGCGCCGACCTGGTGCTGCCGGCCGCCGTCTGGGATGCCGCGGCGGCGTGAAAAAAGGCCGGGAACGGCCGGCGCGGCGGGCTGCGCCGGCGCGCCGGGGCGTAAATCCGTGGGCAAATTAATTGCACTAATGGTTGTTGCGTTACAATGCCGCATGCTATTCTAATCAATGCAGCCGGAATACCAGACGTAACAAAGCCCTTCCCCACAACTTGATGTGCAATCCGCTAACCGGTCAGGCCGTGTCGCGGAAGGTTAGATTAACCCGCTAATCTCGCGAAACGCGAAGAAAGGTGAGCAATATGATGCAACAATTGACGTCCAACTCCTACCTGTTTGGTGGGAACGCCCCGTACGTGGAAGATCTGTACGAAGCGTACCTGAACAACCCAGGCTCGGTGCCGGACAACTGGCGCGCGTACTTCGACGCCATGCAAAACGTGCCCGCCGTCGACGGTTCGAGCAAACCCGACGTGGCGCACGCCCCCGTCGTCGCCTCGTTCGCCGAACGCGCCAAGGCCGGTCCCATCCGTGTCGTGACCGCCTCGTTCGACGCCGAAATGGGCCGCAAGCGCGTCGCCGCGACGCAGCTGATCGCCGCCTACCGCTACCTCGGCACGCACTGGGCCAATCTGGACCCGCTGCAACGCCAGGAACGCCCGATGATCCCGGAACTGGAGGCCAGCTTCTACGGTTTCACCGACGCCGACATGGACACGGTCTTCAACATCAGCAACACCTACTTCGGCCCGGAAACGGCGTCGCTGCGCGACCTGCTGAACCTCTTGCGCGACACCTACACGCGCTCCATCGGCGCCGAGTTCATGTACATCTCGGACCCGGCCGAAAAGCGCTGGTTGCAAGAGAAGCTGGAGTCGATCCGCTCGACCCCGAGTTTCACCAACGAGAAAAAAATCCACATCCTCGACCGCCTGACGGCCGCCGAAGGCCTGGAACGCTATCTGCACACCAAGTACGTCGGCCAGAAGCGCTTCTCGCTCGAAGGCAGCGAGACCTTCATCGCCTCGATGGATGAAACCATCCAGCGCGCCGGTGAAAAGGGCGTGCAGGAAATCGTCATCGGCATGGCCCACCGCGGCCGCCTGAACGTGCTCGTCAACACCCTGGGCAAGAGCCCGCAGGAGCTGTTCGAGGAATTCGAAGGCAAGCACGGCGACGAGCTGCCGTCGGGCGACGTCAAGTACCACCAAGGCTTCTCGAGCGACATCTCGACCGCCGGCGGCCCGGTGCACCTGTCGCTGGCCTTCAATCCATCGCATCTGGAAATCGTCAACCCGGTCGTCGAGGGTTCGGTCAAGGCGTGCATGGACCGCCGCGGCGACAAGGACGGCGCGCAAGTGCTGCCCATCCTGGTGCACGGCGACGCCGCGTTCGCCGGCCAGGGCGTGGTCATGGAGACCCTGAATCTGGCCCAGACCCGCGGCTACGGCACGGGCGGCACGGTGCACATCGTCATCAACAACCAGATCGGCTTCACCACCTCCGATCCGCGCGACTCGCGCTCCACGCTGTACTGCTCGGACGTCGTGAAGATGATCGAGGCGCCGGTCCTGCACATCAACGGCGACGATCCCGAAGCCGTCGTGCTGGCCACCCAGATCGCCCTCGACTACCGCATGGAGTTCAAGAAGGACATCGTCGTCGACATCATCTGCTACCGCAAGCTCGGTCACAATGAACAAGACACGCCGGCCCTGACCCAGCCTCTGATGTACAAGAAGATCGGCCAGCATCCGGGCACCCGCAAGCTGTACGCGGACAAGCTCGAAGCGCAGGGCATCATCGCCGGCGGCGGCGGCGACGCCATGGTCGCGGCCTTCCGCGACGCCATGGACGCCGGCAAGCACACGGTCGATCCGGTCATCTCCAACTTCAAGAACAAGTTCGCCGTCGACTGGCTGCCTTTCCTGAACCGCAAATGGACCGACAGCGCCGACACGGCCGTGCCGATGACGGAGCTGAAGCGCCTGGCCGCCCGCATCACCACCGCGCCGGAAGGCTTCAAGGTCCACTCGCTGGTCGAGAAGGTGCTGGGCGACCGCGCCACCATGGGCCGCGGCGAAATGAACCTGGACTGGGGCATGGGCGAACACCTGGCCTACGCCTCGCTGGTCTCGTCCGGCTACGCCATCCGCCTGACCGGCCAGGACGCCGGCCGCGGCACCTTCGTGCACCGCCACGCCGTGCTGCATGACCAGAACCGCGAGCGTTGGGACGCCGGTACCTACATCCCGTTGGCCAACGTCTCGGACGGCCAGGCGCCGTTCACGGTGATCGATTCGGTGCTGTCGGAAGAGGCCGTGCTGGCCTTCGAATACGGTTACTCGAGCTCGGAGCCGAACACGCTGACGATCTGGGAAGCCCAGTTCGGCGACTTCGCCAACGGCGCGCAAGTGGTCATCGACCAATTCATCAGCTCCGGCGAAGTGAAGTGGGGCCGCGCCTGCGGCCTGGTGATGATGCTGCCGCACGGTTACGAAGGCCAGGGTCCGGAGCATTCCTCGGCCCGTCCCGAGCGTTTCCTGCAACTGTGCGCGGACAACAATATGCAAGTCGTGCAGCCGACCTCGGCCGCGCAGATCTTCCATTTGCTGCGCCGCCAGATGGTGCGCCAGTTCCGCAAGCCGCTGGTCATCCTGACGCCGAAGTCGCTGTTGCGCAACAAGGACGCCGGTTCGCCGCTGACCGACCTGGCCAAGGGCGTGTTCCACACCGTCATCGGCGAAGTCGACGAGAAAATCGACGCCAAGAAGGTCAAGCGCGTCATCGCCTGCTCCGGCAAGGTGTACTACGACCTGGTCAACGCCCGCAAGGCGCGCGGCCAGACCGACACGGCCATCGTCCGCGTCGAGCAGTTGTATCCCTTCCCGCACAAATCGTTCGCCGCGGAACTGAAGAAGTTCCCCAACCTGAACGAAGTCGTCTGGGCGCAGGACGAGCCGCAAAACCAGGGTCCGTGGTTCCAGATCCAGCACAATATCTTCGAGAGCCTGGAAGCGGGCCAGCGCCTGGCCTACGCCGGCCGTCCCGCCTCCGCGTCGCCCGCCGTCGGTTACTACGACAAGCACTACGCGCAGCAGAAGGAATTGCTGGAGACGGCGTTCGCGAAGTTAAAAGGCTTCATCCTGACCAAATAAGCACACGGCGCCGCGCCACAAGCGCGGCGCCACAATAACAAAATACACGGAGTAATAAATGGCACAAATCGAAGTCAAGGTTCCACAATTATCGGAATCGGTTGCGGAAGCGACCCTGCTGACATGGCACAAAAAAGTCGGCGAACCGGTCGGCCGCGACGAAAACCTGATCGACGTCGAAACCGACAAAGTGGTACTTGAATTGCCGGCGCCCAGCGCCGGCGTGATTGTCCAGATCATCAAGGGCGACGGCAGCACCGTCGTCGCCGGCGAAGTCATCGCCATCATCGACACCGAAGGTTCGGCCAAAGTGAGCCCGATGGAAGTGTCCTCGGTTCCCGCGCCGGCGGCGCAAGCCGCGGCGGACGCCTCGGTGGCGGGCGCGGCCAGCAAGGGCGATGTCGCCATGCCGGCGGCCGCCAAGCTGCTGTCGGAAAACAATATGAGCGCCTCGCAAGTGGCCGGCAGCGGCAAGGACGGCCGCGTCACCAAGGGCGACGTGCTCAGCGCCGTGGCCGCCAAGCCGGCCGCCGTGGCGCCTTTGGCCGCCGCGCCAGCCAAAGCCATGCTGCAGCAAATCGCCGCGCCGGCCCTGGCCAGCCTGGGCGAGCGTCCGGAAGAGCGCGTGCCGATGAGCCGCCTGCGCGCCCGCATCGCCGAGCGCCTGGTGATGTCGCAATCGACCAACGCCATCCTGACCACGTTCAATGAAGTGAACATGCAGCCGGTCATCGACCTGCGCAACAAGTACAAGGACAAGTTCGAGAAAGAGCACGGCGTCAAGCTGGGCTTCATGTCCTTCTTCGTCAAGGCCGCCGTCGCCGCGCTGAAGAAATACCCCATCATCAA
>JANXSQ010000177.1 GCA_025356595.1 Janthinobacterium sp. | reverse complement strand
GTTCTCCCCACCCGCCCCGGCCGCCGCCGCGCCGCCGCTGGCGCCCGTCGCGGCGCCCCTGTCGGCGCCCCTGTCGGAAAACATGGGCCTCAGCGCCGCCGCCGCGCCGGCCGGCGTATCCTTCGAGCAAAAGGACGGCGTCAACACGAATTACCACGGCTGGCTGTTCGGCGCCCGGGATAGCAGCGAGCTGGACGTGACGGCGGCCGAGAGCCGCGTGCTCGACGCCCTCGAGGCGATCGTCCAATCCAGGCAATCCGGCGCCGACCTGGTGCGGCGCCTGCCCGGCCTGATTCCGCAAGTGCTGCAAAGCCTGCGCAGCGAGCATTTTTCCGGCGCCGACATCGCCCGCAAGATTTCCAGCGACGTCGTGCTGGTGGCGGCCGTGATCCGCCTGGCCAACAACGCCATCGGCCCCGGCGACCGGCGCATAGGCAGCGTCGAGCACGCCGTCATCGTGATCGGCCAGGAAGGCTTGCGCCAGTTGGTCACGACGGTGGCCTTCCGCCCCATCATCGACCTGCAGTCGGGCCACTTCACGCGCCTGCTGGCGCCGCGCATCTGGGACCAGTCCGAGCGCTGCGCCATCGCCAGCCGCGTCTTCGCCGAACAGCAGGGCATCGATCCCTTCCAGGCCTTCCTGGCCGGGCTGGTGCAGAACGTCGGCCTGATCGTCTCGCTGCGCATGATGGACCAGGCCGGCAAGGACGAGGCGGCGCTGGGCTCGGCCCTGTTCTGCGCCAGCCTGCTGCGCAACGCCCGCCTGCTCTCCTGCAGCATCGCGCAGGAATGGAGCTTCCCGGACGCCGTCACGCTGGCCATCCGCGAGCAACTCATGCACAAGCGCGCCAGCATGTCGCCGCTGGGGCAGTTGCTATCGATGACGGACTACCTGAGCAAGATCAAGATCCTCGTCGAGCAGGCCCGCCTGGAGGAGGACCAGGCCGGCCTGTTCAGCGGTTTACCGGCGCACGCGCGCGACTGCTACCGCGAACTGCGGGCGGTGGCCGAGAGCGACGCCGGCGGCGCGCCATGAGCGACGCCGCCCTGCCCCTGCGCGGCATCCGCGTGCTCGACCTGACGCGCCTGCTGCCCGGCCCCGTCGCCACGCAGCACCTGGCCGGCATGGGCGCCGACGTGCTGAAGATCGAAGACCCGGGCGCCGGCGACTACGCCCGCACCATGGGTCCGGTGCGCCACGAGGTGTCGCAATTCTTCGTCGCCGTCAACCGCGGCAAGCGCTTCCTGCGCCTGGACCTGAAGGACGCGGCCCAGCGCGGGCAATTGCTGACGCTGGTCGAGAGCGCCGACGTGCTGGTCGAAAGCTTCCGCCCCGGCGTCATGGCCCGCCTCGGCCTCGGTTGGGAAGTGCTCAAGGCGCGCAATCCGAAACTGGTGATGTGCGCCATTTCCGGCTACGGCCAGGACGGCCCCTTCGCCCAACTGGCCGGGCACGACATCAACTACATCGGCTACGCCGGCATGCTGGCGCAGAACGCCGGCCCGGACGGTGTGCCCGCCCTGCCGAACCTGCAGGTGGGCGACCTGCTGGGCGGGGCGCAGAGCGCGCTGCAAGGCATCCTGGCGGCCCTGCTGGCCGTCAAGATGGGCGGAGCCGGGCGCTTCGTCGACGTCTCCATGACCGACGCCGTGCTGGCCCACAACATCATGCCGCTGGTGGCCGTCAACAACGGCGGCGAGGCGGCGCCGGCGCGCGATCTGCTGACCGGCGGCGTACCTTGCTACAATGTCTACCGCACGCTGGATGGGCGCTTCATGGCCGTCGGCGCGCTGGAGCTGAAATTCTGGCGGCTCTGCTGCGAGGTGCTGGGCCGGCCGGACCTGCAGACGCGCCACTGGCAACTGGGGCAGGTCGTGGGCGGCGCCGACGCGCTGGCCGTCAAGGCCGAGCTGGACGCCCTCTTCGCGGCGCGCAGCCTGGCCGATTGGACGGCGGCCTTCGCGGCCAGCGATTGCTGCGTGACGCCTATCCTGAGCAGCGCCGAAGCGCTGCAACATCCGCTGTTCCGGGCGCGCCGCATGGTGGCGCGGGAAGAGCATCCGAGCGAAGGCATGCACTGGGTCCTCGCGCAGCCCGTCAAATTTGAGAAATGATGTATACCGTTAACACCAGCGAAGTCGAATTCAGCGCCATCCGCGCGCAAGGGCCGGGCGGCCAGAACGTCAACAAGGTTTCCTGCGCGATCCACTTGCGCTTCGACGTCGCCAACTCCGCCCTGCCGGAGGCCTACAAGGAGCGCCTGCTGGCCCTGCGCGACCAGCGCATCACCAAGGACGGCGTCATCGTGCTGAAGGCGCAGCAGTCGCGCAGCCAGGAGCAGAACAAGGAAGAGGCCATGCGCCGGCTGCAGGAGATGATCGACAGCATCACCATCCTGCCCACCGTGCGCCGCGCCACCAAGCCGACGCGCGGCTCGCAGCGCCGCCGCCTCGACAGCAAGAGCACGCACGGCCAGCAGAAACAGTTGCGCGGCAAGGTCAGCGCCTGAGCGCCGCGCGCCCATCCGGGAGCGCGCTTGCGCGTCCGGAAACGCTCGCTCCGCCCGTCGCCGCGCCTTGGCTCAGACACCATTTGAAGACGGAGGCAAGGCCATGAAATCGAAGCAGCTCTTACTTACCTGTCTGCTGACCGCGCTGCCGGACAGTGCCTGGTCGGCCAGCGTGGCGCCGCCGCAGCGCGAGGAGAACGGCATGCAGGCCGTCGCGCTGGCCAGCCCGCCGGTGACGCAACTGCGCATGGGGCGCCTGAATGTGCTGCTGGAAAAAAGCACGCTGCGGCAGATCCGCGACGCCATCGGCGTCGGCAGCATCGCCCATCCGGAAGAGGACGACGGCGGCGACTGGCTGTGCTACACAGTCAAGGGCGGCACCGCGCCGGAGCGGGTCTGGTTGATCGGCGACGCAGCGCAGCGCCTGATGACGATACAGGCGGCGCAAACGGCCGGCGCGCCCTCGCCCGCCTGCCCGCAACTGCCACGCACCTTCCTGCCACTGCGCTTCGACAAGGACATCTGGCTGAAACAGGCATCATCGCGGCTGACGCGGGTCTACGGCGCGCCCTCCCTGAACGCCGGCGCGCGCTGGGCCTACGCGTATACGGGCAAGATCGCGCCGGCGCGCCGCAGCGGCGCGGCCGATGCCGACGCCGAACGCAGCAACCGCCTTGAGGCCGACATCAAGGATGGCGTCATCGTCGCCGCGCAAAGCGGCGCGGACTGAGGCGATCGGCCGCTGGCTGTGTGGCGGCTCGCATTTTAGAGCGGCCGCGCTCGCACTATCTGAAAATGAAACACTGGAGTAGGTTGAAATAGCGCCTTCGCGCAAAAGCAGCCGGCCGTGCCGCAAGCTGTTCGACTTCACGAGGCCGCGGCTCGCTCAAGAGCGGCCGCAACGTCCGCTTCGGGGCGAAATCAGAAGGAAATTCCGGCATGCAAGCCCGACGAAGACCTGAAGTCCCGCGCGCTAATGGTTATCAAAATCATTATACGGAGCCTCTAGCTCTATCGCGATATACATTTCGAGCAGTGCCTGCCGCAGCGGATTACTCTCCTCCACAACGCGAACATGCATCCTGCGCAGTCGTTCTTTTGAACGCAAGAATGCATCAGCGAATGCGGCGTCTTGGATCAGCGATGCGCGGGAGCCTTCCGGTTTATATGTCGCCTTCGTTACGCCACGTTCTTCACGGGCAAGACGAAATGCAAACGGTGCGCTGTTATGCCCTGATCCTGGACGGCAATGCTGCTGAAGCCGCTTTCGCAGGCCATTGGTTCGCCCCACATACAAGTGTTTATCGTTTTCCGTAAAAAGATAAACCCCTGCTTTAGGCAAATCCTCGGGAAGCAACGCGAATGTGAAGGATGGGCTTTGCATCAGCCTCTCCAATGATGGATGAAGCGATTCGACATGCTGCTTAAAATGCTCATTCATATGAAAAAAACCTCGCCTTTATATCTTATTTACCGAGTCAAGAGAAGACTGTTTTTGGCCGAAGTCGGCCCTTTATAGCTGTGGCTCGGCGTTGCGAACCACCGTCTCGACACATTTAAACAATTCGTTGCTCTTCTCCGTACCATGAACCTGTTGGCACTTCTCCACCTGCGTCCGGATGGCCGCGAGGCGCGGCACCCTCACACCGCTTAACGTTTCACGAAAGCAGGCCTCGGAACGGTATGAAAACTGAGCATGTATAGAGAGCTCTGGGAAATCGAACGCGTCCTCAACACTCTCTCGCATGGCACTGACTACGCGTAACAACATGCCTTTTGGACTTTCAGGAAGCAGCGCCAAAACTTCCGCTTTGCTCCGCCCTTCCGCCCTAAGCGCACCCGCGACCAAGGTCGACTTCACTTGGTCGATGCAGAGAGCGTTAGATGCTTCCGTTAGTGCGATTGGGTCCGGCAGCAACCAAGGCTCAGGCGCTTGCGCATGTGCCACCACACAAAAACCCGTGGCAAATATAAAATAAGAAACATTTTTCATAAACTTTAAAGTTTAATAAATTCAAATATTGGCTCAAGCTAAATGTCTGATTCTTGCCGGATTCCATCAGACGGAAAGGTCCCTTACCGCAACAGCGGAGGGAAAATTAAAATGGCACTTCATTTTCCCGATAGTTCGACACGTCGACCAAGTAGATAATCTGTGATGCACAAACAGCCAGAACGTATTCAGCAACTTCAGCCGTTGCAACACCTCCTGCTGCGCCGCCATGTCCAATCCCGTCTCCGCCACTTCGGTATGCATAAATGCCAGTAATTGTCTGAGCTATTGCTTTTGGAACTGAAACTTCTTTTGTCGACGAGAACCATTTCGCCAAATCGCCCAATGTCGTTGCCTTCGCTGCCGGGAATAATATTTTTCCAGCCGCCTCTACCGCGCAAACCGCCTCTTTCACACAATTTTCATAGTCAGGTTTTGACGGACTGCGGAAAAATTGCATTGCTTTATCGTAGTGTCGGCGAGCACTTGTGAGGCGACTATCACCGAGAACGACCTGTGCTCTGGTAGTCACCTCGACAGTATGTTTTCTGCCTCGTCTGCGAACTAATCCTTCTGTGAATTCAAAGGCTAGTTCCTCTTCAGAAAATAACCGCTGCAATTCGCTTGCGATGAAGGCCTGGACTTCTGCTTTTGGGGTTGTCATCTCGTATGTGTCGTTGTAGCTATACCCAACCTCATGCGCTAAATGATTATGCAATCGCTCGCAAAAATCGTAGTTTTTATCCCAACTCAATGCACCAATCATCTCCTCAACATCATTTCTTGCTTGCTGAATACTGGCTGATTTTAAATTGCTATATTCCACAGGCGGCAAACGTGCGATTCGTTGGAGCTCTCTTGCCAATAGAATCCACCCGGAAATAAAATTTCGGCCTATCAAATCCAAGAGCAGATGCAGCAGCCCAATCTGAGCACTTTTAGGAAATGCGGCATCGATTTGGCGATGTGCGCCTTTGTTTCTGGCTGAAAAAGGAGCTTGGTCGAAGCTTGGCATTCGCATATTCCAATTGAGGTTTGAAGAAGAACTGTTTAGCTAAATTCTATAATGGCTGTCCATTGGTGGCCAATGGCGGCCATTGCCTATGAATGGATTGTACCGTACAGGTACACGCATGCGTAGCACTGCCAATGAGACGTTTTTTTTACGTCTCACATGAGTTGATACGGCACATTCGAGCATCGTTGCCCGAAAACACCAACGAGACGATATCCATGGCTTTTCGACACTTGCAGTTAGCACAAGCACGCCACCACGGAATGCAAGCCAGCGCCGTCGATTGCAAGATAATTTGCAGATAGCGTGAGCACGGGCGCCCGTCATTTGCATCTAATTCAAGTCGAAAACAGCGTCGAATGCGAGCACGCCCGTTTTCAAACGCGCACCGCCACAGCCAGCAGCCTATCGAACTTTGGCTCGTTGGCTGAAAAATACCGTCGCAGGTCCAGATTTCGCCGCTTTCCCGGCCAATAGCACGCCATTGGCACCGTGAAATCGTCAAAGTCTCTCCTCGTACAGCTATTTTTTCGCTTCTGCTCCCCAAGTCCGCCAGGCCGCTAGGCCGGCCCCTCCTCCTCGGCGATGGCGTAGGTCCAGTCCAGCGCGCCGCTGGCGCCGGCGAAGATGATGGGGGCATCGCAGGCGCCGTTGCGCAGCTTGGCCTTGATGTCCTTGGGCGCCTTGTCGTACACCCGTCCGCTCTCGGGATTGAAGACGATGCTGCGCACCAGCACGTCGCCGTCGAGTTTCTCCAGCACGCAGCGCGATTCGCCCGCCGTGGCGCGCTTTTGCCGCGCCACCTGGGCCGCCTGCTCGAGCATCTGCTCCTGCTGCGTGAGCATGTATTGCAGCTCGATCGTCAGCTTGGCGATGGCGCGCAGCGCCGGCGCGACGGCCTGCGCCATCTTATGGAACAGCGGCACCTGTTCGGGCTGCAGCACCAGCTCGTGCTTGCGCACCCGGCCCGCCAGCATCAGGTAGTTGCGCACGTCGAGCTGCTGGGAGACCTGGTCGATCTCCTGCTGCACCTTGACGGCGCCGCGCGCGAAGCCCTGCGCGCGCACGCCCAACTCGGCGATCTTGCGGTTCAGCCGCGCCATGTCGGGCAGCAGCGCGTAGACCAGCATTTCGGCCTGCTTGCGCGGCCCGGCCGTGCCGATGCGCACGCTGCGCGCGGCGATGGCGCAGCCCTCGGCGACGCCGACGCTGACCTCGTCGCCGATGATCTCGCAATTGCTGGCGTGCTCGAGCACCACGCGGGTGCCGGAGATGACGCAGTTTTCGGCCCGCCCCATGCGCACCTCGCCGTCGCTGGCCTGCAGCACCGATCCCGAGGCGACGCCCTTGACGACGATGTCGCCGCTGGCGTTCAGGGCCGTGCCGCCGACCAGGTTGCGCAGCAGGCGTATCGTCCCGCCGTGCGAATGCAGGTGGCCGTAGACGTCGCCGTGCACGGTGATGTCGCTGCCGTCGACGCTGCGCTGCTCCTGCACCTCGCCGAATTCCTCGTACTCGGCGCGCAGCTTCAGGTTGCCCGTGGTGCGGCTGCTGACGCCGTCGCGGCTGACGATCTTCGCGCCGATCGAAATGGCCCCGCTCTCGGTGTCGACGTTGACGAAGCCGTCCTGCGCGGCGACCAGGAATTCGCCCTCGCGCAGCAGTTCGATGACGGTGCCCTCGCCGGCCAGGCCGCGCAGTTCGACCTCCTGCGGCGCCGGCGGCTGCAGGATCTGGCCGGACAATTCGAAGCCCGGCAGGCCAGGCGCGCTGGGCACTTTTTTCAGCAGGCGGGCGTTTTTCTTCACCTGCGGGAAACGGTTCTTGAAGGTCAGCAGGTCGAGGCGGCCGTTGGCCATCTCGCGCGGCGCGTCGTCGCGGTGCATGTCCGACGACACTTCGACGATCTGCGCGTCGCGCCCCGGCGCCGGCTCGAGGCGGCGGGCGACGACGATGCGCTCGACCTTGCCGCCGGCGATGATGGCGCGCACGGCCGCCGCGTCGATGCCGAAACGCACGCCCTTGCCCCACACGTCGGCGACGAATTCGTCGAAATCGAGCTTCGCCGGACGCGCCGGCACCTTGCTGCCGTCGGGCATCTCGAGCGCCTCGAGGAATTGCGCCTCGAAGTAATACTCGGCCGCGCCGCGCCCGATCTTCACCAGCTTGTAGAGGGCGCGCCGTTCGGCGGGAAAGGGCAGGATGGCGTCGGCGACGCGGATCAGCGGCTGGCCCTGGGCCGAGGCCGGCAAGGGCGGACCGCAGTCGTACAGGGCGCGGATGAAGACGGCGTAATCGATGCCGGCGAAATAGCTGTTGGAGAGGAAGACCTGGTTGACGGCCGCCAGCAGGGTCGGCGCCGGCATGACGGCGTCGAAGTAGACGCCGTCCTTGCGCTGGCACAGGCCGGGCGGCAAGGCGGCCGCGTCGGCGGCCGGCGCCTGTTCCGCGACGGGGGTATCATTGGACACGGCGGCCCTCCCCGCTCGGGCAGTGGCGGGCGCGACGTGGCGCGCATTCGTTTTTTTGTGACAACATATTCCCCGACCAAAATGCTGGGCGCGACTGCCTTGCGCGCTATGAATTAATCTTACACGCAAGCCAAATGGAGATGGGAATATTTCAGAGGGGAATGGCGGGCCGGGCGGTGCCCGTTTTGCGCGCGATCAACGCCGCGGCTGGTTCGAATAGATGTCCTGGCCGGCCTCGTTGATCTGGCGGCGCAGGTCGCGCCGCTCGTCCGGCGTCAGGCGGCCGTTGCGGCGCGAGGCCTCGGCCCGCTCCTGCATGGCGCGGCGCTGTTCCTCGGCGCGGCTGTCGCGTTGCTCGCCGCGCTGTTCGGCACGGTTGTCGTTGCCGCGCTGCGATTGCGAGGCCTCGTCGCGGCGCTGGTTGGGCGGCTCGGCGGCGGCGCAGGCCAAGCTGGCGCCGAACAGAGCGCCGGCCGCGACTGCGGCGGCCACGAGGGAACGAACGCCGAACGGTGCGCGGGAAATCTGGTGCATGGTATTGGGCGCTTGATTCATTGTGTTCCTCTTCCGCGATGCCTGCTGACGATATAAGCTGAATGCCACTGATGCCCCAGTGTATGATGCTTTACACAGCGCAGTAAGAGCAAATGGGTAAAGTTTGTAACAGTATGTAATGGCTCGCCGCGCGCCTTCGTTTGCGGGCGCCGAGACGTTACCATAGCAACTTAGATCTGACAATACGACAGCCAAATGACTACAATTCCGACGACAAATTCCGCCAACAATACAACGACCCAGACCAGCAATGGCCACCAGGCCAAGATTATGGTAGTGGACGATGACGTGCGTTTGCGCGACCTGCTGCGCCGCTATCTGACGGAACAGGGCTTCAATGTCTTCACCGCCGAAAGCGCCACGGCGATGAACAAATTGTGGTTGCGCGAGCGCTACGACCTGCTGGTGCTGGACCTCATGCTGCCCGGCGAGGACGGCCTGTCGATCTGCCGCCGCCTGCGCGGCGCCGGCGACCAGACGCCGATCATCATGCTGACCGCCAAGGGCGAAGACGTGGACCGCATCGTCGGCCTGGAAATGGGCGCCGACGACTACCTGCCGAAACCCTTCAACCCGCGCGAACTGGTGGCGCGCATCGGCGCCGTGCTGCGCCGCAAGGGTCCGGACGAAATCCCCGGCGCGCCCTCGGAAACGCCGCAGACCTTCGAGTTCGGCCAGTTCGTGCTCGACCTGGGCACCCGCACGCTGAAGAAGGCCGGCGAGACGGTGCCCCTGACGACGGGCGAATTCTCGGTCCTTAAGGTGTTCGCCCGCCACGCCCGCCAGCCGCTGTCGCGCGAGAAACTGATGGAACTGGCGCGCGGCCGCGAATACGAAGTCTTCGACCGCAGCTTGGACGTGCAGATCTCGCGCCTGCGCAAGCTGATCGAGCCGGACCCGTCCAGCCCGCTGTACATCCAGACCGTCTGGGGCCTGGGCTACGTCTTCATCCCCGAAGGCCAGCCGCGCTGAGCGCGCCGCGTCCGCCGGCGCCTGCCCGCCCCGCAAGCGCCGGCGAAAAGCCGGGCCCGGCCCGCCAAGGTCTGAGTCCGCCGCCCGCCATTCGCCTTCCCCATCCCCCCGACACCAGCCCATTCGCAGCGCATGAAACATCTCCCCGTCATTAGCCTCGCGCGCATGAAGAGCGGCCTCTTCTGGCGCACCTTCTTCCTGCTCAGCGTCCTGACCACCCTCAGCATGGCCGCCTGGATCGGCATGATCAGCGTCGTCCAGCGCGAGCCGCAGGCGCAGCAGATCTCGGCCCAGGTCATCTCCGTGGTCACCATCACCCACGCCGCGCTGACCCATTCGGCGCCCGAGCTGCGCAAGGAACTGCTGTTCGAACTGGTCAGCAACGAGGGCATCCGCGTGCTGCCGCTGGAGCCCGACGACAAGGTCGAGCCGCCGCCGGACAACTGGCTGATGCCCGACATCGTCGCGCTGGTCAAAGACAAGCTGGGCGACGAGACGCGCTTCTCGGCCCGCGTCAACGGCGTGGCCGGCTTCTGGGTCAGCTTCAAGATCGACGACGACGACTACTGGCTGATGCTGGAGCGCGAACGCATCCGCGGCCTGACCGGCATCCAGTGGCTGGGCTGGGCCAGCCTGGTGTCCCTGCTCTCGCTGCTGGGCGCGGCCGTCATCTCGAACCGCATCAACCTGCCGCTGGCGCGCCTGACGGTGGCGGCGCGCGCCATCGCCGCCGGCAAGGCGCCCGAGAAGCTGCCGGAGACGGGGCCGATCGAAATCATCGAGGCCAACCGCAGCTTCAACCAGATGGTCGACGACCTGCGCCAGGTCGAATCGGACCGCGCCGTGATCCTGGCCGGCATCTCGCACGACCTGCGCACGCCGCTCGCGCGCATGCAGCTGGAGGTGGAGATGGCCCGCTTGTCCGACGAGGCGCGCGAAGGCATCCAGTCCGACATCGCCCAGATGGACGCCATCATCGGCCAGTTCCTCGACTACGCCAGGCCGACCGAGGCGGCCAGCTTCCTCAGCGTCGACATCAGCGCCCTGCTGGCCGACAGCGCCCGCGAGGCGAGCCGCATGGGCGGGCTGAGCGTGACGACCGACATCGCCCCGGACGCCCACGTGATGGGCAACGCCACCGATCTCAGGCGCGTCATCAACAACCTGATCGAAAACGCCCGCCGCTACGGCCGCAAGGACGACGCCGAACAGACCGAAATCGAGATCGCCTGCCAGGTGAAGAGCGTGCACGGCATGCGCCGCGTCGTCATCGACGTGCAGGACCACGGCAACGGCGTGCCCGACAGCCATCTGGAGCAATTGCTGAAACCCTTCACCCGCCTCGACACGGCGCGCGGCCAGGCCAACGGCGCCGGGCTGGGCTTGGCCATCGTCGACCGCGTGCTGCTGCGCCACGGCGCCGAACTACACCTGAGCAACCGCGAAGGCGGCGGCCTGCACATCCGCATCGTCATGCCGGCCGCCTGAGCGGGGCATATGGCGGCGGCGCCGCGCCGGGCGCTCAGAAATAGCGGCTCGGCGGCGCGCCCATCAAGCTGCGGAACATCGCCGCGAACGCGCCCGGCGTCTCGTAACCGAGGTCCAGGGCGACGACCGTCACCGCTTCGCCGGCCGCCAGCCGGGGCAGCGCCTGCAGCACGCGCAACTGCTGGCGCCAGCGCACGAAGGAGGTGCCGCATTCGGCCTGGAACAGGCGCGCCAGGGTGCGGCTCGAGGTGTGCAACTGCGCCGCCCACTGCGCCAGCGAGCGCGCGTCGCCCGGCTCGGCCAGCAGCGTGCGGTGGATGCGCAGCAGGCGCGCGTCGCTGAAGGCCGGCAGGTGCAGCGGCGCGTCGGCCCGCCAGGCGATCTCCTCCAGCGCCAGGGCGACGATGCGCCCGTCCAGACCGTTCTCGTCGTAGGCTAGCGGCATCTGCACGGCGCGCAGGATCAGCTCGCGCAACAGCGCCGACACGCCCACCGCGCAAGGGCGCGGCGGCGCCCCCGCCGGCACCGCCTCCGGCGCCACATACAGGGTGCGCACCGAGGCCGCCGTCTGGAAGCGCACCTGATGCTCGGTGCGCGGCGGTATCCACAGCGCCCTTTGCGGCGGCACGATCCACACGCCCAGCGCCGTGCGCACCTCCAGCACCCCGGCCACCGCGTACAGCAACTGCGCGCGCGCGTGCTGATGGCGGTCGCCGAGGACGCCGCGGGCGAACTCCTTGGCCATCGCGCCCACCGGGCGCGGCAGATGCTGGTAGTCGTCGCGCTGGCTGCTTTTCTCAGGCATGGGCTTGTCCGTTTCGGCGTAGTCGTTGGCGCGGCGCGCGTGGCGCGCCGGGGCGCCCCAGCTTACACTGGAATTCCCGCCACCGCCAACCGAAAGCAGAGCCCGATGAGCCTTCCCGCCCCCGCCAAAAAACGCGCCGCCGTCATCCGTTTCCTGCAATTCGAAGACCTCGGCACCTTGTCAGATGTACTGAGCGAGCGCGGCTACGCGGCGCGCTATTACGACGCCGGCGTGGACGCCCTGGCGCCGCTGCTGGAGGCGCCGCCCGAGCTGCTGGTGGTGCTGGGCGGACCGATAGGCGCCTACCAGGAAGAGCTGTATCCCTGCCTGCGCGAGGTGCTGGGCCTGCTGGCGGCGCGCGCGGCGGCGGACGCGCCGACGCTGCTCATCTGCCTGGGCGCGCAGTTGCTGGCGCGGGCGCTGGGCGCGCGCGTCTACGCCGGGGCGCACAAGGAACTCGGCTGGGCGCCCCTGACGCTGACGCCGGCCGGCCTGGCCTCGCCGTTGCGCCACCTGGACGGGCCAGAGGCCTCGATGCTGCACTGGCACGGCGACACCTTCGACCTGCCCGCCGGGGCCGTCCTGCTGGCCAGCACGGGCGCCTACCGCAACCAGGCCTACAGTCATGGCCGCCTGCTGGCCTTCCAGTGCCATCCGGAACTGCGCGCGGCCCACTTCGAGCGCTGGTTGATCGGCCACGCCTGCGAGATCGCCCACACGCCCGGCGCCGACGTGGGCGCGCTGCGCGCCGCCACGCTGCGCCACGGCGCCGCGCTGGAAGCGGCGGCGCACGCCATGTTCGGGGAGTGGCTGGATGGTCTCGGCTAGCCCTGCGGGGCGCGGCCGCCCCGGGAAACGCTGATGTGTTTTCCCCGACCGGTTGCTCCGGCGCGCAAGGCCTGAGACAGTATCGGCACGTCCACCATCGTCCAGCCGATCACGCCGAAGAGCTTTTCTGACCTGGAATACGCCGCCGGGAAGAAGTTGACGCGGCGCGACGGCTCCTTGCCGGGATCGACAAGGAAGGCACGAGCTGACGCGCAAGATTTTTGAGGCGATCAACGGGCATGGCTGCCAAGGGTTCGATCATGCGGGAAGGAACATTCGTCGACGCGACGTCGAGGTTGATGCGCACCCTCCTGCTCACCGCCGGCAAGCTGACGACGACTATCCGAGAGCCACTCAAGGGCCTTGGCGCGCGCTCACCTTCGGCAACGAATTCAAGCTTAGCATCCACTTTTTTTGTGCGCGCTCCGAAGGCGGTGCGCGCCGATGGAAATCGGGCGACGCCCCATGGCCGCTCCTATCGATAAATAATTTAATTTAAAACAACTAGTTGTTGTCATTTTTTTATTTAAAATTTAAAATATAGCAATTGATTACCCTCGCTGCCCGGCGGACAACCAATATGAGAAAGCTATGATGACCGTCAAATCCTTCGCAATCGCCTCCGTACTCGCATTCAGCACCCTTGCCCTTACCGCCGAGGCGTCCCAGACTTGGACGGTAACAACCCAAGGCCATATCCGCGCCGGTATCGACTGGACGGGGGTTTTCGGGACCGCCGGTCAGAACCTGAACGGGCTGTCATTCACACAGTCGGTCACCGCCAGTACCGACCGCGCACAATGGACTTCCGGAAGCAACGGTAGCGATTACCAGAATTTGGCGGGGGATGGTCCGGCTTTTACCGATACGGTCACGATCAACGGTCATAGCGTCACGTTCCGCTCCGCTTCGACCAGTTCTAGACAACAATATATTGCCGATGACACCTCCCATGGAAGTCCTCATGGATTTGTCGATTATATTTTTAGCGGTCAGCAAGGACACACGGCCGCCGGCGACGAATTTACTTCTGACCAAACTGTTCATAGCGAGACAAGCGCTTTCGTGGGGACTGCGGACTTTACGCGGAAAATATCACAAGACACTTCCGGTCCATCCTTTTCATCTCTTTCATATTTCTCCATTTCAGGAAGTCAAGACGCCTACTTCGGCGCGACCGTTGATTTCCTCACCGTCAATGGCGTCACAATCAGCGCTGTTCCCGAGCCGGAAAACTACGCCATGCTACTCGCCGGCCTTGCTCTGATGGGCTTCGTGGCGCGCCGCAAGACGTAAACGCCCCAGTCGTTTCCAGCGCCCGCGGTTGTCTTTTTCAGGCCGGCCGGGCGGTTTTGACCTCGTTGAGCACTTTGGGGTGGGCGAGCCGGGGAATGAAACGGACGCCGATGCACGCCGTCATGCTCGCCGCCGGCAGGGTTGGCGACGTCACGCGGGCGCACGCGCTGCTGCGCGGTGACGAAGTGGCGGCACTCGGGAACGCGGGCTGCCAAAGTGTGGCAAAGCGCACCCGGCGTCAAAAACGTCGATTGCCCGGCGTTCCCTTAGGCCGACGCCAGCAGCTTACTGAGCAGCATTTCGGTCGAGCCGTAGCCGTACAGGGAATCGTTTTCCAGGTTCGGCGTGTCGAAGGGCACCGATTCCTCGCGCTCCGGCTTGCCCGGATCGGCGTCGGCGTAGGTGGCGCGCCAGGCCAGCTTCAGTTGCTCGGCGCGGCGGATGAACGAGGGCATGGGCCAGGCGTCGCGCTCCCAGCCGTCGGAGACGCCGATCACCGGCCAGCGTTCGTTGACCAGTCCCAGGTCGCCGGTGCGCAGATGGCGCAGGGCCTGGTGCGCCTGCAGCGTTTCCAGCTCGGCCAGGGCCGGCACGACGCGGCGCCGCGGCCCGAACAGGTAAGCCAGGATGATGCGCCCGGCCGGCGCCGTCCTGGCCACCACGCCGGTGGCGTAGCCGCCGCCGGACAGGGGCACGGCGAACCAGGAACCTTCTTCGTACGGCAACAGCTTCATGCGCATGCCCTCATCTTCGTCGACCTTCCCGAACCATACGCCAGGATCGGAAATCGCGGCGCAGCGGACTACTCGTAATGGTAGGGCGCGACGATGGGGCCGGCCTTGAACAGGGCGTCCTTGAGCTCCTTGTCGAGGCGGGCGTCGCGCCGGCGCATCCATTCCAGCAACATGGCCACCTGCTTGCGCGCGGCGTCGCCGCGGTGCACCAGCACGCGGCGCAGTTCCGGGTCGGTGCAGGCCTCGACGCGCTGGTTGTTGGCGTCCAGCGCCGCCAGGTTTTCGCTCAGCGCGGCGACGGCGCGGTGCATGTCCAGGGTCGGCGCCGGCAAGGCCCCGGCCGCTTCCTGCAATTCTTCGTGTGGCATCGTGCATCCCTTCATGGTTGGCATGGCCGCATTCTCCACCGCCGGCGGCAAAAGCTCAAGCGCCGCGCGCGCCGCGCCACTGTTGTAAAAATGTCGGCGGCGGGCGCGGCGCGGCGGCGTTCGTGATAAGCTTCGGCCTCGCTAGGGGTCCTGGAAACGCTGTTTCCGGGTGAGAGATACCCTCCGTACCTGATCTGGATAATGCCAGCGAAGGAAAGCGCAAAGTCCCCCTTCTTTGATTGCTCCTGCGTTGGCACCCGGCCGAACAAGCAGCATGTCGGCAACGCCGACCTGAACCACGAGCACACTATGTCCACACCCAATTTATCCGTTTCCGTCATCGCGCTGGCGATCCTGCAGGCGTTCTCCGCCTCCGCCTCCGCCGCGGCCCAGCAGAGCGAGCAGAGCGAGCAGAGCATGCCCGAAGTGATCGTCACCGGCAGCAGGGGCGACGCCGCCACGCGCGCCTCGGTGGCCGGCTTCGGCGACGCGCCGCTGCTGCAGACGCCCGCCGCCGTGAGCGTGCTGACGCGCGCCCAGATGCAGGACCTGCAGATCCGCTCCACCAGCGACGCC
Source organism: Janthinobacterium sp. (assembly GCA_025356595.1). Lineage (GTDB taxonomy): Bacteria > Pseudomonadota > Gammaproteobacteria > Burkholderiales > Burkholderiaceae_D > Janthinobacterium. The sequence goes on along the minus strand of JANXSQ010000177.1, from coordinate 21,826 downwards.
ATGAAATTCGACGCCAGCGTCGGCGACGCCTACAACGCGGTCGGCTACGCGGAACAGTTCTCGATCCGCGGCTTCCAGCTCGACAACAGCTCGAGCTACCGCAAGGACGGCCTGGCCATCCCCGCCGACACCCAAATTCCGCTGGAGAACAAGGAGCGCGTCGAAGTGCTGAAGGGCCTGTCCGGCTTCCAGGCCGGCGTCGCCGCGCCGGGCGGCCTGGTCGACTACATCGTCAAGCGCCCCACCAACACGGCGCTGCGCTCGGTCACTGTGGCCGCCAGCGAGCGCGGCACGCTGTACGGCAGCATCGACCTGGGCGGGCGCTTCGAGGATCGCCGCTTCGGCTACCGCATCAACGCCGCCGCCGAGCGCATGCGCTCCTACATCGAGGGCGCCGACGGCAACCGTAAATTCGTCTCCGGCGCCTTCGACTGGCAGATTTCGCCCCGGGCCCTGCTGCAACTGGACGCCGATTACCAGGACAAGTCGCAAGTGTCGGCGCCCGGTTTCCAACTGCTGGGCGGCACCACGCTGCCGAGCGGCGTCTCGGGCGATGCCATGCTGAACAATCAAGCCTGGAGCCGGCCGGTCGCCACGCAGAGCAGCAACATCGGCCTGCGCTTCCAGTACCAGTTCAACCCGGAATGGAGCGCCACGCTGTCGGCCAACCGCCACTCCTTCAAGCGCGACGACTACACGGCCTTCCCTTCCGGCTGCACGCCCGGCGGGCTGTACTCGGGTTTCTGCGCCAACGGCGACTATGACGTCGTCAACTACAAAAGCCTGGGCGAGAAGAAATCCCCCCTGGCCGCGCAAGCGCTGATCCAGGGCAAATTCGCCGCGGCCGGCCTGCAGCACGCATTCACCGCCGGCGCCTCGTATTTCCAGCGCAAGGACAGCTTCGGCGACTATGGCTGGGTGCTGGCCGGCACGAGCAACATCTATCGCCCGGTCATGCTGGCGGAACCGGACGCGCCGTCCGGCCCGGTGAGCGAGCGCCGCAGCGAACACGAGCGCGCCGTCTTCGCGCAGGACATCCTGACCCTGTCCGCGCAGTGGAAGCTGCATGCGGGCCTGCGTTACGTGCAGGTGCGGCGCAGCCAGGTGGCGCGCAGCGACGAGACGACGGGCGCCTTCATCGTCAGCTCGAGCGACGAGGGCTTCGCGCTGCCTAATCTGGCGCTGGTCTACAATCCGCGCGACAACGTCGCCGTCTACGCCGCCTACTCGCAGGGCCTGGAACACGGCGGCATTGCCCCCTTGGGCACCGCCAATCAGGACACCGCGCTGGCGCCGGGCAAATCGAAGCAGGTCGAAATCGGCGTCAAGGCGGAACTGTCGCGCGAGCTGATGGTGTCGGCGACCGTTTTCCAGATCAAGAAGGGCCTCGAATACACCGACGCCGACAACTACTTCGTGCGCAAGGGCCAGGTACGCAACCTTGGCCTGGAACTGGCCGCGCATGGAAAAGTGACGCCCGACCTGAGCCTGGGCGTGTCGGCGATGGCGCTCAACACGCAGCAGTCGGGCACCGGCCTGAGCGATACCGACGGCAAGCGCCTGACCGACGTGCCGGCCTTCAAGTCCTCGGTCTACGCCGACTACGCCGTGCCGCAACTGGCCGGCCTGAAGCTGAACGGCACCTGGCTGTACTCCGGCAAGAAGGCCTTCGACAAGGAAAACACCGTGATGGTGGGCGGCTACCATCTGCTGAATCTGGGCGCGGCCTACGCGACCCGCATCGGCGCCACGGCGACGATTTTCCGCGCCAACGTCGACAACGCGCTGAACCGCTTCTACTGGCGCGACGTGACGCCGGAACTGGGCGGTTACCTGCTACCGGGCGCGACGCGCACCTTCAAGGTGTCGGCGCAGTTCGACTTTTAAGCGCCAAGGCCTTGCGGGATGGGGCCGCCCCGGTCCGCCCCGCGCGGGCCGAGCAATTGCCCGGCCTGCAGCAGGCGCTGTTCCAGGCCGCCGCCCACCAGCAGATAGGGGATGGCGCGCCGCGCCAGTTCGCTTAACAGCAATTGGTGTATCTGCTGGCGCACCGTTTCCGATTCGCGCTGCAGGCCGTCGGCCACCCAGGGGCTGTCGGGCGCCGTCACCAGCGTGTAGTCGTAGCGCTGCGCCGCCGTCAGCGCGGCCAGCGCGGCGTCGACGCCGTGGAAATAGTAACGGCTGTAGAGCGCCGTCATCAAGGGCGTGGTGTCGCAGAAGAGCAAGTCCGTGGCCCGCGCGGCGGCGGCGTCCTCGCGCTCGACCTGCATCGCGGCGATGCCGCCCTGCTCGGCGGCGAGCGGCACGCGACCGCGCGTGTCGACGAATTCGCGCAAGTACTCCGGCACCCACAGCGTCCCGTAGCGCGCCGCCAGCGCGGCCGCCAGCGTCGATTTGCCGGACGACTCAGCGCCCAGGATCGCCACCCGTTGGCACACCCGTCCGCTCATTTCAACACCATCGCATCGGCCGCCGCGCCGCCGGCCGCGCCGCGCCAGGCGCGCAGGCCCAGCACCGCCATCGCCACGAAGACCGCGTACAACAGCGCCGTCAACATCAAGTTCTTGTACACATACAGGCCGACGTAGAGCAGGTCGACGACGATCCAGACATGCCAGTTCTCCAGCTTCTTGCGCGACAGCAGCAACTGGCCGAGCAGGCTGCCGGCCGTCAGGAAGCCGTCCGCGTGCGGCACGTCGGTGTCGGTGTAGCTCTTCAGGAACCAGGCCAGCGCGACGAAGCCGAGCAGCCAGCCGGCGCCGGCCGCCCGCCAGCCGCGTCCGTCCAGGCGCGTCACCGGCAATTGCAGGCCCAGGGCGGCGCCGCGCAACCATTGCCACCAACCCCAGATGGAGATGGCGATGAAAACCAGTTGCAAGCCCATGTCGCCGTACAGGCGCGCGTCGAAGAAGACCAGCGCGTAGGTGGCCGAGGAGACGATGGCGAACAACCAGGCCCAGTGGCTTTGGCGGATGTTGAGCAGCACATTGCACAGCGCCAGCAGGAAGGAGATCAATTCCAGCGGGCTGGTGCTCAAGCCGAGCCAGGCGAACGTTTGTGTCATGGGTGCGGGTCAGGTGGGAGGATGGACGGCGCCGCGCCCACGGTGATGCGCGGCGCCAGGCCGGCGCGCGCGGCCAGGCGCACCAGCAGGTCCAGGCTGAACTGGCGGGTCTTGCCCTGCTTGATGTCGGAAACGCGCGCCTGCGTGGTGCCGAGCATGGCGGCGGCCGCCGTTTGCGTCAGGCCCGCCTCATGCAACCACGCTTCCAGGCCGCGCAGCAGCACCGCGCGCATGCGCGCTTCTTCCTGCGGTTCGGGGACGGGGCATGGCTTCATGAAGGGCGCGCTGGCGGGGACTGGGCTGGCAGTATGCAAGCTGACGCATAAATATGCAAGAATTTGAATGGCCGGCCGCGCGTGGGCGGCTTGATCCGTTTTCGGCCACGCCGGCGTCCGCCCGCCGTCCCATGCGGACGGCGCGGCGGCCCCGCCTCATTTCGGCGCCAGGAAACGCGCCAGCTCCGGCGTGATCTCGATGTGGTGTTGCTCCAGCAGGCGGCGGTAGGCGCCGCCGGCGACGAAGGCGCGCAGCTCGACGTCGAACTGGTCGCGCAGCGCCGTCAGGTGGCGGCCCTTGGCGAAGCCGATAAAGCTGGGCACGCTGTCTATCGGCTGCGCCAGTTGCACGATGCGCGCGGCGATGCCCGACCCCTCCAGCATGCCCAGCGTATACGTAGCCGTGTACAGATTGCTGGGCGTGAGGTCGATGCGGCCCAGCGCCAGCTTGCGGAAATTCTGCTCCAGCGTGGACACTTCCTGGATCGCCAGGCCGGCGCGGGCGGCCTCGAAGCGGGCGCCGTAGTTGACCTTCAGGACGGTGCCGATGGGCCGCCCGGCCAAGGCGCCCAGGTCGCCGGCGAAGGCCGGCGCGTCGCCCCGGCGGGCGTAGAAATAGATGATCTGCGGCAGCAGCGATTCGCGGCTGAAATCAAGATAGCGGGCCCGCTCCTCCGAGTGGAAAATCGTGAAGATGCAATCGCGCTCGCCCAGCCGCGCCAGCGCCTGCGCGCGGCCCCAGGGCAAGACCTCGACGCTCAGCGTGTGCCCCATGCGGTGCAGCACGGCGCCGACGATGTCCACCGCCAGGCCGTGCACGAGGCCGTCGGCGTCCTTCTGGATCAGGGGCGGATAGTCGAGCGAGACGCAGTGCAGCAGCGTCGCGCCGGCGCCCGGCGCGGCCAGCGCCAACAGGGCGACACACAGCGCAGTCCTCATGCTCACCCTCCCCCATCGCCGCGGACGCGGCGGGACAACTGCGAATATAGCACCAAACCGGCGCCGCACGGTGGCGCGCCCGCCGGCCCGGACGCGCATCGTTCCAGATCGCCTTGCCGGCCCGGCGCAAGAAAACAGGTCGCCGGGAGCGGGGCCGGGCTGAACAACACGCAATGCGACATTCGCCGCCACTGGAGCGCAAATGGATCGCCGCTGAAAAAAGGGCGCGCGGCGATCATGCCACACGAGGCGCGAACGGTGCTTGCGCTCATACGCTGTTCGCCTGTTATGGCGCCAATGGCCGTGGATGAAAGAAGCGAGCCCAGTATTGCCTTGTGGTGGCCCTGCTACAATATCCAATACGCGCAATTTCCGGATATCCAATCCCATGCCGCCCATCCCCGAGCGTGATTTTTCCCTGCTGCGGCTGCGCCGTCGGCGACACCTCGCCGGCGGCTCCGCCCTGCGGCAACGCCGTCGAACGGAACTGCCCCTTTGCGCCGATCCGGGTACGGATCGGCAACCCACAACGCCAGGATTGTCATGCTGAATACCGTTACCCGCGCGGGCCGTCGCGTTCCCTCCTTCTCCCCTTGCGCGCTGGCCGTTGCCGGCGTCCTCGGCCTCGTCTGCGGCCGGCCGGCGCATGCGCAAACCGACGCCGGCGGCGACTCCTCGCTGGCGCTGGGCAGCGTCGAAATCGTCGGAAAAAAAATCGGCCCGCTGGCCACCCGCAGCGTACTCAGTTCGGTCGACATCCTCGGTGCCGGGCTGCTGCGCGACCTGCAAGTCAAGAGCGCCTGGGAATTGTTTTCCCGCGCCCCCGGCGTCATGCTGACCGCATTCGGGCAAGGCAACGAATCCGGGAAATTGTCGTTCCGGGGCTTCAACGGCGAAGGCGAGGTCAACGCCGTCAAGCTGCTCGTCGACGGCGTTCCGAGCAACGACAACGGCGGCGGCATGCCTTTGATCGGCGCCGTGCTGCCGCTCGAAATCCAGCAAATCGAAGTGGTGCGCGGCACCAACGATCCGCGTTACGGCCTGCACACTATCGCCGGCAACGCCAACATCGTCACCCGCGCCGATGGCAACTACGGCGAGGCGCGGCTGGCCTACGGCAGCTTCGACACCCGGCAAGTGCAACTGGTCAAAGGCATCGAGGACGGCAACTGGTCGCAGAATTATGTGTTCGGCTACCAGGACGCCGGGGGCTACCGCGAGCATTCCCGCAGCGACGCTACGACCTTCGCCGGCAAATGGTTTTACAGCGCCGACGATGGCCGCCTGCGTGTCGGCCTGAGCGCGCGCCACGCCGAGGGCAACGCCCAGGAGCCCGGCTATCTGACGGCCGCCGACGCCCGCGACAATCCGACGGCATCCTACAAATATGCCCAGTCCGACGGCGCCAACCGCCAACTCAATCAGCTCAGCCTGCATCTCGACAGTGAACTCGCTGCGCAGTTGTCGCTGTCGGCCAAGGCCTATATGAACACCATCCGGGACCAGCGCTGGCTGCGCTTTTCCCCCGCCGCCTCGCAACAGGAACGGGCCATCGATGAAACGCATTACGGCTTCCTCGGCACCCTGGCCTATCGTCCGCACACGGCGGCGCTGGGCGGACTCAAGGGTTTTTCGATCGAAGGCGGCGTCAGCGCCGAGCGCCAGCACGACCGTAGCCCGCGCTACAACACCGTCGACCAGGTTCGCGTGAGCACCGCGCGCGACCAACGTTTCACCTTCGACACCGCGGGCGCTTACGTGCAGGCGGTGATCAAGCCGGTCGAGTCCTTGAAGCTCGTGCCGGGTTTTCGGATCGACAAGATCGACGGCAGTTTCAGCGATCCGTCGAAAGGCGTGGCGTATCCGATCCAGGATTACGGACTGATCAAGCAGCCGAAGTTCAGCGTCGTGTATTCACCGTCGCCGCGCGCCAGCCTGTACGCCAACTGGGGCCGCAGCTTCCAGGTCGGCGCCGGCGCCGCCTATCAATCGAATCTCAACACGCTGCGTCCGTCGCTCAACGACGGCTGGGAAAGCGGCCTCAAGCTGACGCCCCGCGACTGGATCGACGGCCGCGTCGCACTGTGGGAACAGCGCGCCACGGATGAAGTCAAGCGACGCCTCAACGACCCGAGCGGCGATTCCGAGAACGTCGGCGCGACGCGCCGCCGCGGTGTCGACGTGCAGCTCAATGTGCGCCCCGACCAACGCAGCAGTGTCTGGCTGGCCTATTCGCGGCAACGCGCGAAGATCGACCGGCCGGACCCGGCCGCGCCGGCCACCATCAACAATGAAATCGACCATGTGCCGCGCCACGTCTATACGGCCGGCGTCGATTTCCAGGCCACGCCGGCCTTGAAATTATCCGCCTGGGGCAATGGCCAGGGCAACTACTACCTGAGCACCGCCAATACCGGCGGCAAGTTCGGCGGCTTTGTCTTGCTCAACGCCAGTGCAAAATATCAACTCTCGCCCGCCGTCGCGCTGGAATTGCAGCTCAAGAACCTGGCCAATCGATACTATGAATATGTCTGGATCAATGATCAGACGCGCCATGCCCCGGGCGACGGCCGGGCCGCGTATTTGTCGGCGAATGTGACGTTTTAGGCGTCGCGGCGCTTCAACGCCGGGGCCACCGCGGCGCTGCCTCGCCGGGGCGCCTGCGGCGGCGCCTCGCCGAGGCTGTGCCAGTAGTCGCGCTCTATCCTGGCCAAATCGACGTCGCGGGCCGCCGCGTTGAACGCCCGCCGCCTCTTCAAGCCCTCCGCCGTGTGCTGGAAGCAAACGTGCACGGCGCGTTCCTTGAAGATGTTTTCGACGATGAGGACGCGCGCCCGCTCGGCCGGCGTGTAGCGGTCGCCGGCCAGCAGGTAGCGCAGCATGCGCTTTTCAATGACGATGGCGGCATAGCGCCGGACCAGCAGTTTGCGCAGATTGGTCTCGTCGTTCAAGCCCTCGTCCACCTTCAGCAGGCCAGACCGTATCATGCCGTCGAACTGTTCGCCATTCGAGTAGCCGGCCACGGTGCCGATGCGCATGCCTTTCAGGTCCGCCAGCGTGGTGACGGAAACCGGTTGATCCTGGAGGAAGGCGAGCACGGGTTGCCGGGCGCCGAGGGCACTGGAGAAATGGCACAGTTTTTCGCGCTCGGGGGTGCTGTACATGGCCACCACGCCGGCATAGCGCGGGTCGTGCAAGCCGAACTCCATGGCGCGCTTCCAAGGGTAATAGTCGATCCGGGCGGCATAACCCATGCGCTGCAACACCGCGTCCAGCAGCGTACCCGTCAGGCCGTTCCCCGGCAGCGCGCCGCTGAAGAAGGGCGGCCACTCCTCGGTCGCAAAACGCATCGGCGGTGGCTCGGCGGCGAACGCCGGCGCGGTAAACAGCAAACTTGCGCAGAGTCCCAAGAGACGTAGCAGCTTCAAACTCTCTCCCCCTCATTGCAAGCCAAGCGACAGCGCTGTGACGATGCTCGCACAAATCCCCTGTGGCGGCAACGACTTGTTGCCGGGGAGGACAATCCCGGCGGCGCCGCTTGCCAAGCGATTCAAACATATCCGGGTGCGTGCCGGTGCGGGTGAAAATGACCGCGCCGCACTTGTCGCCACCACTCAATTGATGGATCAGAAGAAAGTCGCCACCGATATGGCATTCCCGATATCCGCTCCGCTCACCACTCAACGCCCTCAACCATCCTCCTAATTTTTTTGAGAAGTATACGGAAAACGACGACTGTTTAAATATGCACTACCAAGTATGCGCTACTACACTAGAATACTTGCCAAGGCGCACCTGCACGCCCGCGCCCCGGGTGCGCGCCGACATGGCGGCAGGCTCACAAAAGGTTGATATGATGGTTGGCGTCGTTTTCGCGTTGTTGCTCTTGCTGGCCGCCGCGCCCGCCCGCGCGCAAGCGATGCAGGCCTGCGCCGACCAGGCCGAAATGCCGCCCTTCACCTTCGCCGAGCGCGTCGGCGGACGGCGCACCGAACGCGTCACCGGCGCCAGCGTCGACCTGCTGAAGAAAATCGGCGCGGCGCACGGCTGGGACATCAACGTCGTCCTGCTGCCGTGGGCGCGCTGCCTGGCCTGGGTGGCGGAAAACCGCGCCCAGTTCGCCATCAACATCGGCAAGGCCGAAGCCCAGGCCCAGGGCGACGCCCTGCTGCTCAGCAAACCGTATTACACCCTGCACAATATGTATTTCTTTTCGCGCCAGACCCACCCGCAAGGGCTGGCGCTGCGCTCGCTGGCCGACCTGCGCCGCTACCACCTGTGCGGCCTGGGCGGCTACCGCTTCGAAGCCTTCGGCGTCGACACGCGCGACGTCGACCGCGGCGCCACCGCCGGCTACGCACAACTCATCGCCAAGCTGCACCTGGGACGCTGCGACCTGTTCATCGACAGCCGCGAGACGGTGGCCGGCATGTACCTGATCGACCCGACCCTGCGCCGCATGCTGGTGGACGGCAAGCTGTTGAGCCGGCCGCTGCCGGGCTCGCCGCAACACGCCCTGTATTTCTCCGTCTCGGCCAAGGCGCCGGGCGCGCCCTTCCTGTTGAAGCAATTGAACGAGGGTCTCGAACGCATGGAAAAAACCCGCGAGCTCGACAAACTGCTGGGCGGCTACCTTGAATAGGCCCGCGGCGCCGGCCGGCGCGGCCGCCCTGCTGCTGTGCGCGCTGGCCCTGCCGGCCCGCGGCGCCGAGCCGGAACAGCCCCTCTTCGCCTTCAACGGCTTCGGCACGCTGGGCCTGGTCCATTCCAGCCAGGCGGCGGCCGACTACACCTTCGACAACCTGCAACCGGCCGGCGCCGGCCGCAACCACGCCTGGAGCGGCGACGTCGACAGCCGCCTCGGCGGCCAGCTCACCGCCAACCTCAATCCGCGCCTGTCGGCGGTGCTGCAACTGGTCTCCGAGTACAGCCCGGACAATAGCTACCGGCCCTTCGTCAACTGGGCCAACGTCCAGTACAAATTCAGCCCCGCCCTCAGCGTGCGCGTCGGGCGCATCGCGCTGGCCAGCTTCCTCGCCTCCGATTCGCGCAAGGTCGGCTACAGCAACGTCTTCGCCCGACCGCCGATCGAGGTCTACCGCCTGCTGGCGCTGAACAATAGCGACGGCGTCGACGCCACTTACCGCTTCCAGGTGGGCGACGTCACCAACAGCACGACCCTGCTGTACGGGCGCCGCACCATCACCAACACGCGCGGTGTCGACGTCCACTCGACGGGCGTGAAAGGCGTCTTCGACACGCTCGACATCGGCGCGCTGACCCTGCACGCGGCCTATCAGGAGCGCTCGGTCGACAACCAGAATCCGCCGCTGGGCAAGTTCATGTCGCTGGGTGCCGGCTACGATCCCGGCAACTGGTTCGTCTCCGGCGAATGGGTGCGCGTGCGCAACTACAGCGCGAGCGGCGTGAAGGCCGTGCGGGCCGCCTGGTACCTGCACGGCGGCGCGCGCTTCGGCGCCTTCACGCCCTACGTCACGCTGTCCGGACTGCGCCCGCTGAGCGACACCGGCCTCACGCCGGTGGCGCAGCGCACCGTCGCCACCGGCGTGCGCTGGGACGTGATGCGCAAGCTGGACCTGAAGCTCCAGTACGACCATCTGCGCCCCGCCGGCGACTCCTATGGCACGCTGATGAACGTCGCGCCGGACGCGCCCAAGGGCGTACCGGCGCACGTCATCAGCCTCGTCGCCGACTTCATTTTTTAAGGACGGACCGATGCGACCATACCGCCTCGCCGCCCTCGCCGCCTTCGCGCTCGGCGCCGTCACGGCGCGCGCCGAGGTGGTCGTCATCGTCTCCGCCAAATGCCCGACGAGCAGCCTGAGCGTCGACCAGGCGGCCGACATCTTCCTCGGCAAATTCCTCGTCTTCCCGGGTGGCGCGGCGGCCGTGCCGATCGACCAGAACGAGGGCTCGGCGCTGCGCGACGAGTTCTACCGCAAGTCCAGCGGCAAGGCCGCGCCGCAAATGCTGGCGCACTGGGCGAAGATGATTTTCACCGGGCGCGGCCAGCCGCCGGTCGAATCGGGCGACAGCGCAGCCGTGCGCCGCCTGGTGGCCGAAAATCCGAACCTGATCGGCTACATCGACCGGAGCATGGTCAACGGCAGCGTCAAGGTGGTGCTGACGCTGCGCTAGCAGTTTCCCCCGCGTATCGAGTAGGGAACGGAGTTACCCCCGTCGCCCTCTCACACCACCGTACGTGCGGTTCCGCATACGGCGGTTCATTTAACAAACTGGAAGCGCTGCTGAGTATCTAACAGCGAAACCAACCCAAGTGCATCGAAGGCTCTTTTCGGATAGGCGGCGTTCATGTGACTCGCTCCGGCGTTCCACCAAGGGCCACGTCCGTTGCTTGCCGACTTCCACGCTCGCCGCTCATCGAGCCCCCTTGTTTGCAGCCTCTTGTTGCGAGTGGCCGGGCGCTTCCATTGCCGCCATAGTAGGCAGCGTAGTTTGCGTCGAATCCACCCGTCCAAGTCTTGCAGAGCACCTTTTACCTCAGTCAGCCGGAAGTACGAGCTCCAGCCACGCAGCACGGGGTTAAGTTCGTTGATCGTGGCGCCGAGGTTGCGCGAGGCGTTCCCAACAACGATGTCCCGAACCTTGTCCTTCAGTCGCTTCAGACTGCTCCCGGCGATTTTCAGACGGGCCTGTTTGTGCCAAGTGAAGCTGTAACCCAGGAACTTCCGTTCCCAAGGGCGCGCGACGGCGCTTTTCCCACGATTGACCTGAAGCTTGAGTTTGCGCTCCAGATAGTCCGTGATGGCCACCATCGCCCGCCGCCCTGCCGCCGCACTTCTGACGTAAATATTGCAGTCATCGGCATAACGGCAGAACCGGTGCCCCCGACGCTCCAGTTCACGATCCAAATCAGTCAGCAGGATATTCGACAGCAGCGGCGACAGCGGGCCGCCTTGCGGCGTGCCCTCGATCCTCGCGCTGACAATCCCGTCTGACATCATGCCCGCTTCAAGGTAGCGCCGGACCAGTTTCAAGACCCGCTCGTCCTTGACCTTGCGCGCCATCCGCGACATCAGGATGTCGTGGTTGACTCGGTCGAAGAACTTCTCCAAATCGAGATCGACCACCCAGCGGCGGCCTTCCCTGATGTAGCTTTGCGCTCGTTGCACCGCTTGCCATGCATTGCGGCCCGGTCGGAACCCATAACTATGCTCGGAAAATTCGGGCTCAAATTCCGGTTGCAGAACTTGCAGCAGCGCTTGCTGGATGAGTCGATCCAATACCGTCGGAATGCCCAGTGTGCGTACCCCGCCATTCGGCTTCGGTATTTCCACTTTGCGGATCGCCGTTGGCATGTAGTCGCCTGCCAGCAGTGCTGCCTTGACGCTTGGCCAGTGCTGTTGCAGCCATGCCTTGAATTCGAGCACGGTGAGTCCATCGACTCCTGCCGCGCCCTTGTTCCGCATGACCCGCTCATACGCTCGCCATAGGTTGTGACGTTCAACCACGGCGTCCATCTGCCGCAGTCCTTCCGCTTTCGTTTGCCCATCCGCCGCCGTGCCAACCTCGGCACCCGATACGGCACTCGACGACATCCGGTCGCCTCCCTCAGTATCTGGCGCAGTTGCCTGCCTTGTCGCGTCGTCGATTTGCATCGAGGTCGAATGTCCTAATCGCGTTGTTCAATGTTCAGGCCTTCGGTCAGGCTCTCTTCGGCTCACCGCCTTGTCCTTGACCTACTATGCCGTCTGCTGACTTCTGCACACGCATCCCGACACCTCGCGATGTCGGTAGCACGAGGCACGCGTGCAGATCTCCCCGGGTATTGCGCACCCACTTTCACGCTTATGCCTGTCGGATGAACGTCGCAGCCTTCCGGACAAGTATTGAGCTTTGGTGATATTCGCCACCTCACTCGGCTGCGCCGCCTAATATCCGCTTCCTGTTCGTCAGGCCAGCGCTTTGCTTTCGGCTTCCTCCAGATTCGCAGTCGCCCGCGACACCCTTGCCGTGCAGCTAACTCTTCCCCTTGTCGGGCGAGTAGAGGACTTTCACCTCCAAGTAAGTGCGCCCTGCCGGGCGCACAAAAAAAAAAGCCCGCTACGGGAGCGGGCTGAATCTATTTTCGTGGAGGAGAATAGTGGAGACAGAAGTATTATGCTGCGCCGCGACATATAAATCAAATTTATATGTGTGATGTCAGCAATACGATTCCATGATAACTACCGACAACTCAACGATCCTCCGGCGCGATCGCGCGCAGCTCGGCGGAGAATTGCGCGTGCTGCGTCGGGTCGACGGGGCGGTGGCGCAGCTTCGTACCGGCCGGATCGTTGCCCAGGTAATTATTGCCCTTCCAGTGGCGCGCCGGGCGCACCGGGCGCGGCGTGAAGCCGCCGCCGCAATTCGGGCACACATTGCCCAGCACGGCGTCGACGCAGGGCACGCAAAACGTGCACTCGTACGAGCAGATGCGCGCCTCGAGCGCGTCGGGCGGCAAGGCCTTGTTGCAATGTTCACAGCCAGGTCGAAGTTCCAGCATGGTTTCCCTTTACAGTGGTTTGATCTGCGCGCCATCGCGCAGCATCGCCTTGATACCGCGCAGTCCCTGACGGATACGCGCCTCGTTTTCGATCAGCGCGAAACGCACATAATCGTCGCCATATTCACCGAAACCGATGCCGGGCGAGACACAGACCTTGGCCTCGGCCAGCAGCAGTTTGGCGAATTCCAGCGATCCCAGATGCCGGTAGGCTTCCGGGATCTGCGCCCAGATGTACATCGAAGCCTTGGGCTTCTCGACCGGCCAGCCGGCTTCGAGCAAACCCTTCACCAGCACGTCGCGGCGGCTCTGGTATTGCGCGCAGATCTCGCTGACGCAGCTCTGGTCGCCCTCCAGCGCGGCGATCGCCGCCACCTGCACGGGCGTGAAGCTGCCATAGTCGTGATAACTCTTGATGCGCGCCAGGGCCGCCACCAGCTCGCGGTTGCCGACCATGAAGCCGATGCGCCAGCCGGCCATGTTGTAGCTCTTCGAGAGCGTGAAGAATTCGACGGCGACGTCGCGCGCGCCGGGCACCTGCATGATCGACGGCGCCTTCCAGCCGTCGAAGGTGATGTCGGCGTAGGCCAGGTCGTGCACCACGAGGATATCGTGCAGCTTGGCCAGCGCGACGACGCGCTCGAAGAATTCCAGCTCGACGCACTGCGCCGTCGGGTTCGAGGGGAAACCCAGCACCATCATCTTCGGTTTCGGATAGCTCTCGCGTATCGCCCGCTCCAGTTCGGCGAAGAAATCCACGCCCGGCCCCATGCGCACCGAACGGATGTCGGCGCCGGCGATGACCGCGCCCCAAATATGGATGGGGTAACTGGGATTGGGCACCAGCACCGTGTCGCCGCGGTCCAGCGTGGCCAGCATCAGATGCGCCAAGCCCTCCTTCGAGCCGATCGTGACGATCGCCTCGGCATCCGGGTCGAACTCGACGTCGTAGCGCTTCTTGTACCAGTGCGCGATGGCGCGGCGCAGGCGCGGAATGCCCTTCGAGGCCGAGTAACCGTGGGTGTCGGGGCGCTTGGCCGTTTCGACCAGCTTGTCGACGATGTACGCCGGCGTGGCGCCGTCGGGATTGCCCATCGACATATCGATAATATCCTCGCCACGGCGGCGCGCCGCCATTTTCAGCTCGGCGGTGATATTAAAAACGTAGGGTGGGAGGCGATCGATGCGCGAAAAGCGGCGCGGAGTTGGGGATTGAGTCATGGAATCACTTTACGTAAGCGCCCGGAACCGTCCGAGCGACGTGGCGCGATGAGCGCGCCTGAAACCATACTAAAGGACTATGTCAAAAAAAACAATCCCCAGCGGGGCGAAATCTTTGCACGCAAGTGCCGGACCCGGAATGCGCCCGGCCGGGCCGGCGCGCGGAGGAAAATCGGCCCCGCAAACTGGCGGGCCCGGCCCGGGGACTGGCCTTGCCCTCCCCCGCCGGCGCGCTTACTATGCGGCGGACTTGCGGCGGCGCAGCAGCGCCAGCGCGCCCAAGCCGGCCAGCAGCATGGCCCATGTTCCCGGCTCGGGCACGGCCGCCATCGGCAGGTATTCGTAGTTCAAGCGCGTCGTCGCGCCTATCGTGTGGGCCAGCGCCGAACGGCTCTCAAAATAATAGTTCGCCTGCGGCAGATACAGGCTGTTGCTGAAGCTCCCCAGCGCGAAATCGGTCGCCGAACTGTAGTTGCGCGTCTGCGCGAACGTCGTGCTGCCGGCCGCGAACACGCTGCTGTCGTAGAACTGGTACTGGTTCGGGCTCCAGCCGGTGAACAGCGCGCTGCGCACGGTGAGCGTATCGGCCGCGTCCTTGACGCCCTGGATCGAAGTCGTGATGGTGACTTTTTCCAGCGTGCCCAGGGTCGCGTCCCACGGCGTATACGCCTGGTACTGCCACTGCGCGGCGGCGACATCGCCATAGTAATTCCATGGCGCCACCGTCCAGTTCGACGTAAACGTCTGCGTCAACGTCGCCGCCTGCGCGCCGCCCAGCAGTGCCGCGGCAAGGAAAATACCTGAGAATGTGCGTGCCAACTTCATGAGTGTCCTGTCTTATCTGTTTTTGCAACTTGCCATTATCATATAAAAACTTATTTTTAGGAAATAATATTTCCCTATGAGAAAATATTTCGCGCAAAAAAAAAAGCCGCCCTCAGCTGCGAGGGCGGCTCTTCCACCTTGCGGCGGAAGCGGATTTACTTGGCGGGCTCGGCCGCGTAAGGTAGCACGCGCGAGGCCAGCCGCGTGTCGGTCTTCAGCAGAGCCACCTCGTCGGCGAGGATGCGCACCGTCTCGTTGAGCAGCACGTCCTTGGCGTTCTTGGCGGCCGATTCGGCGTCCAGTTCGGCCGTCAAGGCCCGTTCGTCGCCCTGCAGGCCGTCGTCGGTGCGCATCGCGCCTTTGACGGCGGCGATCTTCTTGGCCACCGCCTTTTTCACCAAGGCCTGCTTCTGCAAGTCTTTCTGGCTCAAGACCACGGTCAGGTCGTCGCCGCCGGTGACCGCCGCCAGGCGTTTTTCACGCAACTTGGCGCGCGCCTCCTGGGTATCGCGCTCCTTGCGGCGCACCGTCTCGTTGAGCGAGATCAGGTTGTCCTTGCGCTGCTTGGCGATCAGGGCGATGTCTTCCTGCAGGTACTGGAAGTCCTTGTCCTTGAGCACGCGCGCCTCGTGCTTGCGGTCGAGCAGCGGCACGATGTCCTTCAGCTCGCCGGCCGGCACGAACAGGGCCGGCTTGATCGAGGTCCACGGCAAGGCGTTGTCGTAGCTCGACTCGCCGAAGCTGTCGCCGTCCGACATGGCCGGCAGTTTGATGTCGGGCGTCACGCCGCGCAACTGCGTGGTGCCGCCGTTGATGCGGAAGAATTGCGCGATGGTCATCTTCAGCTCGCCGTAACGGGCCTTGTCGCTGGGGCCGAAACGGTCCAGGTTGAACAGCGTCTGCACGGTGCCCTTGCCGAAGCTGGCCTCGCCGATGATCAGGCCGCGGCCGTAGTCCTGGATGGCGGCGGCGAAAATCTCCGACGCCGAGGCCGAGCCGCGGTTGATCAGCACGCCCACCGGGCCGTCCCAGGCCATGCCGGGGCTGGTGTCGCTTTCGATCTCGATCTTGCCTTCGGCGTTGCGCTGCTGCACCACCGGGCCCTTGTCGATGAACAGGCCGGTCAGTTCGACGGCCTCGTTGAGCGAACCGCCGCCGTTGTTGCGCAGGTCGATCAGGACGTTGTCGACCTTCTCTTTTTTCAGCTCGCCGAGCAGGCGCGCGACGTCGCGGGTGGCGCTCTTGTAATCCTTGTCGCCCTTGCGGCGCGCCTCGAAGTCCTGGTAGAAGGTCGGCAGCGCGATGACGCCGACGCGGCGCTTGACGCCGTTGTCGCGCACCTCGATGACGGATTTCTTGGCGGCCTGCTCCTCCATGCTGATTTTCTTGCGCACCAGCGCGATGGTGGCGTGCTTGGCGTCCGGGCCGGCGTCGGCCGGCAGCACGTCCAGGCGCACCAGCGAATCCTTGGCGCCGCGGATCAGGGTGACGACGTCGTCGATGCGCCAGCCCAGCACTTCGGTCATCGCGCCGACGTCGCCCTGGCCGACGCCGACGATGCGGTCGCCCACCTTCAGCTTGCCGGACAGGCCGGCCGGGCTGCCCGGGACGATTTCGCGGATCACCGTGTATTCGTCGCGCGTCTGCAGCACCGCGCCTATGCCCTCGAGCGAGAGGCGCATCGAGATGTCGAAGTTTTCCGAGGCGCGCGGCCCCAGGTAGTTGGTGTGCGGCTCGATCGACATCGCGTAGGCGTTCATGAAGATCTGGAACACGTCCTCGTTGTTGAGCTTGCGCGAACGGCCCAGGTAACTGTCATAGCGCTTTTCCAGCGTCTCGCGGATCGCCTTGTCCTCCTTGCCGGCCAGCTTCAGGCGCAGCCAGTCGTTCTTGACGCGCTTGCGCCACAGCTCGCGCACCTCGTCCTCGTTCTTCGGCCAGGCGGCCTTCTCGCGGTCGTACTGGTAGCTTTCGTCGGCGGCGAAATCGAATTTGCTCTTCAGCAGTTCGCGGGCGTAGCCGATGCGTTCGTCGAAGCGCTGCTGGTAGAGATTGTAGATGGCGAAGGGAACGCTGAGGTTTTCGCCCGTGATGGCGTCGTCGAGCTTGCCGCGCGCGGCGGCGAACTGCTCCAGGTCGCCCTGCACGAAGAACAGTTTTTCCGCGTCCAGCGACTTGAAGTAGCGGTCGAAGATCTTCTCCGACATCGCGTCGTCCAGGGGCACCGCCTTGTAGTGGTAGCGCGACAGCACGCGCGAAGCCCACAGCGCGGCCTGGGTTTGCTGCGCCGCCGGCTTCATCAGCGGCGCCGCGATCTTTTCCGACTGGGCCGCGCCGGCCTGTGCTGACATTGCCACCGCCAGGACGACCAGCATCATTTGCTTCTTCATCGGCTTCTCCGAAAAGTGATATTCGATTTACCGGCGGAGCGGCGTTGCCGCCTCCGCCATTGACAATTGGGGGCACTTGGGTGCGTCATATTCTACAGGATACCCGCAGGCCGAACGCCACCGAAAAGAGCAGTTTCCGTGAACTAGCTTAAGGCTTGATTAAGAGGCGTGTTTCAACACTTACAAAATGAAACATTGCGCGCGGAAAATGAGCGCGGCGCCGCGGCAACATTGCGCGGACCAGCGCGATCGCGATGGGACAAAGCGTTTACACCGTTGTTGGCCGTCAAGGGAGCCGGGGCCGGGGCAACCCTCCCAAGCTAAGAGGGACGGCAGTCAAGGACCGCTTCGCGCGCTTGCGCACGCTGACTCGGAACCGGGCGCAGCACGTGGGCTGGCTCGCCATGTATCCAGAGAATGTGTCGGGCCCGGTCTGAATACTCATGCGCATGCCGGTCGGCATGAGCGCCACAAGCGACAGCACCGGCGGCTTGCTGCGCCGCATAGAGACCATCGGATGCTCACTATGCCTGGCCGACCAAAGCAATTCGATGGCCTGGACTCGCACGGCGAGGCCGACGATAAGCCTCACTGGCAACAGCGTTCATGATTGATACGTCAAGTTATTTATCGTTTTTTCCCAGCTTTTTAAGCAAATCCCTTAATTTGGGCGGATTGCGCCCTAAACCCCAGTTCCAAGCATAAAGACGGCCGAAGCAGAGGACTCCTGATCTATTATTCTTTACCTCGCGAAAACCCCGCACTATTCATTCACATCATCGGGGCTTCCCACCGTCCAAGGCAATTCACATGAGCGACACACTTCCCATAGAAATCGATCTGGATAGCAGCGTATTGGGGGCGCAGGACACGGTATTGTCCAGGCCCAGATCCATGGCGGCGATGGCGATGGCGATGGCGATGGCGATGGCGACTTTACTGACAACCGGATGGATCTCCTATCGGCAGATGCGGAGCGTGTCCGAAGGCGACCACTGGGTAAGCCACTCCTACACGGTCATCCACGAACTGGATCAACTCGCCTCAGCCCTGTTGGTCGCGGAAACGGCTCAACGGGGCTTCATCATCACGGGCAACAACGGCTATCTGGAAGGATTTGATCTCGCGGTGCAAGGTAGTAATCAGGCATTGGCTGGCCTGAAGCGCCTGACAGGGGACAATCCCGCGCAGCAGAAACGCCTGGCGAACCTGGCAGGCCCGATTCAGGCAAAACTGGGCGAGCTGAATGGCACCCTGAAACTTCGGCAGGACAAGGGTTTTCGTGCAGCACAGGATGAAGTCATCACCAATCGCGGCAAAGCCTATATGGAGCAGATTGGCCACTTGATTGCAGAGACCAAAGCGGAAGAGCTGCAACTATTGAGCGCTCGGGCCGCGACAAAAAAAGCCGGAAATGAACACATGTCCCTGTTGCTCACCGGCGGCGGTCTCTTGGCCGTACTGATGTTGATTCTGGTTTTTTTCCAGCTGTGGAAGGAAACCATTCGCCGCGCCCGAAGCGAAGCCGAATTGCGCAGCCATCGGAATCGACTCGCGGAGCACAGCGCTCATCTGGCAGCGACCAACGCCGATCTGCTGCATGAAATCACAGATATGGCACATGCCGAGGTGGATCGGCGGGGACGCGATGAGCGGTTCCGGGCACTGATAGCGGCCGGTACGGACGTGATGTATCGCATGAGCCCGGATTGGAGCGAGATGCATCAGCTCAATGGCAATAATTTTATCGCCGAGACGAAATCGTCCAACCACAATTGGCTTCAGGAATACATTTACGCGGATGACCGGCTGCGCGTGCGAGCGGTCATCGATGAAGCCATCCAGACCAAAAGCACGTTCGAACTGGAACACCGTGTCCTGTTGGTGGACGGCAGTGTGGGCTGGACGTTCTCGCGCGCGATTCCAATGCAGGACGTCAACGGAAAAATCATCGAATGGTTCGGCGCCGCGAGTGACATTACCGAGCGTAAGCGGGCGGAGATAAAACTGCAGAGCGCCATGGCCAAAGCGGAGCAAGAATTGCGCTACAGCGAAAATAAATTCGCGACATTGTTCAACAAGGCGCCATTCCCCGCAACGCTGTCGAGATTGCCTGGCTATGAATATGCCGACGTCAATGAGGCGTGGATGCGGAAATTTGGCTACACGAAAGAGGAGGCGATTGGAAAGACTTCTCTCGAACTAAACATCTATCGTGATCGTGCGATTTGGTCGGGAACGACCGGCGACGTTGCGCAAGGAAAACCCGTACACAATTTAGAACAGTTGGTGTTTTCCAGATCCGGCGATGAATTCACGGTTTCGATAGACGTCAACAAAATAGAGATAGACGGGGAAAACTATTCCTTCATTTTCGCGCAAGACATCACCGAACGGAAAGAGAACGAAACGATACTATCCAAATATAAAAATCACCTTGAGGAGTTGGTGCTGGAACGCACCAAAGAACTGGAAATAGCACGACAGCAAGCCGAGGCAGCCAACACGGCGAAATCGGAATTTTTCGCCAACATGAGCCACGAAATACGAACGCCGATAAGCAGTGTTTTGGGTCTGGCGCAATTGGCGATCAATGCCGAGACCGACCCCAAGCAGCTTGATTATCTCGAAAAAATCCAGATTTCCGGCGAACACCTGTTGAGCATCATCGATGCTATTTTAGATTTTTCGCAAATGGAGGCGGGTAAACTCAATATAGAAAAAACCGACTTCGACCTCAATGAAATCGAAAGAAAACTTGCCGATATGCTTACGCAAAAGGCTGTCGGGAAAGGACTCAAGCTCAGTTTTGATTTCGACCCAGGCATTCCGATGCTGTGCGCTGATTCCCTGCGCATAAGCCAGATACTGCTCAATTACATCGACAACGCTATCAGGTTCACCGAGCAAGGCGAAATCGTCATCCGCGCCATCATCGCTGAAAACGACAAAGACGACCTTTTGCTGCGCTGCGAAGTACAGGACACCGGCATCGGCATCAGTACGGAAAATATGGCCAAGCTATTCCTGCCATTCCAGCAGGCGGACAACTCCATTACCCGGAAATACGGCGGTTCCGGCCTCGGACTGGCCATCTGCAACCGACTGGTGAAGCTGATGGATGGTGAAGTGGGGATAAAAAGCGAAGTCGGCAAGGGCAGTACCTTCTGGTTCACCGTGCGACTGGACAAAAGCAAGGAAAAGAAAGAGGGATTGTTTGCCGGTGAGGCGAACATGGTGTCGGCACTCCAGGGAGCGCACATCCTTCTGGTCGATGATGACGACATTAATCGCTTGGTGGCGACCACGTTTCTGCAGCGTGCCGGAGCGGATGTCAGCATCGCCAAAAATGGCAAGGAGGCACTTCACCTGTTGCGTCAGATACGTTTTGACTGCGTGCTGATGGACATCCAGATGCCGGTGATGGACGGCCTCGAGACTATTCAAGTAATTCGCGGCGACCCCTCACTGGCGGGGCTGCGGGTAATTGCCATGACCGCCAACGCATCAAACGATGATCGCGAGCATTTCCTTGTCGCCGGGATGAATGATTTCATCAGTAAACCCTTCAAATCGAAATCGCTGTTCAACGTTATTGAAAAATGGCTGCCGGCAGGCCCATCCCAGATAGGCCCGACCTATATTCCTGCTGAATTTCACTTCAAAACAACATCGTCATCTATAGACGATTCGAGTATTGCCGATTTTTATTTTGTGGAAGTGGCCCATTTCGCTGGAAAAATACCCATAGAAATGTGTACATTCGTGCTTAATGTTGTCGAATCAGGACGGCTAGATCTGATTAAAATAATGGCCGCGATGGAACGTAAAGATATGGCAGAAGTCCGTGCAGTAGCGCACCACATGGCGACATCGGTCATGATGATAGGCGCGAAAGAGCTGACTGCTCTGTGTCGCGAGCTCGCAAAAGCCAGGTCCGCCAGAAACTTGGAACAGACGAGGAAAATCTTCGGTCAGTTGGATCCGTTGCTGGAACGTATCGAAGTGCAAGTAAAGAACATCATCGAAAATTTACAATTGTAATTGGGGAGCCGACATCAAAAAACCTCCGGCTGGGCGCGGTGGATTTCCGGCTCCACTCGATGTTACGCAATTAATCGCGACTCGTTTTGGCGCGCAAACAATCTCAGCGGCGCCGCCGTTCATGATGGATACATCGAGTTATTTATCGATTTTTCGCCCCGATTTTCAAGAAAACTCCTTAACTATTGGGCGGATCGGGAGGCGCGGCTGGCGCCGGGCGGCCCGGACCGGCGCACCCGGCGCGCGCGGCGTCACCCGGCGTAGAAGCAGCGCCCGCAAGCCTGGCGGTAGCGTTCGTTGCCGCCGATGCTGATCTGTTCCCCGGCCTTGATGCGCTTGCCGTGCTCGTCGACGCGGATATTCATGGTCGCCTTCTTGCCGCAGGTGCAAATGTTTTTCAATTCTTCGATATCGTCGGCCAGCGCCAGCAGATAGGCCGAGCCGGGAAACGGTTGGCCCATGAAATCGGTGCGCAAGCCGTAGCAAATCACCGGCACGCCGCGCACTTGCGCCAGTTGGTGCAATTGTTGCACCTGCAAGG
>JANXSQ010000173.1 GCA_025356595.1 Janthinobacterium sp. | reverse complement strand
GCCGCGCTCGAGCGCGCCGGCCTGCAGCTCGGTGCGCGCGGCCAGGTGCGGATGGCCGTCGGCGATCGCGCGCGAGGCCTGGGCGATCTCGCGCAGCGCCGCCAGGACGGCGCGCAGGGTCTCGTTCAGGTGGACGATGCCGGCGTCGAGCAGGCGGCCGGTCTGGGCGATCTCGTCGCGCCCGGCGTGGGGCGCGCCGCCGATCAGCTTGCCGGCGGCCAGTTCGCGCGCCACCCGCGCCAGGCGGCCGACATCGTCCAGCATGGCGCGGCGCAGGCGCAGCGCGACGGCCAGCGAGAGGGCGACGGAGCACAGCGCCAGCAGCGCCATGGCCAGGCCGAGGGCCTGGAATTCGGCCTTGGTGCGGCCTTGGGCGTCGGCGCTCAGCGCCGTTTCCAGCCGCGTCAGCCGATCCAGTTGTCCGTCCAGGCGCAGGAACTCGGTTTCCGCCCCGGCCATGGCGTCGGCGCCGCCCGACGGGTCCGTCCGCGCCAGCTCCATGCTCGCGCCGACGGCCCTGCGGTAGCCGGCCAGCGCCTCCAGCGCCGCCCGCAGGGGCGCCTGCTCGGCCGCGGCGGCGCGCTCGCCGAGGCGGCGCAGGCGCGCCTCGACGGCGCCGTGGCCGGCGTGGATGCGCCGCGCCAGGCCGTCCAGGCGGTTCGGCGCGCCGCCGCCGCCGATCCGGTACAACCACTGGTAGGTGTTGGCGTGCGCATACCTGGCGTCGCCGGCCAGCTCGGCCGCCTCCTTCAGGCGCGCCGTGCGCACCTGCGCCAGCGCCTCCATCGCGCGGTTCTGCCGCAGCATGGCGTAACCGGCGCCGCCGGCCACGACGACGAGCAGCAGCAGGGCCAGGCCGGGAGCCAGCAGGAGCTTCGCTCCGAGACGCAAATTCTTCAGCATGCCTGACTCCCGCCGGTGCGCGTCGGAGCCTGCCGCGCCGGCAAGGGCGGCAGCGCCTGTTTCTTGCAGATGCCGGCCTGCGGCGCCGCGTCGCCGGCGCGCGGGATGCGGCGATCCGCGCCTACGGTGGCGCTGCCCCGCATGGTGTTTCCCTGGCGAGGAGGGGAAGGGCGGCGGCGAATATTGCCTGCGAGTATGGCGCACCGGCGCGGCGCCGGATTGCGTTGCGACAAACGCGCGGGCCGCCCGGCCTTCCGGCGGCGCCCTTTCCCGCGCCGCCGCGGCGCTGCGGCGCCATCCGGTAGAATGGCGCCCAACCGCGTTGCGGCACCGTCCACCCCCGAAGGAAGAATATGAAACTGGTTCGTTATGGCCGTCCCGGCAAAGAAAAACCCGGCTTGATCGATGAAGAAGGCAAGCTGCGCGACCTGTCCGGCGTCATCGCCGACATCGACGCGGCGCAACTGTCCGAGAAGGCCCTGCGCAAGCTGGCCAAGATCGACCAGGCCAGTCTGCCGCTGGTGCGCGGCAATCCGCGCTTCGGCGTGCCGCTGGCGCGCGTCGGCAAATTCATCGGCATCGGCCTGAACTACGCCGACCACGCCGCCGAGGCGGGCCTGCCGGCGCCGGCCGAACCGATCGTCTTCATGAAGGCGATCAGCTGCCTGAGCGGAGCGGACGACGGCATCACGCTGCCGAAGGGCTCGAAAAAGACCGACTGGGAAGTCGAGCTGGGCGTCGTCATCGGCACGCGCGCCCAGTACGTCAGCGAAGAGGACGCGCTCAACCACGTGGCCGGCTACTGCGTCGTCAACGACGTCTCCGAGCGCTCCTTCCAGCTCGAACGCGGCGGCCAGTGGGACAAGGGCAAGGGCTGCGACACCTTCGGCCCGGTCGGCCCGTGGTTGGTCACGCGCGACGAGGTCATCGACGTGCAGCGCCTCGACCTGTACCTGGAGCTGAACGGCAAGCGCATGCAGACCGGCAGCACCGAGACGATGATCTTCAGCGTCGCGCAGATCGTCAGCTATCTGTCGCAATTCATGACGCTCGAGCCGGGCGACGTCATCGCCACCGGCACGCCGCCGGGCGTGGGCGCGGGCCGCAAGCCGCAGCGCTTCCTGAAAAAAGGCGACAGCCTGCGCCTCGGCATCGCCGGGCTGGGCGAGCAGCAGCAGGAAGTCAGCGCCTACCAGGCCAAGTAAGCCCGCGGCGCGGCGGCGCCGGCGTCCGGATAGGCCCGGCCGGCCGCGTCGCACACGCACATGCCGGCGGCGGCTGGCGCAAGCGGCGGTGCGGGGGATGGCGCATGGCGTCCTCGCCGTGGTGGCGTGGAGAGTCGACAATATGCGCCGCCGGCCCAGTCTTCCTTTGATTTTTGCCGCCGTTTGTGCGAGTATTTCCCAACGCTCCCTTTCTTCTCGGCAAGGCACATTGCGATGACGGACCGTCTCGGCCCCCTACCCTTCGAGCAGCTCAGCGCGGCCCAGCGGGAAGCGGCGCGGGAGCTCATCGAGGGCCCGCGCGGCGCGCTGTACGGCCCCTTCGTGCCCTTGCTGCGCAGTCCGCAACTGATGGCGACGGCGCAGCGCATGGGCGAGTACCTGCGCTACCGCGGCGCCATCGGCGCGCGCCTGACCGAGCTGGCCATCCTGCTCACGGCGCGCCAGTGGAACCAGCAGGTCGAGTGGGCCGTCCACGCGCCGCTGGCGGCCGCCAACGGCATCCCGCAAGACTGCATAGACGCCATCGCGGCGCGCCGCCGGCCCACCGGCATGGCCGCCGACGAAGCGCTGGTGCACGATTTTTGTCTCGAACTGCAGCAGCGCCGCAGCGTCTCGGACGCCACCTACGCGCACGCCCTGGCGTTGTTCGGCGAGCAGGGCGTGGTCGACCTGGCCGGCCTGATCGGCTATTACACGCTGCTGGCGATGGTGATGAACACGGCGCAGACGGCGGTGCCGCCATCCGGCGCGGCGCCGCTGCCCGAGTAGCGGCCGGCGCGGCGGCGCGTCGGCCCCCTCCAAAAAAACGCGATGAAGCGGCGAGTCGTCCACGAGTTGCCCACGAGTTGTCCAATATATAATGCAACTCCATTCATCGCGAAGAAAACCCATGCGCCTTCCCCACGCCACACCATTCATCCGCGCCCTGCTGGCGCTGGCCCTGATCCTGCCGGGCCTGGCCGCGCCGGCGCGCGCCGCCGCCCCGGAGGCGCCGGCCGCCGCGCCGGCGCTGGAGGGGGCGGTCGTCAAGGTCTTCTCCACGCTGCGCCGGCCCGACCCGTACAAACCCTGGAGCAAGGCGGCGCCGCAGGAGATCACCGGCTCGGGCGTCGTCATCGAGGGGCGCCGCATCCTCACCAACGCCCACGTCGTCGGCTACGCCAGCCAGGTGCAGATCCAGGCCAACCAGTCGGGCGACAAGCTCTCGGCCAGCGTCGTCGCGGTCTCGCGCGGCATGGACCTGGCCGTGCTCAAGCTGGACGACGAGAGCTTCTTCGCCAGCCATCCGGCGTTGCCGCGCGCCACCCTGCTGCCGGAGGTGCGCGACGCCGTCTTCGCCTACGGCTATCCGACCGGCGGCAGTTCGCTGTCGATCACCAAGGGCATCGTCTCGCGCATCGAATTCGTCGCCATCCATTACCCGGCCGCGGGTCTGCGCATCCAGATCGACGCCGCCATCAACCCCGGCAACAGCGGCGGCCCGGTGATCGCCGGCGAGAAGATGGTCGGCCTGGCCTACGCCACGGCGCTGAACGCGCAGAACGTCGGCTACATCATCCCGAACGAGGAGATCGAGCTGTTCCTGCGCGACGTCGCCGCCGGCCGCAAGGAGGGCAAGCCGGCCATGTTCGATTACGTGCGCACGCTGGAAAACCCGGCCATGCGCGCCTTCCTCAAGCTCGACAAGGCGGTCGAGGGCGCCGTGGTGCAGCGCCCGCTGCGCGCCGACGCCGCCTATCCGCTCAAGGAATGGGACGTCATCACGCGCATCGGCGACTATCCGATCGACAACCAGGCGATGGTCAGGCTGAACGCCGGCAGCCGCGTGCGTTTCCAGTACCGCATCCAGCAACTGGCGAAGGACGGCGCGGTGCCGCTGACGCTGCTGCGCGGCGGGAAGACGCTGAACGTGCAATTGCCGGTGCCGGTCCAGCACCCGCTGCTGATTCCCGATCTGAACGGCGGCTACCCGTCCTACTTCATCTGCGGCCCCATCGTCTTCTCGCGCGCCACGGCCGAATTTTTGGCCGGGCCGTTCTCCAACGTGGCCGCGCTGGCCTCCATGAGCATGCACGCCAATCCCCTGGTGACGCGCCGCGGCGACGAGCCCGACGCGGCGCGCGAGGAACTGGTCGTCATCAGCGCGCCGTATTTCCCGCACAAGCTGGTGAGCGGCTACGCCAACCGCTTCGCCTCGGTGGTGTATTCCCTGAACGGCGTGCCGCTGCGCAGCCTGGCCCACCTGGTGGCGCTGCTGCGCGACAGCCGCGACGAGATGCTGACGCTGCGCTTCGACCAGCGCGACGGCGAAAGCATCGTCCTGCCGCGCCAGGAGATGCTGGCGGCGACCGAGGCCATCCTGAGCGACAACGGCATCCGCGCGCAGGGCTCGGCCGACATGCTGGAGGTGTGGGAAGGCAAGAAGGTGAGCGCCAAATGAGACAAGGCCCGCGTCGCGGCGGGCCTTGTCTGAATAGCGTGCGGGAGCGTCTAGGCCAGCACGCGGCGCAACCAGGCGCCGATGTCGTCGATCTCTTCCTGGCACAGCGAGTGCTGCATCGGATAGTCGCGCCATTCGATCTGATAGCCGAGCGTGCGCAGCGCCTCGCGCGACTCGCTGGCGCGCGCCAGCGGCACGACCGGGTCGGCGCTGCCGTGGGCCATGAAGATCGGCGTCGCCAGGCTGGCCGGATGGCGCTCGGCGGCGGTCTTGTCGGCCAGCGGCAGGTAGCCGGACAGGCACAGCAGCCCGGCCAGCGGCTCGGGATGGCGCAGGCCGGTCTGCAGGGCCATCGCGCAACCCTGCGAGAAGCCGGCCAGGACGATGCGCCCGGCCGGAATGCCGCGCCCGATTTCGCGCGCGATCAGCGCCTCGATCTGCGTCTGCGACAGGCGCAAGCCCTGTTCATCCTCGCGGCGGGTCAGGTCGGTGGCGACGATGTCGTACCAGGCGCGCATCTCGTAGCCGCCGTTGATGGTCACCGGCATGACCTCGGCGTGCGGGAAGACGAAGCGGATGGCCGGCAGGCCGCTCAGGTTCAATTCGCGCACCAGCGGCACGAAATCGTTGCCGGCGGCGCCCAGGCCGTGCATCCAGATGACGGCGGCGCCGGGATTGGGGGCGGTCTCGACTTCGATGTTCTCCAACAAATTGCTCATCAGTTTTCTTTCGGTGCGGGCGCTGCCGGACGCAGCGCGTTTTTCGGACGGAAGGCCTTGCAGACGGACGGCTCGGTTTCCATGTAGGGGCCGCCGATCAGGTCGACGCAGTACGGCACGGCGGCGAAGATGCCGGCCACCAGTTGCTGGCCGGCGCCGTCCTTCAAGCCCTCCAGGGTTTCCTTGATGGCCTTCGGCTGGCCGGGCAGATTCATGATCAGCGCGGCGTGCTCGGGCGTCTCGCGGATCACCGCCAGTTGGCGCGACAGGATGGCGGTCGGCACGAAGTGCAGGCTGATCTGCCGCATCTGCTCGCCGAAGCCGGGCATTTCCCGGCTGCCGACGGCCAGCGTCGCCTCGGGCGTGACGTCGCGCCGCGCCGGGCCGGTGCCGCCGGTGGTCAGCACCAGATGGCAGCGGGCCTGGTCGACCAGCTCGATCAGGGTCGCCTCGATGCGCGCGCGCTCGTCGGGGATCAAACGGGTTTCGAGGCGGAAGGGCGTGGTCAGGGCGGCGGCCAGCCATTCCCGCAGGGCCGGGATGCCCAGGTCCTGGTAGACGCCGCCGCTGGCGCGGTCGGACACCGAGACCAGGCCGATGATCAGTTCATGTTGATGGGTCGTCATGCTGCACCTGTCGTAGAAAGCGCAAAACCGGGGCGTTCCCGGTTTTCGTGGCAATGCTCAAGCCGCGGCGGCCGGGCGGAGCGGGCCCCCTCGTGTTGTCATAACCTTGATTAAAGTTATATGCAAAAGCGGAATT
>JANXSQ010000164.1 GCA_025356595.1 Janthinobacterium sp. | reverse complement strand
GGCCGGCGCCGCGCCGCGCGCCGCCGTCCCGCTTGGCGCGCCTGGCCCTGGCCTGCTGCTCCTGGCGGCGCTGCCGTTGCTGGCCTGGGCGCCCGGCGCGCTGGCCAAGCTGTGCGGCGCCTTCGCCGGCATGAGCCTGTTGATGTTCGGCGGCGGCTACGTCTTCATCCCGATGCTGCAGCATATCGTCGCCGACGGCTACGGCTGGGTGACGCGGCGCGAGCTGGTCGACGCGCTCGCGCTGGGCCAGATCACGCCGGGCCCGGTCAGCATCAGCGCCGCCTTCATCGGCTACAAGGTGGCCGGCGCGGCCGGCGCGGCGGCCGCCTGCGTCGGCGTGTTCGCGCCGACGGCGATCCTGACGGTGGCGTGCGCGCGCCTGCTCGAGCGCCTGCGCCAGGCGCCCGGCGCGCGCGCGGCGCTGCGCGGCATGCGCGCCGCCGTGCTGGGCATGGTCGGCGCCGCCGCCGTCGTCGTCGCCCGGGTGGCGCAGCCGCAGTGGCCCTCGCTGCTGCTGTTCGCGCTCAGCCTCGCGCTGTTGCTGCGCTACCGAATCGAGGCGATCTGGATCGTGCCGGGCGCGGGCCTGATCGGATTTCTGTTGTACTGAGTTTGCCATTCACCATCGTCTGAACAGGAGCATCGCATGCAAGTCGAACCCCAAGCAGCAGCCATGGCCGTGGCGCCCGCGCGCCCCCGTCCCGTGCTGATGATACCGCTGCGCCGCTGCGGCAGCCACGCGCTGCGCCTGCGCCTGAACTTCAACCCGCAGTTCTATTCGCCGTATCCCCTGCACATCGTCGACCTCATGCCGCTGCTGCCGCTGTACGGCGACCTGGCCGACGACCGCGCCTACTTCCGCCTGGTGGTCGACGTGGTCGGCCTGCAGGCGGCCGGCATGGTCAAGTGGGCCAATATGGTGTTCGACCCGGTCGAGATCTATGAGGCGATCTGCCGCGACAAGCGCAGCGTGCACCGCATCGTCTGGGAGCTCCTGCTGCGCGCCGGCGAGCAGCACCACGCCGGCGTGGTGATGGACAAGTCGCTCGACAGCGTGCACTACGCGCCCGAGCTGATGGAACTGTTCCCCGACATGCTGTTCCTGAACGTGGTGCGCGATCCGCGCGCCCAGGTGGCGTCGATGAACCGCGCCATCATCCACGATTTCGACACCACCCTGAACGCGGCCGCCTGGGTCGACGCGCACCGCGTCGCGCGCGAACTGGTGCGGCGCTTCCCGCAGCGCGTGCTGACCATCCGCTACGAGGATTTCCTGAACCATCAGGAGCAGACGCTGCGCCGGGTGTGCGGCTTCTTCGGCATCGATTATTTGCCCGAGATGCTGGACGTGGGGCGTTCGCCGGAGGCGCTGCAGATTTCGAAAATGTCGGCGCTGTGGGCCTCGAACTGCTTCGCGCCCATCGTCGCCAACGCCGACAAGTTCAAGCAGCAGTTGAGCGGCGCGGAAATCGAGATCATCGAGACGCTGGCGCGCGAGGACATGGCCGAATACGGCTATGAAATGATGACGCCGGGCCAGGCGCCGGCGGGCGAGGGCGGCGCGCCGGCGGCGCGCCTGCGCTCGGACGCCGGCAAGGTCGTCGCCTGGCGCGCCCTGGAGGAGAGCAACTTCCGCGACTACGTGCTGCGGCGCTTCCGCGCCGACTACCTGGCCAGGGTCAGGAGCCGGCTGGAGCAGGAACTGGCCGTGGTGTGAGCGGCGCCCGCGGCGGGCCGCTCAGGCCAGTTGCGCGCTCCACTGGCGCAGTTGCTCGGCGCTGGCGGTGACGCCGCCGCAGACGATCACCAGCACCGTCCGGTAGTCCTCCAGTTGCGGCGCCCGGTCGTAGGCGGCGGCCAGCGCCGCGCCGCAGGCCGGTTCGACCAGCACGCGCTGGTCGTCCAGGAAGCGTTCGCAGGCCGCCACGGCGGCCCGGTCGCTGACCACGATGTGGCGCATCGGATGCCGGCGCGACAAATCGAAGGCTTGCTGGCAGACTTGGCGCGCGCCCAGCGAGGTGGCGATGCTGGTGATGGCGTCGAGCGTGATGCGCTCGCCGGCCTGCGCGGCGCGCGCCAATGAGTCGGCGCCCTCGGTCTCGACGGCCAGCACCGGCACGTCGTCCCAGCCGTTGCGGCGCAGGCCTTCGACGACGCCGGCCAGCAGGCCGCCGCCGCCCACCGACAGCAGCACCGCGTCCGGCTTCGCGCCGGCGCGCGCCACCTCGTCGATCATGCTGGCGTGGCCCTGCCACAGCAGCGCGTCGTCGAAGGGGTGCAGGAAGGCGTCGCTGCTGGTGACCATCGATTGCGCCAGCGCGTTGGCCTCCTGCCACGAGGGGCCGTGGACGATGAGCTGCGCGCCCTCGGCGGCGATCAGGGCCCTGGCGCGCGCGCTGGTCGTTTCCGGCACCACGACGACGACCGGCACGCCCAGCTTGCGGCCGGCGTAGGCGACGGCGATGCCGGCGTTGCCGCCGGACGAGGAAATGAAGCGGGTCGCGCCGCGGCGCAGGTATTCCTCGCAGGCCAGGCCGATGCCGCGGATCTTGAAGGAGCCGGGCGGCTGCAGCGCCTCCAGCTTGAGCCAGACGGAGCGGCCGGCGGCGGCGCTCAGGGCGAGCGATTCAAACAGCGGTGTTTCTATGTGCAGGGGCATGGGACATGGACTCCGAATGAAATGGGGGGCGCAGCGGCGGCGCGCCGGACTGGCGCCGGCCGCCCTGCGCGACGGCGCAATTATTGCATATCGTTTCCGCCTCTGTTGCGCCGGCCGCACACCGGCCAAAAATGCTGCGGGGCAAGCTCGCCGGCGTGCTAGCCTGTCTTCACGCGGCGGCCCGCACAGCGGCGTTGCGTCGGCGTACAAACCACTATTATCATGGGGGAAATCATGAAAAAATTCATTTTTGCCTGTCTTCTGGCCGGTCCCTGCTTCGCCCAGGCGCAGGAGGCGATGGTCTTGTGCGTCGAGGACCAGGCGGCCGCGCCCTACACCTTTCCCAACCATGACGGCACCATGCAGGTGCTGCTGAAGATGGCGGCCAAGGAGGCGGCCGTGCCGCTCACCTTCGTCGTTTCGCCGTGGAAGAAGTGCATCGAGAACACCCGCTCCGGCGGCGTGAACGGCCTCGTCAACGCCGGCAACACGCCCTTCCACGCCGAGTATGCGGCCTTTCCGCTGCTGGCGAACGGCAAGCCGAACACGGCGCAATCGCTGGCCTCGATGTCGGTGATGGCGTATCACATGAAAAACAGCAAGGCCGGCTGGGATGGCGCCAAGTTCCTCAACGTCGGCAAGCCGGTCCTGATGCCGGCCGGCTTCGCCACCATTTCGGATCAGATGAAGGCCCTCAACGCGCCCTACGACGACACCGTCAAGGAACCCCTGCGCAATCTGTACAAGATGATGGGTGGGCAGGGCGAGATCGTGCTGGGCTTCGACACGGAGATGAACGCGCTGATCGCCGGCCACAAGGACATCGCCGACAAGGTCGAGATGTTGCCGGCCAAGTTCATGACGACGGACTTCTACGTCGCCTTCGCCAAACCCTACTACACGGCGCACAAGGCCCAGGTCGACGCCCTGTGGGGCGCGATCGGCAAGGTGAAGAAGTCCAGGGAGTACCAGGACGCCATCAAGGACATCAAGTAGGGCGGTCCGCGCCGGCTGTTAGGGTTCGCTGGCGAAGAGCAGGGCCATGCCCTTGGCCATGCTCAGGCGCGCGGAGGCCGGCGGATGGCCGGAGAGCGGCGCCGGCGCGTCGACGGCGGCCAGTTTGGCGTACAGGCGTAGCATCGGCGCCGACGGCCAGCCGGCCTTGTGCGCCAGGACCATGCCGAGCTGGTCGGCCTCGCTTTCCTGCAGCCGGGACAGTCCGGCCAGGCGTATCCACAGCGAGGGGTCGCTGTCGAGCCGCTTGATGAGCACGTCGAGCGGCGGGCGCGGCTGCCGGGTCAGGAACAGCGCCTCGGACAATTCCTCGTGGTGATGTTCGGCCACGGCGTGGGCGATTTCGTGGCCCAGCAGCGTGGCCAGCTCGCCGTCGTCGAGCGCCAGCGCGCGCACGAAGGCGCTGCCGATGAGGATCTTGCCGCCCGCCATGCAGAATGCCTCGACGTCGGCGGCGCCGCTGGTGTGGATTTCCCATTGCCAGGCAAGGCTGGCGGGCTTGAGCGCCTGCGCCGCCCGTATCAGGCCGGCGCCGATGGCGCGCACCCGGGCCAGCAGGGCCGGGTCGTCGTCCAACTGGCCCTTGGCGGCCAGGCCGACGACGATTTCGATGTAACCGTCCTCGCTGTGGCTGTCGACGTCGTCGGAGGCGAAGCGCAACTCCTGCCAGCGGCCCGTCTCCGGCACCTGCGCCGCCGCCGCGGCGCAAAGGCAGGAAAAGGCCATCCCGTACAGCCAGGCGCGCTTCATCTCGTTCTCCCCGGCCGGCCGATGGCGATGCCTGTCGCGCCCCCTTGTTTTCACTATAGGCGGCGGGCGGGCGCGTCGCAAGGATGGCGGCGCGCACGGGTGTAAAACGGCAGGAAAGGGTTTTCAATGCTTTAGTGCAATGTTATAATAAGCGCATATGAATATGTCGCGCATTTCCCGCCACTTGGTTCGCTTGGTACTGTTTCTGTACCTTGCGACGCTGGGCGTGGCCATGGCCTCATCGTTCATGCAGCCGAAGCCGACCGATCTGGTCTGCAGCAGCGCCGCTTATAAGGCGCCCGGCCAGTCCGACGGCGCCAAGTCCGGCGGCGCCGACAACATCTCCCATCTGCTCGATTGCCCGCTGTGCGTGGCCAGCGGCGTTCCGCCGTCCACGCCGCGGCAAGACGCGGCGCCGGCGCGCCATGTGCTGTGCTACGCCTTGCGCTCCATCCCGGCCGCCCGCCTCGCCGGCGTCGTTTCCGCGCCCTTGCCGGCGCGCGGACCGCCGCTCTTCGGCTAACTAGAACTCCAGGACATTCATCCGGGCTCACCCCCGGCGGCTTCGCGCCGCGCGCTTTCCTGCGGTTTTGGTTTCCGCTTTCCCCGACCGCCCTTGTTCCGACCGACGCGCCAGCGGCGCGCCGGCGTGCCCGCGCGCGTCCCGTTTTGCCTCTTTTTTACCTCTGTAACAGGACTGATGATGAAACTGAATAAACACATTCTGGCGGCTTCGGTCGCCGCTGCCCTCGCTTGCCCATACGTTCAGGCGGCCGACGCCGACGCGGCGGCGACGCTGCCGGTGGTGCTGGTCAAGGGCAGCCGCATCGACGCTTCCCAGGTCGAGGGCGCCAGGAACGGCGCGGGCAGCGACAGCGCGGCGCTGCTGCGCGACGTGCCGGGCGTGAGCCTGTATGGCGCCGGCGGGGTTTCCAGCCTGCCGGCTATCCACGGCCTGGCCGACGACCGCCTGCGCATCCAGGTCGACGGCATGGACTTGATCTCGGCCTGCGCCAACCACATGAATCCGGCGCTGTCCTACATCGATCCGGCGCAGATCGCGACGCTCCAGGTGCTCAGCGGCATCACGCCGGTCAGCGCCGGCGGCGACAGCATAGGCGGCACCATCCGCGTCCAATCGGCCCAGCCGGAATTCGCCGTGGCGGGGCAGGGCGGCCTGTTGAAGGGCCAGGCCGGCGTCTTCTACCGCAGCAACGGCGCGGTGCGCGGCGGCAACGCGGCGGCCACCCTGGCCAACGAGACGCTGAGCCTGCGCTACAGCGGCTCCACCGTCACTTCGGGCGACTACAAGGCGGGCGGCGACTTCAAGCCGGCCGGCCTGCCGAGCGGCACCGCGCGCGCGCAACCTGCCGACGAAGTCGGGTCCTCGCGCTACCAGTCGGAAAACCAGCAGTTGGCGGTGGCGCTGCGCGGCGGCGCGCACCTGATCGAGCTGACGCTGGGCCTGCAGAACATTCCCTACCAAGGCTTCCCGAACCAGCGCATGGACATGACCGGCAACGACAGCGACCAGGTCAATCTGCGCTATCTGGACCGCACCGACTGGGGCACGCTGGAGGCGCGCGTGTACCGCGAGCACACCCGCCACGCGATGAATTTCGGTCCCGACAAGCAATTCTGGTACGGCGCGAAGATGAATGTGCCGGGCATGCCGATGGATACCGACGGCAAGAACACGGGCGCGGCGCTGAAGGCCGAGGTGAATCTGTCGGCGCGCGATCTGCTGCGCGTCGGCGTGGAGTTGCAGCGCTACCGCCTGAACGACTGGTGGTCGCCGTCCGGCGGCGGCATGGCGCCGAACACCTTCGTCAACATCAACGACGGCCAGCGCGACCGCCTGGCCGTCTACGCCGAATGGGAGGCGCGCTGGAATCCGCGATGGCTCAGCCAGTTCGGCCTGCGCGAAGAGCGGGTGAGCATGAACAGCGGCGTGGTGCAGGGCTATAACACGACGATGGCCAACTACGCCGCCGAATCGGTCGCCTTCAACGCCAGCGACCGCCAGCGCCGCGACCACAATCTGGACCTGACGGCGCTGGCCCGCTACACCCCGGGCGCCGCCGCCGGCTATGAATTCGGCTACGCGCGCAAGACCCGCTCGCCCAATCTGCACGAGCGCTACACCTGGTCGACCGGCGGCATGCCGATGAATATGGTGAACATGGCCGGCGACGGCAACGGCTATGTCGGCAATCTGGAATTGCGTCCGGAAGTGGCGCACACGCTCAGCGCCACGGCCGACTGGCACGACGCCGCGCAGGAGCAGTGGGGCCTGAAGGTGACGCCGTACTACACCTATGTGCAGGACTATGTCGACGCGCGCTGCGTCAACAGCGCCTGCGGCAAGAATTCCTTCGTCTTCCTGCGCTTCGTCAACCAGAACGCGCGCCTGTACGGCGCCGACGTGTCGGGCCGCGTCACGCTGGCCAAGTCGGGCGCCTTCGGCAGCCTGAGCGCGAGCGGCGTGCTGAACTACGTCAAGGGCCGCAACCAGGTCACCGGCGACCGCCTGTACAACATCATGCCGCTCAACGCCAGGCTGGCGCTGGTGCAGGCGGTGGCGGCGTGGACCAACACGGCCGAAGTGCAGTTGGTCACCGCCAAGAGCGCCGTCTCGGAGGTGCGCAATGAGTTGCGCACGGCCGGCTACGGCTTGTTGAATCTGCGCAGCACCTACACCTGGAAGCAGGCGCAGTTCGACGTCGGCATCGAGAACGCCCTCAACCGGCTCTACGACGCGCCGCTGGGCGGCGCCTATGTGGGCCAGGGCCGCACCATGTCGCAGGGCGGCACGCCGTACGGCATCGCGGTGCCGGGCATGGGCCGCTCGGTGTACGCCGGCATGAGCGTGAAGTTCTAGTGTCCTGAATCACAGATTCGTTGAATAAATATGACGAGAATCGCCCCGATACTGCGTCGCAAATGCGCGCAAGGCCTCGGCCTTGCTGTGCTTTGCTCCTTGTCTCAGGTCGATTTCGTCACATTGATTGCTCAACGAACTTGTGATTCAGGACACTAGGCGCCGGCTTGCGGGCGCTTGTTTTTTGCAAGGCGCCGCGGCGCCCTGTCCGCTGGCGCTAAGGCGCCACCACCACCTTCACCTTTGCCTCGCGCAGCACCGGCGTCATGCGCGCCGGCGGCTGCGCGTCGGTGAACAGCACGTCGATCTGCGCCAGGTCGGCCATGCGCACCAGGGCCTTGCGGCCGAATTTGTCCTGGTCGGCCACCAACCACACTTCGCGCGACTGTTCGATGATGGCCTGCGCCACTTTCACCTCGCGCGCGTCGAAGTCGCGCAGGCTGCCGTCCTCGTCGATGCTGGAGATGCCGATGATGCCGATGTCGACCTTGAACTGGCGGATGAAGTCGATGGTCGCCTCGCCGACGATGCCGCGGTCGCGCCCGCGCACCACGCCGCCGGCGACGATGACTTCGCAGTCGGCGTTGTCGGCCAGGATGGCCGCCACGTTCAGGTTGTTGGTCACCACGTGCAGGCCCTTGTGGTGGGACAGGGCGCGCGCCACTTCCTCGGTCGTCGTGCCGATGTTGATGAGCAGCGAACAACCCTGCGGCACGTGCTCGGCCACGGCCTTGGCGATGCGCCGCTTGGCTTCGCTGTTGAGCGTCTGGCGCTGGCTGTAGTCGATGTTCTCGACCGAGGAGGGCAGGCCGACGCCGCCGTGGTAGCGCGCCAGCAGTTTCGCCTCCTCCATCTGCTTGACGTCGCGGCGCACCGTTTGCGGCGTCACCTCCAGTTGCTGCGCCAGTTCCTCGACGGAGATCGTCACTTTCTGGCGCACCGCTTCGAGTAGTCTCCGTTGACGGGGATTGAGTGTCATATTTTTATCATTTCTTTTCGATAGAAGCTAAAACGAACACAAACGAACAAATATTTATAATAATATGTTGCTACCGATTCGTATTTTGTCGTATCTTACGGGCTGTATCTTAACCAGAGTAGCGCGCCCTGTATATAGGCCGGACGCGCCGCGCACGACAAACTCCTTGATTCGGGAATGAGATGGCTTCAGCGCAGCACACAATCGATTGCGACCTCCTCGTCGTTGGCGGCGGCATCAACGGCGCCGGCATCGCGCGCGACGCCGCCGGGCGCGGTTTGTCGGTGGTCCTGTGCGAGAAGGACGACCTGGCCGCGCACACCTCGTCCGCGTCGACCAAGCTGATCCATGGCGGCCTGCGCTATCTGGAATACTATGAATTCAATCTGGTGCGCAAGGCGCTGATCGAGCGCGAAGTGCTGCTGCGCTCGGCGCCGCACATCATGTGGCCGCTGCGCTTCGTGATGCCGCACGCCAAGGGCCAGCGCCCGGCGCTGCTGATACGCGCCGGCCTCTTCCTCTACGACTTTCTCGCCAAGCGCGAAATCCTGCCCGGCTCCAGCGGCGTCAACCTGAAGAGCCATCCCGCCGGCAAGCCCCTGAAGCCGGAATTCACGCGCGGCTTCATCTATTCCGACGGCTGGGTCGACGACGCCCGCCTGGTGGTCCTGAACGCCATGGACGCGCGCGAGAAGGGCGCCAGCGTCTTCACGCAAACCACCTGCGCGGCCGTCGAGCGCCAGGCCGACAAGTGGCACGCCAGGCTGGTGCAAAAGGATGGCCGGGAAATCCGGGTCGCGGCGCGCTGCATGGTCAACGCCACCGGACCGTGGACGGCCGAGTTCCTGCAAACGGCGGCGCCGGAGGCGAAGGGCAAGAGCCTGCGCCTGATCAAGGGCAGCCACATCGTCGTGAAGCGCCTCTTCGAGCACGACAACGCCTACATTTTCCAGCATCCGGACGGGCGCATCGTCTTCGCCATCCCCTACGAGCAGGATTTCACGCTGATCGGCACCACCGACCTCGATTACAAGGGCGACACCAACCATGTCACCATCGACCAGGACGAGATCGACTACCTGTGCGAGTTGTCGAGCTATTACTTCAGCAAGCCGATCAAGCCGGCCGACGTCGTCTGGACCTACGCCGGCGTGCGCCCGCTGGTCGAGGACGAGGCGGCCGACGCCAAGGCCGTCACGCGCGACTACCGTTTCGAGCTGGACCAGAACGGTCCGGCGCTGCTGAGCATCTTCGGCGGCAAGATCACCACCTTCCGCAAGCTGGCCGAGGAAGCCGTCGACCTGATCGCGCCGGCGCTGCAGAACCGCCACGGCGCCTGGACCGCGACGGCCTGCCTGCCCGGCGGCGACCTGTTCGGCAAGGAGCCGCAGAACCGCTCGGTGCTGGAGTTCGACCAATTCGTGCACGGCCTGCAGCAGCAGTACGCCTGGCTGGCGCCGAAGGTGGTGGCGCGTTACGCGCGCGCCTACGGCACCCGCATCCACACCCTGCTGGCGCGGCGCGGCAAGCTGGCCGACATGGGCGAGGAAATCGCCGCCGGCCTGTACGCGGCCGAGGTGGAGTATTTACGCAAGCACGAGTGGGCCGGCAGCGCCAAGGACATCCTGTGGCGCCGCTCCAAGCTGGGCCTGCACCTGCCGGCCGACACCGCCGCCAGGCTCGACGCGTGGCTGGCCGCCCATGTCGCCAATGAATCAATGTCGGCGATGGATAGTTGACGGGTCGGGCAGGGCGATCGCGTTCCACTCAGAGAGCGCGGCGGAATCAAGACAGTATCAATCTAGGAGGAGAACCAAGTGCAACTTGTACTGGAAAACATCAGCAAGAAATACGGTGCTGAGGACCATTTATACCCGATGTCGCTCTCGCTCGTTCCCGGCGCCATCAACGTGCTGCTGGGCACGACGAAGGCCGGTAAGACCAGCCTGATGCGTGTCATGGCCGGGCTGGACAAGCCCAGCCAGGGCAAGGTGCTGGTGGACGGACGCGACGTCACTGGCGTGCCGGTCAGCAAGCGCAACCTGGCCATGGTGTATCAGCAATTCATCAATTATCCCGCCTTTTCGGTGTTCGACAACATCGCCTCGCCGCTGCGCATCCGCAAGGTGCCGGAGGCGCAGATCCGCGCCCGCGTGCTCGATCTGGCCGAGCGCCTGCACATCACGCCGCATCTGCAGCGCACGCCCGGCGAGTTGTCCGGCGGCCAGCAGCAGCGCACCGCGCTGGGGCGCGCGCTGATCAAGGATGCCGACCTGCTGCTGCTCGACGAGCCGCTGGTCAACCTCGACTACAAGCTGCGCGAGGAATTGCGCCGCGAACTGACCGACCTGTTCTCCGACGGCAAAACCACGGTGGTCTACGCGACCACCGAGCCGCTGGAGGCGCTGCAACTGGGCGGTTACGTGTCCGTGCTGCACGAGGGCCGCCTGCTGCAGCAGGGCCGCACCCTGGACGTGTTCAACGCGCCGAACTCGATCCAGGTGGCGCGCACCTTCAGCGATCCGCCGATCAACCTGATGCCGGCCAAGATAGACGCCAAGGGCGTGGCCCAGCTCGGCTCCGGCCTGGCCATCCCGATGACGGCCGCGCAGCGCCAGAAGGCCGCCGCGCACGGCGAGGTGATCCTCGGCCTGCGCGCCCACAGCCTGCACCTGACTCCCCATTCCGGCAACGAGTTCGCCATCGAGACCCAGGTCGACCTGGCCGAAATCGGCGGCTCGGAAACCTATGTGCACGCGCGCCGCGGCGCCATCTCCCTGGTGGCGCAGGTGGGCGGGGTGCAGAACATGGAAATCGGCACCGTTTGCAATATGTACTGCAATCCGGAAGCCTTGTTTGTATTCAGTCCCGACGGCGCCCTGTTGTTCGCGCCCTCGCAGTCAGCCACCGGAGCGTAAGCATGGCCCGCATTGAATTGATCGATCTGGCGCACGCCTACAAACCGAACCCGAGCGAGCCGGGCGACTACGCCCTGCGGCCGATGACCAAGACCTGGGACGACGGCGGCGCCTACGCCCTGCTGGGGCCCTCCGGCTGCGGCAAGACGACCCTGCTCAACATCATCTCCGGCCTGGTCAAGCCCTCGCACGGCCGCGTGCTGTTCGACGGCAAGGAGGTCACGCAACTGCCGACCGAGGCGCGCAACATCGCCCAGGTGTTCCAGTTTCCCGTGATCTACGACACCATGACGGTCTACGACAATCTGGCTTTCCCGCTGCGCAACCGCGGCTGGAAGGAGCAGGACACCCGTAAGCGCGTCGAGCAGGTGGCGCAGATGCTGGAGATGACGGGCGAGTTGCGCCACCGCGCCAGCGGCCTGTCGGTCGACGCCAAGCAAAAGATTTCCCTCGGCCGCGGCCTGGTGCGCCCGGACGTGGCCGCCGTGCTGTTCGACGAGCCGCTGACGGTGATCGACCCGCATCTGAAGTGGTTGTTGCGCCGCAAGCTCAAGGAAATCCACCACGAGTTGAAGTTGTCGCTGATCTATGTCACGCACGACCAGGTCGAGGCGCTGACCTTCGCCGACCAGGTGGTCGTCATGACCCAGGGCGAAGTGGTGCAGACGGGCAGCGCCCAGGCCCTGTTCGAGGAGCCCGAGCACACCTTCGTCGGCTACTTCATCGGCAATCCCGGCATGAACCTCTTGCCGGCGACGGTGAGCGACGGCGCGATCCGCGTCGCCGACCAGGCCATGCCGCTGTCGGAGCGGGCCAAGGCGGCCCTGCACGGCGTCGAAGGCAAGATCACGCTGGGCGTGCGGCCGGAATTCGTCGCCTGCCTGGCCGCGCCGCAAGCGGACGCGGTGGCCGCGACGGTGCTGGCGGTGCGCAATATGGGCACCTATTTCCTGGTCGAGTTCGGCCTCGGCGCGAGCACGGTGGCGGCCAAGCTGCGCAGCATCGAGGCGGTGGCCGGGGAGCAGGTCTGGCTGCGCTTCCCGCAGGAACGGACTCTGTACTACGTCAATGAAAAACGGGTGGCTTAATGAAAACATATAACAACCGCGCCTGGTTCCTGATCCTTCCGGTCATCCTCTGCGTGGCATTTTCGGCCATCATTCCCTTGATGACGATCGTCAACTACTCGGTGCAGGACATCATCAGCCCGACCCAAAGCGTGTTCGTCGGCATGGAATGGTTCAAGGCCGTCATGCGCGACAGCGATCTGCACGGCGCGCTGTACCGCCAACTGATTTTCTCGCTGTCCATCCTGGCGATCGAACTGCCGCTGGGCGTGCTGATCGCCCTGACCATGCCGGCCTCCGGCTGGAAGGCCTCGCTGTCGCTGGTCTTGATTTCGCTGCCCCTGCTGATCCCATGGAACGTGGTCGGCACCATCTGGCAGATTTTCGCCCGCAGCGACATCGGCCTGCTCGGCTACGCCGTGAACCACCTCGGCATCGACTACAACTACAGCGGCAATTCGATGGACGCCTGGGTCACGGTGCTGATCATGGACGTCTGGCACTGGACGCCGCTGGTGGTGCTGCTCGGCTACGCCGGCCTGCGCTCGATTCCCGACGCCTATTACCAGGCTGCGCGCATCGACGGCGCCTCGCGCTTCGCCGTGTTCCGCTACATCGAACTGCCGAAGATGCGCAATGTGCTGATGATCGGCTTGCTGCTGCGCTTCATGGACAGTTTCATGATCTATACGGAACCCTTCGTGCTGACCGGCGGCGGACCCGGCAACGCCACCACCTTCCTGTCGCAATACCTGACGCAAAAAGCCGTCGGGCAGTTCGACCTGGGGCCGGCCGCCGCGTTCTCGCTGATTTACTTCCTGATCATCCTGCTGTTTTGCTTCGTGCTCTACACCTGGATGCAACGCCTCGGTACCGGAGACCAAAAATGATGCAGAACTCAAGCCGTCAACGCTTCGCCAGCGCCAGCCTGGTGGTCTACCTGCTGCTGGCCCTGCTGCCGATCTACTGGATGCTGAACATGTCGCTCAAGACCAACGAGGAAATCGTCGGCGCCCTGAGCGTGTGGCCGGCCAACCTGACCTTCGACAATTTCAAGGTCATCTTCACCGACCCGTCCTGGTACAAGGGTTACATCAACTCGAGCATCTTCGTGGCCATGAACATGGTGCTGTCGGTGTCGGTGGCCCTGCCGGCCGCCTACGCCTTCTCGCGCTATAACTTCCTGGGCGACAAGCATCTGTTCTTCTGGCTGCTGACCAACCGGATGACGCCGCCGGCGGTGTTTTTATTGCCATTTTTCCAGTTATACTCCTCCGTCGGCCTGATGGACACGCACATCGCCGTCGCCCTGGCGCACATGGTGTTCAACGTGCCGCTGGCGGTGTGGATACTGGAGGGCTTCATGTCCGGCATTCCGAAGGAGATCGATGAGACGGCGTACATCGACGGCTACAGCTTCCCGCGCTTCTTCATC
Organism: Janthinobacterium sp.; assembly: GCA_025356595.1. GTDB lineage: Bacteria > Pseudomonadota > Gammaproteobacteria > Burkholderiales > Burkholderiaceae_D > Janthinobacterium. The sequence continues at coordinate 6,638 of JANXSQ010000164.1, read as the reverse complement.
AAGATCTTCCTGCCGTTGATCAAGTCCGGGGTCGGCGTCACCGCCTTCTTCTGCTTCATGTTCAGCTGGGTGGAATTGCTGCTGGCGCGCACGCTGACCTCGGTCAACGCCAAGCCGATCACGGCCATCATGACGCGCACCGTTTCGGCCGCCGGCATGGACTGGGGCGTGCTGGCCGCCGCCGGCGTGCTGACGATCGTGCCGGGTGCCTTGATGATCTGGTTTGTACGGCATTACATTGCCAAGGGTTTTGCGATGGGACGGGTGTGACTATGGAAAATACTGAAAGCTTGTTCGCCTGGATGACATGGACGCCGCCTGTCGCCATCTTCTTCATCTGCGTCGGTCTGATGCTGGTCGGCATGACGCTGTGGCAGATCCGTTCGCCGTCCATCGAGCGCAAGGGCTGGTTGCCGATTCCGACCACGCGCGGCGACCGTCTCTTCATCGGTTTGCTGACGGCCGCGTACTTCAATCTGGCCTGGGCCGGCCTGAGCGACATCCACCAGGGTTTCGCCGCAGCCATCGCTTTTGTGTTGTTGTTGATCGTGATGCGCTGGGGCTGATCCCCGCGCGTCAACGTACGGCGAGAAACCTTTCCTGCGCCGTAGGTCGGACCCCTTGGGAGGGTAATAATGAGAAACCATTGGAGATAAGATGAAATTGAAAATGACAGTGCTGGCCGCCGCCATGTTGGTATCGGGCGCATCGATGGCGGATATGACGGCTGCCGAAAAATGGGTCAACAAGGAATTCCAGCCTTCCACGCTGGACAAGAAACAGCAGTTGCAGGAAATGAAGTGGTTCATCGAAGCGGCCGACAAGCTCAAGAAAAAAGGCATCAAGGAAATCAGCGTCGTTTCCGAAACGCTCGACACCCACGTCTACGAATCCAAGACCCTGGCCAAGGCCTTCGAGGAAATCACCGGCATCAAGGTGAACCATGAGGTGATCCAGGAGGGCGACCTGGTCGAGAAGATGCAGACCTCGCTGCAATCGGGCAAATCGATCTACGACGGCTGGATCAATGACTCCGATCTGATCGGCACGCATTACCGCTACGGCCAGACCGTGGTGCTGAGCGACTACATGGCCGGCGTCGGCAAGGAATACACCAATCCGGGCCTGGACTTGAAGGATTTCATCGGCACCAGCTTCACCACCGCGCCGGACGGCAAGATGTATCAATTGCCCGACCAGCAGTTCGCCAATCTGTACTGGTTCCGCGCCGACTGGTTCGCGCGCAAGGACCTGCAGGCCAAGTTCAAGGCCAAGTACGGCTACGAGCTGGGCGTGCCGCAGAACTGGTCGGCCTATGAGGACATCGCCGAATTCTTCACCAACGACGTCAAGGAAATCGACGGCAAGAAGGTGTTCGGCCACATGGATTACGGCAAGAAGGATCCTTCCCTGGGCTGGCGCTTCACCGACGCCTGGTTGTCCATGGCCGGCGCGGCCGACAAGGGCATCCCGAACGGCTTGCCGGTCGACGAGTGGGGCATCCGCGTCGCCGCCGACAAGTGCACGCCGGTGGGCGCCTCGGTCTCGCGCGGCGGCGCCACCAATTCGCCGGCCGCCGTCTACGCGCTGACGAAGTACATCGACTGGATGAAGAAGTACGCGCCGCCGACGGCGATGGGCATGACCTTCGGCGAAGCCGGTCCGGTGCCGGGCCAGGGCCAGATCGCCCAGCAGATCTTCTGGTACAGCGCGTTCACGGCCGGCGCCAGCAAGCCGGGCCTGCCGGCCGTGAACGCGGACGGCAAACCGAAATGGCGCATGGCGCCGTCGCCGCATGGTCCGTACTGGAAAGAGGGCATGCAGAACGGTTACCAGGACGTCGGTTCCTGGACCTATCTGAAGAGCACCCCGGTCGACCGCATGTCGGCGGCCTGGTTGTACGGCCAGTTCGTGACCTCGAAAACGGTGTCGCTGAAGAAATCCATCGTCGGCCTGACCTTCATCCGCGATTCGGACATCCGCAACGAGTACTTCACCAAGAACGCCGAGAAATACGGCGGCCTGATCGAGTTCTACCGTAGCCCGGCCCGCGTGGCGTGGACGCCGACCGGCACCAACGTGGCCGACTATCCGAAGATGGCGCAACTGTGGTGGAAGAACGTCGCCATCGCCGTCACCGGCGAGAAAACGCCGCAGGGCGCGATGGACAATCTGGCCGAGGAAATGGACCAGATCATGTCGCGCCTGGAGCGCGCCGGCATGAAGGCCTGCGCGCCTAAGCTGAACCCGAAAGTCGATCCGAGCAAGTACCTGTCGGACACGGCGGCGCCGTGGAAGAAGCTGGCGAACGAAAAGCCGAAGGGCGAAACCATCGCCTACGACAAGCTCTTGCAAGCCTGGAAAGAGGGCCGCGTTAAGTAAATTAGTTGAGTCCCGCGCCCGCGCCGGCGCGGGCAGTGCATTTTGCTTGCCGGGAAGGGCAGGAGGGCCCCGCCGGGCCTTCCCGCTCCTTCCCGTTTTCACGTATCGGCTTCAAGACATGACCAAATATATCCTCGCCCTGGACCAGGGCACGACCAGTTCGCGCGCCATCTTGTTCGACCACGCCGGCCATCCGCACGCCAGCGCGCAGCGGGAATTCCGCCAGATCTTCCCGCAGTCGGGCTGGGTCGAACACGACGCCAATGAAATCTGGGATTCGCAGCTCGGCGTGATGCAGCAATTGATGCGCGAGAGCGGCGTCACGGCGGCCGACATCGCCGCCATCGGCCTCACCAACCAGCGCGAGACGACGGTGTTGTGGGACCGCGCCAGCGGCCAGCCGGTGGCCAACGCCATCGTCTGGCAGGACCGCCGCAACGCCGCCTTCTGCGAGCAGTTGCAGGAGCAGGGCAAGGCCGCCTTGTTCCAGGACAAGACCGGCCTGGTGCTGGACGCGTATTTCTCCGCCACCAAGCTGAAGTGGTTGCTCGACAACGTGCCGGGCGCGCGCGCCCGCGCCGAGCGGGGCGAACTGGCCTTCGGCACCATCGACAGCTGGCTGATCTACAAGCTCAGCGGCGCGCACATCACCGACCCGAGCAACGCCTCGCGCACCATGCTGTTCAACATCCACACGCTGGAATGGGATGCGGAACTGCTCGAGCTGCTGGAGATTCCCGCCGCGCTGCTGCCGGCCGTCGTGCCCAGCAGCGGCGTCGCCGCCTACACCCACGCCGCGCTGCTGGGCGCGCCGCTGCCGATCGCCGGCATCGCCGGCGACCAGCAGGCGGCCACCTTCGGCCAGGTGTGCCTGCAACCGGGCATGGCGAAAAACACCTTCGGCACCGGCTGCTTCATGCTGATGAACGTCGGCAAGAAGCCGCTCGCCTCGCAAAACCGCCTCCTGATGACCGTGGGCTGGAGCCTGGGCCGCGGCGCGCAGGCCTCGACCGACTACCTGCTCGAGGGCAGCGCCTTCGTCGCCGGCGCCGCCGTGCAGTGGATGCGCGACGGCCTGGGCATCATCCGCGACTCGTCCGAGGTCGAGGCGCTGGCCACCAGCGTGCCCGACACCGGCGGCATGGTCTTCGTGCCGGCCTTCGCCGGCCTGGGCGCGCCGTACTGGGATCCCTACGCGCGCGGCACCCTGGTGGGCATCACGCGCGGCACCACCAAGGCGCACATCGCCCGCGCCGCGCTGGAGGGCGTGGCCTACCAGAACGTCGACGTGCTCAGCGCGATGCAAAAGGACGCCGCCATTCCGCTCACCGAATTGCGCGTCGACGGCGGCGGCGCCCGCAACGACATGATGATGCAGTTTCAGGCCGACATCCTCGACGTGCCCGTGGTGCGCCCGGTGGTGACGGAGACGACGGCGCTGGGCGCGGCCTATCTGGCCGGACTGGCGGTGGGTTTCTGGGCCTCGCTGGAGGAGATCGCCGCGCAGTGGCGGATGGCGCGCCGCTTCGAGCCGCGCATGGCGGCCGACGAGCGCCTGAGCCGCCTGCACAAGTGGCAGCGCGCCGTCGACCGTTCGCGCGACTGGAGCGAGTAAGGCTTGCCGGGCGACCGGCGCGGGCGCGGGCGGGCCGTCCCGCGCGCGCCGGCTCGACCGTTTCCAGCGCAACTGAGGCAGCTCAGCGGTAAAGCTTGAGGTCCCGCAAACGCCGCCGGCGCGGAGCGGAAAGGCGGCCCCCCCGCCTTGTATTGTCTATCTAAATGAACAATAATAATTACCGTTAAGACAATTCCCTGACTGGCATCCCTAGCGCCGCCAGGCCGAAGCCGCAGGCGAGAAAGGATGCACCATGCTCAATGGCTCCGCCGCAGGAACGCGCCCCCGGCAAAGCGTTGCCGTGATCCGTCCGCCGGGTTGGGCGCTGCGCGCCTGTCCCTACACGCCGGCGCTCAAGGCCGGCGGCGTCGATCTGCTCGAGTGCGCCACGCTGGCCGAGCTGGACGGGGCGCGCCGCGCCGGCTGCCGGGTCGGCCTGCTGGCGCTGGGGCGCGAAGCCGACGCGGCGCAACTGGCCGCCTGCACCCCCTTTCTGGACGGCGGCGGCCTGGTGTGGATAGGCCTGGTCGCCCGCGAGTTGCTGGCCCAGCCGCATGTGCGCGCCTGCATCGCCGAGTATTTGCTTAACTTCGTCGCCACGCCGGCCGATCCGGCGCAAGTGATACTTGCGCTGCGGCATGCCTTGGGCATGGCCATGGTGCGCCAGGGCGGCCAGGGCGGCCAGCGCGAGCCGGGCCCGCCCGCCTGCGGCGACGGCCCGCTGATCGTCGGCTCGGCGCCGCCGATGCTGCTGCTGGCGGCGCAGATCCGCAAGATCGCGCGCACCGACGCCGCCGTCCTCATCAAGGGGCAGTCCGGCACCGGCAAGGAGCTCGCCGCGCGCGCCATCCACCAGCAGTCGCGGCGCGCCGACGCTCCCTTCGTCGCCGTCAATTGCGGCGCGATCGCGCCGCAATTGTTCCAGTCCGAATTGTTCGGCCACGAGAAGGGCGCTTTCACCGGCGCCGTGCAGCGCCGCATCGGGCGCATCGAAGCGGCCTCCGGCGGCACCCTGCTGCTCGACGAGATCGGCGACATGCCGCCCGACATGCAGGTCGGCTTGCTGCGCTTTCTGCAGGAAAAAACCATCGAGCGCGTCGGCGGCCATGCGGCGCTGGCGGTGGACGTGCGCCTGATCGCGGCCACCCATGTCGATTTGGCGGAGGCGGTGCGGCAGGGGCGCTTCCGCGAGGACTTGTATTACCGCATCGACGTGGTGTCGCTGACGCTGCCCACGCTGGCCGAGCGCGGCGCCGACATCGAGACGCTGGCGCGGCATTACCTGGGCCACTTCAGCGCCCTGTACAACAAGAGCCTGCGCGGCTTCTCGCGCGCCGCGACCGAGGCCATGCTGGCCCATGCGTGGCCGGGCAATGTGCGCGAGCTGGTCAACCGGGTGCAGCGCGCCACCGTCCTGGCCGAGGGGCGCTTCGTCCAGCCGGCCGACCTGGGCTTCGGCGGCGCGGCGCCGGCGCCGCTGTCGCTGGAAGAGGCGCGCAGCGCCGCCGAACAGCTGACGATAGGGCGCGCCCTGGTACAGGGGCGCAACCGCATCGCGCCGACGGCGGCGCTGCTGGGGGTGTCGCGCGTGACGCTGTACCGCCTGCTGGAAAAGCACGGCATGCGCGCGCCGCCCGGCCAGTCCCGCTCGCCCGAGGCTAGAACGCGTACGGGAACTTGATACCCAGCGAGACATTGGGCGCGTCCGGCGTCAGGCCGACCGAGACCGTGCCCACCATTGTCCATTTCGGCGTCAGTTGATGCGTCAGGCCGGTGTTGAAGGTCACCGAATTGGCGTCGCTGCCGACCTGGCGGGTCCAAGGGCCGCCCTGGCCGCGCAGGCGGGCCGCCTGCTGTACCACCTGGGCATATGAGAAGCTGACCGAGGTCTTGTCGTTGAGCGCCAGCGCGAAGCCTGCCCCCACCGACCAGGCGTTGCCCAGCTTGACGTCGCCCGGACTGACCGTGCCCAGGGTGCCCGACAAGTCGGCGAAGCTGTGCGGCAGGTTGTAGTTGTAGGCGACGTTGAAGAACAAGACCAGCGGGTCGCTGGTTTTCAGCACCGACAGGCCCAGCGTCGTGCTCCAGATGCCGTTACCCGTCGCCTGCCGGGTCGGTACCAGCAAACTGTCGTTGTCGCCGATGTCGCGCAGCTTGATGCCGAAGGGATGCTTGCCGGACGGCGATTTGACGCGGAAACTGGCTACCCAGTCCAGATCGCTGGGCGCCGCCTTCGGCAGTTGATAGTAGATGCCGGCGCTGGCGTCGCCCAGCGCCTTCGAACTATTCTGTTCGTCGCTGACGGCCGAGGCCGAGTTGCCGGCGCCGGGGGAAAAATATTGCGAGGTGCGGTAGATCAGCGGCACGTTCAGGTCGACGCTGATGCGCTCCGTCAGGCTCCAGCGTCCCGTCAGGTCGTACTGCAACTGGTCGGTCTTGATCTGCTGCAGATTGATGCGGCCGAGCAGGATCGAGTCGAGCGCCAGGAAGCCGCGCAGCACCAGGCTGCGCTTGTCGTAGTGGGTATAGGTCAGGCCCTGCTCGAAGGAAAATTTACGGTCGAACAGGGGGATGCCCTGGGTGCTGGTGATGGCTTGCGCCTGCGGCGTCAGCGATCGCGCGTTGCCGCCGCCGGGCCCGG
>JANXSQ010000160.1 GCA_025356595.1 Janthinobacterium sp. | reverse complement strand
TGCAAGACCTGACCCCGATCGGTGGTGTTGCGCTGCGGCTTGGCGCTTATTGCACCAGGGCGCCGTCGGCGCCTTCCAGGGTGATGCCTTCGATGTCGGCGCGGCCGACGAGGATTTGCAGGTATTGGTGCAGGGCGCGCTGCCAGGCGGCGCGCTTGAGGCGGTCGGCGATCTGCGCCTGCACGGCGTCGAACGGCAGTAGTACGCCGTCGATGCGGCGCAGTACCTGGACGATGTGCAGGCCGAAGCGGGTCTCGAGCAGGTGTTCGGCCATGGCGCCGGGCGCCAGGCGGAACAGCAGTTTTTCGAATTCCGGCACGGTCTGGCCCAGGGTCAGCTGGCCCAGGCTGCCGCCCACGGCGCCCGAGGAGCAGTTCGAGTATTCGCGCGCCAGTTCGGCGAAGCGCTCGGGATGGGCGCGCAGTTCGCTCAAGACGGCCTGGCCCGTTTCGCGCAGCAGTTCCAGCGGCGCCCCCGCCGTGACCTGGAACAGGATGTGGCGCGCCTCGACCATGGCGCCGCTGGTGAAGCGCTCCGGTTGGTTGCGGTAGAAGATTTCGCAGGCGGCCGTGTCGGCCTCCGGCACCCGCACTTCTTGCGCGAAGAGCGCTTCGATGCGGGCGTCTTCGTTTTCGCCCTCTATGCCGAGGCGCGCGGCCTCCTGCAGCAGGACGGCGCGCAGCACCACTTCATGCACGCTCTGTTTGAGCGGGTTGGCCGCGCTTTGGTGGTGCGCCATTTCGCGTTCGATGACGCTGTCGTCGATGTCGACGCCGTTGACGGATATTCCCATGCTGTTTCTCCTTGTTCCTGTGGGGGCGGCCTAGCGGCGGCGCACCAGTTGGTAGGCGCGGCCCAGGTAGCCGAGCGCGCCGAAGCCGCTCCACACGTGCACCAGGCGGGTGAAGGGGAAGATGACGAACAGCGACATGCCCATGAACAGGTGCAGCTTGAAGATCAGCGGCGCGTCGACGATGAAGGCGGCGGCGTCGCCGCGCAGGGTCAGCACGTGCTGCGCCCAGCTCATCAGCAGGACCATCATGTGGCCGTCCATGTGCGAGGCCGAGACGGCGATCGAGGACAGGCCCAGCAGCAGCGTGGCGAGTATCCACAGCATCACAACCTTGTCGCCGAAGGTGCTGGTGGCGCGCAGGCGCTCGTTGCCGAAGCGGCGCGCCAGCAGGATCAGCACGCCGACCAGGCACATGCCGCCCATGATGCCGCCGGCCGCCATCGCCACGCCCTGCTTGAAGGTGTGCGTCACGCCTAGCGCGTCCCACACCCAGACCGGCGTGAGCAGGCCGGCGGCGTGGCCGAACAGCAGGCCGATGATGCCGACGTGGAAGAGGATGTTGCCGGCGCGCAGGCTGCCGGCGTGCAGCATTTGGCTGGAATCGGATTTCCAGGTGTATTGCTCGCGGTCGAAGCGCGCCAGGCTGCCGAACAGGAAGACGGCCAGCGCGATGTAGGGATAGATCCCGAATACGAATTGATGCAGATAGTCCATGATGTGCTCCTTGTGCTGATGTTAAGGTGAATTCCGAGAATATAAATACCCGTTTCGCTGCGTAACGGGTATTTATTCGAAGAAATCGCCTACGCGGTCTTCTCGACGGCGCGCCTTGCCTTCGGATGGAAATTGATCGGCTGGACGCCGGCGCCCAGCGTCTTCAGCAGGGGCTCGACGCCGTCGGCGCCGGGGCCGAAGGTTTCCAGCGCCTCATCCATGTCGCGCACCGGCGGTTCGGCCAGCGGCTCGGCCTTCACCGGGCTGAGCCGCTCGAGCACGTCGAAGATGACGGCGTAGGGGCTGGCGTTGGCGTCGAGCTTGCGCCCGATGTGGGCCAGCACGTGCACCGCGTCCGACAGCAGGCGCGCCGCCTCGGCCTCGTCCTGCTGCGACAGGAATTCCAGGAACAGGGGCACGAAGTCGGGCAGGTCGTTGCCGGTCATTTCCAGGCCGTGCTTCTTGTACTCCTCCATCAGGTCGACCATGGCCTGGCCGCGGTCGCGCGACTCGCCGTGGATGTGCTCGAACAGATGCAGCGAGTGCGAGGGCGTGCGGTCGAAGGTCATCACGTAGTTCTGCTGCAGGGCGATCAGGTCGGTGTCGGCCAGATAGTCGAGCACCGGGCGCAGCACCTCGTGCCACTCCGGCGTCGCCGCCAGCACCCGCTCCAGCTCGGGCAGCTCGGCGATCAGTTCGGGCTCCGGATACAGCAGCAGGGCCGATAAAACCTGGTAATGTTTCATGGTGTTCTCCTTGTCCATCAGGCGCCCTGCCCTGCTTTGCGCGATTTCGGCATCGAGACGAAGATCGCCGAGCCGTGTTTTTTCTTGCCGAACAGCGAGGCGTCGCTGCTGCCGTCGGAACAGCCGTTGCCGAAGCTGAAGCCGCAGGAGCCCTTCTCGTTGAAGCTGTCCTCGGCCATTTCCTTGTGGCTGCTCGGAATCACGAAACGGTCCTCGTAATTGGCGATCGCCATGATGTGGTACATGTCCTCGACCTCGGCCTTGCTCAGACCGACCTGCTTGAGCACCGTCAGGTTCTCCACCTTGTCGACGGTCTTGCTGCGCATGTAGGCGCGCATGGCCAGCATGCGGTCCAGCGCCGTGACGATCGGCGCTTCATAACCGGCCGTGAGCAGATTGGCCAAGTACTGGACGGGAATGCGCAGGCTCTTGGTGTCGGGCAGGATGCCGTTCAGGCCCATCTTGCCGGACTCCGCGGCCGCCTGGATGGGCGACAGCGGCGGCACGTACCAGACCATCGGCAGGGTGCGGTATTCCGGATGCAGGGGGAAGGCCACCTTCCATTCGACGGCCATCTTGTAGACGGGCGACTTGGCGGCCGCCGTCAACCACAGGTCGGGAATGCCCTGGCGGCGCGCTTCCTCGATGATGGCCGGATCGTGCGGGTTCAGGAACAGGCCCAGTTGCGCCTCGTACAGATCGGCCTCGTGCGGCACCGACGCCGCCGCCTCGATCATGTCGGCGTCGTACAGCAGCACGCCCAGGTAGCGGATGCGCCCGACGCAGGTTTCCGAACACACCGTCGGCTGGCCCGCTTCGATGCGCGGGAAGCAGAAGGTGCATTTCTCGGCCTTGCCCGACGACCAGTTGTAGTAAATCTTCTTGTACGGGCAGCCGGAGATGCACATGCGCCAGCCGCGGCATTTATCCTGGTCGATCAGCACGATGCCGTCGTCCTCGCGCTTGTACACCGAGCCGGACGGGCAGGACGCCACGCAGGTCGGGTTCAGGCAATGCTCGCACAGGCGCGGCAGATACATCATGAAGGTGTTCTCGAAGGTGCCGTACATCTCCTTCTGCATATTGTCGAACAGCTTGTCCTTGCTGCGCGCGGCGAATTCGCCGCCCAGATCGTCCTCCCAGTTCGGGCCCCATTCGATCTTGTCCATCTTCTTGCCGGTCAAGACCGAGATCGGGCGCGCCGTGGGCGGCGTTTCCGACAACGGCGCGTTCTGCAGATGCTCGTAGTCGTAGGTGAACGGCTCGTAGTACTCGTCGATGGCCGGCAGGTTCGGATTGGCGAAGATGTTCGCCAGGATCTTCAGGCGGCTGCCCTGGCGCGGCTCGATCTTGCCCGAGGCCGTGCGCTTCCAGCCGCCGTTCCACTTGTCCTGGTTTTCCCACTGCTTCGGATAACCGATGCCGGGCTTGGTTTCGACGTTGTTGAACCACGCGTACTCGACGCCGTCGCGGCTGGTCCAGACGTTTTTGCAGGTGACGGAACAAGTGTGGCAGCCGATGCACTTGTCCAGGTTCAGCACCATGCCGATTTGCGCTCTGATTTTCATATTTATACTCCCTGCTCTTGCAACGGGCCTTCCAGCCACTCGACATTCTTCATCTTGCGCACCAACACGAATTCATCCCGGTTGGAGCCGACGGTGCCGTAATAATTGAAACCGTAGGACAGCTGGGCGTAGCCGCCTATCATGTGGGTCGGCTTGGTCACCGTGCGCGTCACCGAGTTGTGGATGCCGCCCCGCTTGCCCGACATTTCCGCGCCCGGCACGTTGATGATCTTCTCCTGGGCGTGGTACATCATCGTCATCCCCTCCGGGATGCGCTGGCTGACCACGGCGCGCGCCGTCAGCGTGCCGTTCACGTTGAAGACCTCGATCCAGTCGTTGTCGACGATGCCGGCCGCCTTCGCGTCGATCTCCGACAACCAGACGTGGGGACCGCCGCGCGACAGGGTCAGCATGCGCAGATTGTCCGAGTAGGTCGAGTGGATGCCCCACTTCTGGTGCGGCGTCAGGAAGTTCAGGGCCAGTTCCTTGTTGCCGTTCGGCTTGGCGCCCAGCATCGAGGCGGTCGTCTTGGTGTCGATGGCCGGTTTGTAGACGCACAGGCCCTCGCCGAAATCGCGCATCCACAGATGATCCTGGTAGAACTGCTGGCGGCCCGTCAGGGTGCGCCATGGGATCATTTCATGCACATTGGTGTAGCCGGCGTTGTAGCTGACCTCTTCGCTTTCCAGGCCCGACCAGGTCGGCGAGGAAATGATCTTGCGCGGCTGCGCCTGCACGTCGCGGAAGCGGATGGTGTCGTGCTCGCGCGGCAGCGCCAGGTGGGTATGGTCGCGTCCCGTCATGGTCGACAGCGCGGCCCAGGCCTTGACGGCGACGTGGCCGTTGGTTTCCGGCGCCAGCGAGAGGATCATCTCGGCCGCGTCGATGGCGGTGTCCAGGCGCGGCTGGCCCTGCGACACGCCGGCCTCCTCGACCACCCGGTTGACGCCGCGCAGCACGTCGATTTCATGGCCGGTCTTCCAGCCGATGCCCTTGCCGCCGTTGCCCAGGCTTTCCAGCAGCGGGCCGATGGAGGTGAACTTCTTGTATACCTGGCGGAAGTCGCGCTCCACCACCGTCATGCTCGGCATGGTCTTGCCCGGGATGGGCTCGCACTCGCCGGCGCGCCAGTCTTTCGGATCGAAGGGCTGGCCCAGCTCGCCCGGGGTGTCGTGCATCAGCGGCGACAGGATCAGATCCTGTTGCGTGCCGAGCAGCTCGCCGCCGATTTCCGAGAACTTCTCGGCGATGCCCTTGTAGATTTCCCAGTCCGACTTCGACTGCCACAGCGGTTGCACGGCTTCCGACAGCGGATGGATGAAGGGATGCATGTCGGAGGTGTTCAAATCGTCTTTTTCATACCAGGTGGCCGTCGGCAGCACCACGTCGCCGTACAGGCAGGTGGTCGACATGCGGAAGTCCAGCACCACCAGCAAGTCCAGCTTGCCCTCGGCGGCGGGACGGATCTTGACGTCCTTCGGCTTAATGCAATCCTTCTCGTCGCTCATCAGGGCGTTCTGCGTGCCCAACAGATACTTCAGGAAGTATTCGTGGCCCTTGCCGGAGCTGCCCAGGATATTCGAGCGCCAGACGAACATATTGCGCGGGAAGTTGGCCGGATTGTCCGGATCGTCGCAGGAGAAATTGAGCTTGCCGGCCTTGATCTGCTCGACCGCGTACTGCGCCACGTCCTGCCCGGCGGCGGCCGCCGCGCGGGTCACCTCGAGCGGATTCGTTTCCAGTTGCGGCGCCGACGGCAGCCAGCCCATGCGTTCGGACTTGGCGTTGTAGTCGAGCAGCGACATCTGCGCCACGCCGGCGTCGGCCGAGGGCGAGGAAATCTCCGCCGTGTGCAGCTTTTCGTGGCGCCATTGGCTGGTGTGGGCGTAGAAGAAGGAGGTGCCGTTCATCTGCCGCATCGGACGGTTCCAGTCCAGCGCGAAGGCCAGCGGGGTCCAGCCGGTCTGCGGACGCAGCTTTTCCTGGCCCACGTAATGGGCCCAGCCGCCGCCGGACTGGCCGACGCAACCGCACATCATCAGCATATTGATGATGCCGCGGTAGGTCATGTCCATGTGGTACCAGTGGTTCAGGCCGGCGCCGACGATGACCATGCTCTTGCCGTGGGTCTTGTCGGCGTTGTCGGCGAATTCGCGCGCCACGGTGATCACGTCGGCCGGCTTGACGCCGGTGTGCTTCTCTTGCCATGCCGGTGTGTAGGGCACGTCGTCGGCGTAGTCGGCGGCGACGTTGCCGCCGCCCAGGCCGCGGTCGATGCCGTAGTTGGCCAGGGTCAAGTCGAAGACCGTGGCGACCAGGGCGGTGCTGCCGTCGGCCAGCACGACCTTCTTCACGGGCACGTTGCGCAGCAACATGTCGGCCGCGTCCTTGCCGCCGAAGTAGGCGAAACCGACCGGCATCACGGCGTCGCTGCTGTCGATCAGCGACAGGCGCGGATCGATGGCCTTGCCGCTGCCGCCCTCTTTCATCTCCAGGTTCCACTTGCCCGACTCGCCCCAGCGGAAGCCGATCGAACCGGCCGGCGCGCAGATGTCGCCCGTCAATTCATCGACCAGCAGGGTTTTCCATTCCGGATTGTTGCTCTCGTCGAGGTTGTTGGCCAGATGCGAGGCGCGCAGGAAGTATTCCGGCACCAGGGTGCCGTTCATTTCCTTCAACAGCACCAGCATCGGGAAATCGGTGTATTGCTTGGCGTAGCCGCGGAAATATTCGGACTGGCCCTTGAGGTGGAATTCCTTGAGGATCACATGGCCCATCGCCATTGCCAGCGCCGCGTCGGTGCCCTGCTTGGGCGCCAACCACATGTCGCCGAACTTGACCATCTCGCCGAAGTCGGACGACACGGCCACCGTTTTCGTGCCCTTGTAGCGCACCTCGGTGTAGAAGTGGGCGTCCGGCGTGCGCGTCATCGGCACGTTCGAGCCCCACACCATCAGATAGGTGGAATTGAACCAGTCGGCCGATTCCGGCACGTCGGTCTGCTCGCCCCACACCTGCGGGCTGGCCGGCGGCAGATCGCAGTACCAGTCGTAGAAGCTCAGGGCGACGCCGCCGATCAGGCTCAGGTAGCGCGTGCCGGCCGCGTAGCTGACCATCGACATGGCGGGAATCGGCGAGAAGCCGACGATGCGGTCCGGGCCGTATTTCTTGATCGTGAAGGCGTTCGCGGCGGCGATGATCTCGTTCGCCTCATCCCACTTGGCGCGCACAAAGCCGCCCAGGCCGCGCACGGCCTTGTATTGTTTGGAGCGTTCCGGGTCCTGGCTGATGTATTCCCAGGCCGCCACCGGCGACATGGTCTTGCGCGCCTCGCGCCACATGTCCATCAGGCGGCCGCGCACCATCGGGTACTTGACGCGCTGCGCCGAATACACGTACCAGGAATAGCTGGCGCCGCGCGGGCAGCCGCGCGGTTCGTGGTTGGGCAGGTCGGGACGGGTGCGGGGGTAGTCGGTCTGCTGGGTTTCCCAAGTGATCAGGCCGTTCTTGACATACACCTTCCAGCTGCAGGAGCCGGTGCAGTTGACACCGTGCGTGGAGCGCACGATCTTGTCGTGCTGCCAGCGCTGCCGGTAAGCGTTTTCCCAGGTGCGGTCCTCCTCGACGACGGCGCCGTGGCCATTGGAAAAGGTTTCCTTGGGCTTGGTGAAAAATTTCAGACGATCCAGAAAGTGACTCATGCTACCTCCGCACATGCACCGCAAACGGTGCTTGGAAATGAAAACGTCGCAAAACTACTGCATTGAAACGTCGATAGCGTCAGTCTACGCAGCGAACTCAGTATTAGATATTGGCTAGAAGTCGGTAGTGCAGGCCGATAATGACTAGGCCGCCTAGTCCCTTCTAGCTATGTGCCGCGGCGACGCTTTGCGGTATACCTAGGGAATAGGCGCGCCGTGGTGTGCGCGCACGGCAATCGATGAAAGGTTTGCAATGGAAATCAACAGTTACGAGAGTTTTCTGGGCGCCGCCAAGGCGCAGGCCCAACCACAGCGCCTGCTGTTCGCCTTCGCCCAGGCCGAGGGCGGCGGCAACGCGGTGCAGGGCCGCACGCTGACGCCCGTCATGTGCGTCGACAAGCTGCCCGCCGAACTGGAAAGCTTCGCCGCCCTGGCCGAGGAATCGCGCCAGATGCAGGCGCACTGGGACGTGGTCTTCGTCGCCAGTCTGGGCGGCAAGGACGGCCAGGCGCCCGACGCCGGCGCGGCCGAGGCGCCGCTGCGCAAAATGATCACGTCGATCCAGGAGGGCCGCATCCAGAACTTCCTCGCCTTCGACCGCGACGGCGAGTTGCTGCGCTTCTTCTGAGGCGCGCCGGCCGGACGGCGTGGCGCCCGCCCGGGCCCGCGCCTGCATGCCGGGCCGGCTCCTTTGCGCCCCTGCCGGGTTTGACATCGACCGGCAGCGCTTGCTATGATCGGCCAAGGAAAACATCCATCTTCATGAAACCATCCCGCCATCTTCGCTTGCTCGCCGCGTTCGCCGCGCTGTTCTGCATGTTGTACATGCAGCTCGCCGTGGCCTCCTACGCCTGCCCGAACCTGTCGGCCGGGCGGGACGGCGCGAGCCTGGCCATGGCGCCGCATGCCGACATGGAAGACATGCCCGGCTGCGCCGGCGTGGACGCGCAGCAACCCAGCCTGTGCCACGCCCATAGCCACGCGGGCAACCAGGCACTCGACAAGCCCGACCTGCCTCAGATGCAGCCCTTCGTGGCCGTAGAAACGATGCAGGCGCTGATTTTCATCGACACCGCGCTCCGTCCGCCATCCATCCAGCCGAGCGCGCCGCTGTTGCAGCACGCCATCGCCCCGTCTCTATCCATCCGCAACTGCTGTTTCCGCATTTAATCCTCCAGTCAGTCTGATCCGTCATCGTTGCGCGCCCCGCGCCGCCGATGTTGTTCAATGTCGTCTGGAGTTTCCATGCCATCCCCAATTTTCGCGCCCGCCACGGCGCGCCCCACCCCGCGCCGGTACGCCGGCGCGGCCGTCTTCGCCGCATTGCTGGGCGCGCTGGCCTTGCCCTGCACGGCCACCGAGCCGCCCCTGACCCTTGCCCGGGCCACCCACCTGGCCCTCGAACGCAACCGCCAGCTCGCCGCGCAGGATTCCGCCGCAGCAGCTTTCCGCGACATGGCGGTCGCCGCCGGCCAGCTTCCCGATCCCATCCTCAAACTCGGCGTCGACAACCTGCCGACCAGCGGCGCCGACCGTTTCAGCCTGGGCGGCGACTTCATGACCATGCGGCGGGTCGGCGTGATGCAGGAACTCACGGGCGCCGACAAACTGCGCCTGCGCGCCGGCCGCTTCGAGCGCGAGGCGGAAAAGTCGCTGGTCGAAAAGGACGCGGCCGCCGCCGGCATCGAGCGCGACACCGCGCTGGCCTGGCTGGAGCGCTACTACGCCGAGGCAACGGCGGCCCTGATCGCCGAGCAGGGCGCGCAAGCGGCGCTGGAAATCCAGGCCGCCGAGGGCGCCTACCGCGGCGCGCGGGGCAGCCAGGCCGACCTTCTGGCCGCCCGCGCCGCCCTGGGCGCCATCGAGGACCGCGCCAGCGACGCGCGGCGCCGCGTGCGCGCCGCCAACACCATGCTGGCGCGCTGGATCGGCCCGGCGGCGAACCTGCCGCTGGCCGGCGCGGGCGCGAACGACACCATCCGCCTCGAGCGGGGCGCGCCCGACAGCGCGCTCGCCCACCATCCCCAGGTGGCCGTCCTGGCCAAGCGCGAGGAAATCGCCCAGGCCGAGGCGCAACTGGCGCGCGCCAACCAAAAAGCCGACTGGAGCATCGAACTGACCTACCAGCAGCGCGGTCCCGGCTACGCCAATATGGTCTCCGTCGGCCTCTCCATCCCGCTGCAATGGGACCGGAAAAACCGCCAGGACCGCGAACTCTCGGCCCGGCTGGCGACGCTGGAACAGGCCAGGGCCGAGCGCGAGGAGGCCGTGCGCGCGCACGGCGCCGAAACGCGGACCATGCTCGACGCCTGGGACAACGGCCGCGAGCGCATCGGCCGCTACCGGCGCGACTTGCTGCCGCTCGCCGCCGAGCGCACGGCGGCGACCCTGGCCGCCTACCGTGGCGGCCGGGCGGCGCTGGCCGAGGTGCTGGCGGCCCGCCGCGGCGAGCTCGAGCTGCGCATTCAGGCCCTGCAACTGGAGGCCGACACCGCCCGCCTGTGGGCACAATTAAACTATTTATATCCGGATGAGGCCGCGCGCGCGCAGCCGTCCGCGAGCAAGCACGGGAGCGCCCAATGAAACATCGGAACATCATCCTCGCCCTCGCAGCGGCCGTCGTCATCGCCGCCGGCTACGGCCTGTACCGCGTCGGCGTGCGGCAGGGCATGAGCGCGGCGGCGCCCGCCGCAGCCGGCGCCGACATGAAAAAAGACAAAAAAGTGCTGTACTGGCACGATCCGATGTCGCCCGGCCAGAAATTCGACAAGCCCGGCAAGTCGCCCTTCATGGACATGCAGTTGGTGCCCGTGTACGCGGACGAGGCCGGCGACGAAAGCACGGTCAGCATCAGCGCGCGCGTCCAGCAGAACCTGGGCATCCGCCTGGCGCCCGTCGTCAAAGGCAATCTGAGCGCCCCGCTCGACGTCGTCGGCGGCGTCGCCTACAACGAGCGCGACGTGGCGCTGGTCCCGGCGCGCAGCAGCGGTTTCGTCGAGCGCCTGTATGTGCGCGCGCCGCTCGATCCCGTGCGCCGGGGCCAGCCGCTGGCCGAACTGTACGTGCCCGAGTGGGTGGCGGCGCAGGAGGAATACCTGTCGGTCCGGCGCATGGGGGGCGCCGGCGCGGACGGGCTGCTGGACGCGGCGCGCCAGCGCATGCGCCTGGTCGGCATGACGGAGCAGCAGATCCACTTGGTCGAAGCGGCCGGCAAGACGCAGGCGCGCCTGACCGTCACCGCGCCGATCGGCGGCGTCGTCACCGAACTGGGCGCGCGCGAGGGCATGAGCGTGGCCGCCGGTGCCACCCTGTTCCGCATCAACGGACTGGGCACGGTCTGGGTCAACGCCGAGGTGCCTGAGAGCATGGCCGCGCGGGTGCGTCCGGGCAGCGCGGTGGAGGCGCGCACCCCGGCCTTGCCCGACACGGTCTTCAAGGGCACGCTCGGGGCCATCCTGCCCGAGGTGAACGGCGCGACGCGCACCCTGAAGGCGCGCGTCGAACTGGCGAACCCCGCCGGCCGACTGCTGCCCGGCATGTTCGCCACCCTCAGGCTCAATCCGGCCGCGCGCGGCGATGTGCTGCTGGTACCCACCGAGGCCGTGATCCAGACCGGCACGCGCAGCGTCGTCATGCTGGCTCAGGGCGGCGGCAAGTTCCTGCCGGTCGATGTCGAGGTCGGCGCCGAGGCGAACGGCCAGAGCGAAATCCGCACGGGCCTGGAGGCGGGACAGGAGGTGGTCGTCTCCGGACAGTTCCTGATCGACTCCGAAGCCAGCCTGAGGGGCAGCGCGACGCGCATGGGCGCCCCGCCCGCGCCCGCGCCGGCCGCCGCCACCAAGCCAACGCAAGCGCCTGCGACGCATCGCGGCGAAGGCAAGGTTGAGGAAATCGGCAAGGATGAGATCACTCTGTCGCACGGCCCGATCGCCTCGCTGCGATGGGGCGCGATGACCATGGCCTTCAAGCCGCCGCCGGGCGGCCTGCCGCGCGACATCGCGGTGGGCGACAGCGTCGTCTTCGAGCTGCGCCGCAACCCGGACGGCGACTACCAGTTGACCTCGATCTCCACCACGGCCGCACCGCGCGCGGCAATGAAGCACGGCCCGACAAACGGCGCCGCACCGGCCGGCGGCAAAACGGCCCAACCGGAGCAAGCCAAATGATGGCCCGACTGATACGCTGGGCCATCCTCAACCGCGTCCTGGTGCTGCTGGCGACGGCCATGCTCACCGCCTGGGGCGTCTGGTCGCTGGCGCGCACGCCGCTCGACGCCCTGCCCGACCTGTCGGACGTGCAAGTCATCATCCGCACCAGTTATCCCAGCCAGGCGCCGCAGATCGTCGAGAACCAAGTCACCTATCCGCTCACCACGACCATGCTGTCGGTGCCGGGCGCGAAGACGGTGCGCGCCTACTCCTTCTTCGGCGACTCCTTCGTCTACGTCCTGTTCGAGGACGGCACCGATCCCTACTGGGCCCGCTCGCGCGTGCTGGAATACCTGAACCAGGTGCAGTCGCGCCTGCCGCCGCAGGCCAAGACCGCGCTCGGGCCGGACGCGACCGGCGTCGGCTGGGTCTACGAATACGCGCTGGTGGACCGCAGCGGCAAGCTCGATCTGGCCCAGTTGCGCACTCTGCAGGACTGGTTCCTCAAGTATGAATTGAAGGCGGTGGCCAACGTCGCCGAGGTGGCGAGCGTGGGCGGCATGGTGAAGCAATACCAGATCGTGCTCGATCCCGACAAGCTGCGCGCCTACAACATCGGCCACGCCAAGGTGATCGAGGCGGTGCGCCGGGCCAACCAGGAAAGCGGCGGCTCGGTGCTGGAAATGGGCGAGGCCGAATACATGGTGCGCGCCTCCGGCTACCTGAAGTCGCTGGACGACTTCCGCAAGATACCGCTGGCGGGCACCGACGCCGGCGTCTCGGTGCGCCTGGGCGACGTGGCGCGCGTGCAGGTCGGCCCGGAGATGCGGCGCGGCATCGCGGAATTGAACGGCGAAGGCGAAGTGGCGGGCGGCGTGATCATCATGCGCTCCGGCAAAAACGCGCTGGAAACCATCGCGGCGGTGAAGGCCAAGCTCGAAAAGCTCAAGCCCGGCCTGCCGCCCGGCGTCGAGATTGTCCCCGTGTACGACCGCTCGAACCTGATCGAGCGCGCCGTCAGCAACCTGAAGCACAAGCTGATCGAGGAATTCATCGTCGTGGCCGTGGTCTGCGCCCTCTTCCTGTTCCACCTGCGCTCCGCGCTGGTGGCCATCGTCACGCTGCCGATCGGCATACTGATCGCCTTCATCGCCATGTACTACCAGGGCGTCAACGCCAACATCCTCTCGCTGGGCGGCATCGCCATCGCCGTCGGCGCCATGGTCGACGCGGCGGTGGTGATGATCGAGAACGCCCACAAGCACATCGAGGCCTGGAACCACGCCCACCCGGGCCGCGAGCTGCGCGGCGAGGAACACTGGCGCGTGATCGGCGACGCCGCCGCCGAGGTCGGGCCGGCGCTGTTCTTCTCGCTGCTCATCATCGTCCTGTCCTTCATCCCCGTCTTCACGCTGGAGGCCCAGGAGGGGCGCCTGTTCGCGCCGCTGGCCTTCACCAAGACCTACGCGATGGCGGCGGCGGCCGGCCTGGCGGTGACCCTGATCCCGGTCCTGATGGGCTATCTGATACGCGGGCGGATTCCCGACGAGCGCAAGAACCCCCTCAGCCGTTTCCTGATCGCCCTGTACCGGCCCTTGCTGGAGCTCGTCCTCCGCTTCCCGAAGACGACGCTGCTGGGCGCCGCCCTGCTCGCCGCCGCCACCCTGTGGCCCATGGCGCGGCTGGGCGGCGAGTTCATGCCGGCCCTCGACGAGGGCGACGTGCTGTACATGCCCTCGGCGCTGCCGGGCCTGTCGGCCGGCAAGGTCTCCGAACTGCTGCAGCAAACCGACCGCCTGATCAAGACGGTGCCCGAGGTGCAGAGCGTGTTCGGCAAGGCGGGACGCGCCGAGAGCGCCACCGATCCGGCGCCGCTGGAAATGTTCGAGACGACGATACAGTTCAAGCCGCGCGAACAGTGGCGGGCCGGCATGACGCCCGCCAAACTGATCGACGAGCTCGACCGCATCGTCAAGGTGCCGGGCCTGTCCAACATCTGGGTGCCGCCCATCCGCAACCGCATCGACATGCTGGCCACCGGCATCAAGAGTCCGGTCGGCGTGAAGGTGGCGGGCGCCAGCCTGCGCGAGATCGACCGCATCACCGCCGAGATCGAGCGCACGGTCGGGCGCGTGCCCGGCGTGTCGTCGGCGCTGGCCGAACGCCTGAACGGCGGGCGCTACGTCGACGTCGACATCGACCGCGACGCGGCGGCGCGCTACGGCATGAACATCGCCGACGTGCAAAGCATCGTCTCGGCGGCCATCGGCGGCGACAACATCGGCGAAACGGTGGAGGGCCTGCAGCGCTTCCCCATCAACGTGCGCTACCCGCGCGAACTGCGCGACTCGGTCGAGAAACTGCGCCAATTGCCGGTGCTGAGCGAGCGCGGCGCGCAGATCCGCCTCGGCGACCTCGCCGTCATTCGCGTCACGGACGGGCCGCCGATGCTGAAGAGCGAAAACGCCCGCCTGTCGGGCTGGGTCTATGTCGACATCCGCGGGCGCGCCCTGAGCGCGGTGGTGCACGACATGCAGCGCGCCGTCGCCCAGGAGGTCAAACTGCCGCCCGGCTATTCCGTGTCCTGGTCGGGCCAGTTCGAGTATCTGGAGCGGGCCGGCGCGAAACTGAAGGTGGTGGTGCCGGCGACGCTGTGCATCATCTTCGTGCTGCTCTACCTGACCTTCAAACGCTTCGACGAGGCGGCGCTGATCATGGCCACCCTGCCCTTCGCGCTGGCCGGGGGCATCTGGCTGCTGTGGCTGCTCGACCACAATGTGTCCGTGGCGAGCGGCGTCGGCTTCATCGCCCTGGCGGGCGTATCGGCCGAATTCGGCGTCATCATGCTGCTGTACCTGAAGAACGCGTGGGAGGCGCATCAGGCCAGGGGCATGGGCGGCGAAGCCGATTTGCTCGATGCGATCCGCGAGGGCGCCGTGCTGCGCGTGCGGCCGAAGGCGATGACGGTCGCCGTCATCATCGCCGGCCTGGTGCCCATCATGCTGGGCGCCGGCACCGGCTCGGAGGTGATGCAGCGCATCGCCGCGCCCATGGTCGGCGGCATGATCAGCGCGCCGCTGCTGTCGATGTTCGTGGTCCCGGCCGTCTATTTGCTGCTGCGCCGCAGGCAATTGCGCCGGAAAGGCGGCGCGGCGCCGGAGTAAGCCATGCTCGCCACCAGCGGCCAGTGACACCGAAATGGGCGTCCTGGCGCCGGCCCGGAGGGGAAAAAGCCCCCTCCGGTTCAAGGCTTGTAATGCCGCGCCAGTAGATGCGTACTTTTATCATCACCGATTCAAGGCGCCCGCCATGAAAACCACCGTCACGATCGACGACGAGCTGTACAACAAAGCCCTTGGGGTCGCGGATCCGTCCATGGACAAGGCGGACCTCTTCCGCGAGGCCAATTGGGGGCGGGTCGATATGGCCGTCTCGGGTGAACTGGTGGGGGAAGCCCTCTACCTTGCTGAACTGGTCGTCGCCCACTTGCCGGATGCGCCGGAAGCACTGGGGCTGATGTCCCTGCTATGCCTTTGCGAAGCGCGCCGGCCTGCCAGGCTGGATGCGCAGGGCGGCTTCGTGCCATTACATCAGCAAGAGTCTTCGCATTGGGACGAAACGCTCATGCGAACGGCAAATGCATGTCTTGTGCCGGGCTGAAGTCTGTCGCATGGGCCAGGCCAGCATGAGCGAGGCAGGTTAAACT
This sequence comes from Janthinobacterium sp., assembly GCA_025356595.1. Classification (GTDB taxonomy): domain Bacteria; phylum Pseudomonadota; class Gammaproteobacteria; order Burkholderiales; family Burkholderiaceae_D; genus Janthinobacterium. The sequence goes on along the minus strand of JANXSQ010000160.1, from coordinate 15,123 downwards.
GTCGACTCATTCACCGACCGGCCCTGATCGGCCCACACTACCATGTTCGTCCGCCTCGCCTTCCTTGCCGCCACCCTGACGCTCGGCTTCGCCGATCCGGCCGCCGCCGATACCGCCGTCCTCGACAAACTCAAAGCCAACCGGCTCGCCATCACGCTTGACAAAGGCACGCTATCGGGGCCCGGTGCGGCGCCGCTGCTGCAGGCTTCGCGCCAGGCGCAGTATGTGCTCCTCGGCGAGGATCACGGTATCGCCGAGATCGCCCAGTTCTCGTCCGCCTACTTCAATGCCTTGACCCCTGCCGGCTTCACGACCTTGGTAACGGAAAACGGTCCAGCCGTGACGAGCGCGCTCGAAGGAATGCTCAAGCGCGCCGACGCGGTTGCTGCTATCGCCAGATTCGACGCCGCCTATCCGGACTCCATCGCCTTCTACAATATGCGCCAGGAAGCAGAGATGCTCGCCGGCTTTGCCCGGGCCGCAGGACCGCGCTTCCAGCACTGGGGCATCGACCAGGAATTCTTGGGCGCGGCCAAATACCTGATCACCCTGATGCTGACCCAGCCGGTCAATCCGGCCGCCCGCGCGAAGCTGGAAGCCTTGCGTCAAATGGAAGCTGTCGCGTATCAAAAGGCCGCGGCCACCGGCAATCCCTTCGAGTACCTGATGCTGTCGGCCTCCACCGAGGAACTGGCCTCGCTGCGCCCGCTACTGGCCGGCCCCAAAGAGCAAACCGCGCTATGCCTGCTCGATGCACTGCTGGAGAGCCGTGCCATCTATCAGAAGAACGGCTCGCAAGTGCCCGGCGATGGCGACCTCTCCAACCGCATGCGCTCGGCGCTGTTCAAGCGGACCCTGGCCCCCCGGCTCGGCGTGCAAGAGCAAAAGCTGGTGGTCAAGGTCGGCGCCTATCACGCATACAAGGGTAACAATCCGCTCAACAATCGCGACATCGGCAACTTTCTGGCTGAACGCGCCGAAGGCCAGGGCCATACCTCGCTGCACCTGATCGTGCTGGCGGCGAAGGGTAAGCAATTGAGATTCGCGGGAACGGGCAAGCCATATCAGCCGGTACCGATCGAACTTGACAGCTCTGCCTTCAAACTGCTGGCCAGTGCAGGCGCCAGCGACGGCAGCTGGTCGCTATTTGATCTGCGGTCACTGCGGCCCGGCTCGCGCAAACTGGCGGCGGGCGACATCGAAGTGTTCAATCTGATCAACGGCTACGACTTCGCCCTGATCATCCCCGAAGGCAGCGCTTCGGCGCAGCTCGCGACACCGTAGAGGGTTTGGCGCCGCGCGAAATATTTTCCCGATTGCAATTTAGCAATTAAAATGATTCCTCGCTGCGAAACGGCCACCCGGCCAGGTCGAGGTTCTATGTTTATACGTAGCGATGAGCGGACCTTCTCGCCGCCATTGGCCGCCAAGCGACGGGATGACGATAGCCTGATTGACTTGCCGTACTGATGCGGGCCCGGTGACTCAGGCCGGGATGGGCGGCGATCCGCAAGCCGCGATCACCGCGGGATTGGCCATTCCCCTACCCGCCCCCACGATGCGGATGAAGATCCGCGCGGCGCGACAGGGCCGGGCCATTGCCGGCCCGGTTCCGCCCGCCGCCGCCCCGAAGCTCACGTCCGTAGTTGCCTGTTGCGGTGGCGTCGAGTAAGATTAGTGGTGTCGATGCAATCACTGGCATGCTTAAAAAGGCAATTTTATCTGCCTGAAAACAATTTTCCTGTCGCGCGGGGGACCGCGCAGGCAAGGGCCGGCGCGGGAGCGAGCTTCCTTTATCAAGCCGTCACGGAGGGGGCGCAATGAGCATCTCAGGCCACACAATTCGACGCCGCGACGCCGTGGGTGCGCCGCGCCGGCCCTTGGCCGCGCTGCTGCGCCGCCTCGCCGCGCTGGCCTTCGCCTGCCTGGGCGGGGCCGCCGTTGCCGGCCCCGACTGTTCGCGCCCCTACACCCTGGCCCTGCACGAGCACGGCCTGCTGTATTCGGCCGCCACCGACAGCGGCATCGACAAGGATTTCGCCGCTGAACTGGCGCGCCGCAGCGGCTGCAAGTTCGTCGTCAGCGTCCTGCCGCGCGCGCGCATCTGGCAGTTGATCGAATCGGGCGCCCTCGATTTCAGCCTGTCCGGCATCGCCAGCGAGGAGCGGCGCCGCTACGCCGGTTTCGCCTGGTACTTCAGCAACAAATACTATCTGCTGGCCCGCAAGGACGCCAAGGTGCGCCAGTTCTCCGATGTCGAGGACAGCGACACCTTCCGCCTCGGCGTCATCCGCAGCTTCCGCTACAGCGACTCGGCCAACCGCCTGGTCGAACGCCTGGCCGCCGCCAACCGCCTCAACCAGGCCGGCGGCCTCGAACCGCTCTACCAGGCGCTGCGCCTGAACCGCATCCAGGGCATGATCATGGAACCGTTCGACTATCCGGCCGTCGGCGAGAAGGCCCTGCGCGACATCAGCGTCGTGATCGAATTCAACGATCCGCCCGTGCCGCACGGCATGATCATGTCGAACAAGGCGCTCGCGCCGGACGAGCAGGCCAAGTGGCGCGCCCTGGTCAACGACATGCGCGCCGACGGCGCCGTGCAGCGCATTTTCGAAAAATACTTCGACGCGCGCCTGGCCGCCTCGATGCTCGCCTTCCAGGCCGGCCCGTGAGGTGGTTCCGCCTGGCTTTGCTGCCGCCGCTGATCCTGGTGAGCGGCCTCGGCGTGACCTGGTCCATCTGGGAGCACGAACGCGAGGCCTCGCGCCTGCAGTTGCGCGCCCAATTCGATTTCTCCATGCGCGAGACGGCCAGCCGCATCGAGCAGCGCATGGCCGCCTACGAAAAAATGCTGCTCGGCGTGCGCGGCATGATCGGCGCCACCGTCTCCCTGCAGCGCGACAGTTTCCACGACTACGTCGCCTCGCTCGGCCTGGGCGCCAACTTCGCCGGCGTCCAGGTGATCGGCGTCAGCGAATGGGTGCCGGCCGGGCGCCGCGAGGCCCACGTGGCGGCGATGCGCGCCATCGGCCTGGCCGACTATACGATCACGCCGCCCGGCGCGCGCGCCCAGCTGGCCCCGGTCACCCAACGCGAGCCCAGCGACAACGTCGGCCCCGCCCCGCTCGGCCTGGACGCCTGGCACGATCCGGTGCGCCGCCAGGCGATGGAGCGGGCGCGCGACTCCGGCATGGCGGCCGTGTCCGGCAAGGTCCGCCTGGCCATCGACAGCGGCCCGACGGCGCGCCCCGGCTTCATCCTCTACCTGCCCCTGTATGAGCGCGGCCTGCCGCTGCGCAGCGTGGCCGAACGCCGCGCCGCCCTGCGCGGTTGGGTCTTCGCCTCCTTCCGCATGCAGGAATTGATGGCCACGCTGTACGGCGAGCAGGCCCCCGGCCTGGCGCTGGCCATCTACGACGGCGTCGACGCCAGCAACGAGGCGCGCCTGTATCCCTCGGCCGAGCTGGCCGTGGCGCCGCCCTCGGACGCGCTGGCGGCGAACGAATACCTGGTCGTCGGCGGGCACACCTGGATGCTCTCGCTGAGCGCGCTGGACGACTTCAAGAACCGCTTCGGGCGCAACGCCGAGCGCCTCATCGCCGGCGCCGGCGCCGGCCTGAGCCTGCTCTTGGCCCTGCTGGCCTGGTTGCTGACGACGGGGCGCAGCCGCGCCGTGCGCCTGGCCGCCGCCATGACCTCCGAGCTGCGCGCCAGCGAGGAGAAGTTCCGCGCCATCGCCGACTGCACCGTCAACTGGGAGGTGTGGTGGGGCCTGGACGGCCGGCCGCGCTGGATCAACCCCTCGGTGCACGCCTACACCGGCTACACGGTCGAGGAGTGCATGGCGATGGACGATTTCATCGGCACCCTGATCTGTCCGGACGACGCGGCCCGCGTCGCGCCCGAATTCGACAAGGGCCGCCGGGGCCTGCCCGGCAAGGACCTGGAGTTCCGCTGCGTGCGCAAGGACGGCTCGCTGTTCTGGCTCTCCGTGTCCTGGGTGCCGATCAACGACGCCCGGGGCGCCGCCAGCGGCTTCCGCACCAGCGGGCGCGACATCACCGAGCGCAAGCTGGCCGAGTCCGAGTTGCGCATCGCCGCCGCCGCCTTCGATTCGCACGAGGGCATGATGATCACCGACGCCAACCGCGTCATCCTGCGCGTCAACTGGGCCTTCACCGAAAGCACCGGCTACACGGCCGCCGAGGTGGTCGGCCGGACGCCGAAGATGCTCGAGTCGGAGCGCCACGACGCCGCCTTCTACCGCGCCATGTGGAGCGCGCTCGAGCGCGACGGCGGCTGGGCCGGCGAAACCTGGGGGCGCCGCAAGAACGGCGAGATCTATCCGAAATGGCTGACCATTTCGGTCGTCAAGGGCGCCGACGGCGGCGTCGTCAACTACATCAGCACGCACCAGGACATCACCGAGCGCAAGAAGGCCGAAAAACGCATCGAGGAACTGGCCTTCTTCGACGCGCTCACCAACCTGCCCAACCGCACCCTGCTGCTCGACCGACTGAAGCAGGCCATGACCTCCGGCGCCCGCGCGCAAACCTACGGCGCCGTGCTGTTCATCGACCTGGACCACTTCAAGACCCTCAACGACACGCTCGGCCACGACCAGGGCGACCTGCTGCTGCGCCAGGTGGCGCAGCGCCTCTCGGCCTGCGTGCGCGAGGGCGACACGGTGGCGCGCCTGGGCGGCGATGAATTCGTCGTCGTGCTCGAGAGTCTGGCGCACACGCCGCGCGAGGCGGCCAGCCAGACCGAGACCCTGGGCGAGAAGATCCTCGCCGCGCTGAACCAGAATTACCAGCTCGGCAGCGTGGCCCACCGCAGCACGGCCAGCATAGGCGCGACCCTGTTCAACGGCAACGACACCTCGATCGACGAGTTGCTCAAACAGGCCGACCTGGCCATGTACAAGTCCAAGGAAATGGGCCGCAACGCGCTGCGCTTCTTCGATCCGGGCATGCAGACGGTGGTGATGGAGCGCGCCGCCCTCGAGGCCGGCCTGCGCGAGGCGATCCGCGAGAGCCAGTTCGTGCTGCATTACCAGGCCCAGGTGGTCGGCGGGGGGCGCGTCACCGGCGCCGAGGTGCTGGTGCGCTGGCAGCATCCGCAGCGCGGCCTGGTCGGGCCGATGGAATTCATCGGCCTGGCCGAGGAGACCGGCCTGATCCTGCCGCTCGGCCACTGGGTGCTGCGCACGGCCTGCGCGCAACTGGCGCTGTGGGCCGCGCGGCCCGAGATGGCCCATCTGTCGATCGCCGTCAACGTCAGCGCCAAGCAGTTCCGCGAGTCGAATTTCGTCGCCACGGTGCTGGCCGTGCTGGCCGAGACGGGCGCCAACCCGATCCGCCTGAAGCTGGAGCTGACCGAGAGCCTGCTGGTCGACAATGTGCAGGACATCATCGAGAAGATGCACGCGCTCAAGGCCAAGGGCGTCGGCTTCGCGCTCGACGACTTCGGCACCGGCTATTCCTCCTTCTCCTACCTGAAGCGCCTGCCGCTGGACCAGCTGAAGATCGACCAGGCCTTCGTGCGCGACGTGCTGATCGATCCGAACGACGCCGCCATCGCGCGCACCATCGTCGCGCTGGCGCAAAGCCTGGGCCTGGGCGTCATCGCCGAGGGGGTCGAGACGCAGACCCAGCGCGACTTCCTGGCCAGCTCCGGCTGCCACGCCTATCAGGGTTACTACTTCAGCCGTCCGCTGCCGCTGGCCGCCTTCGAGGAATTCGCGCTGCGCGAGCTGACGGAGGCATGAACGCGTAAAAGCGCGAGCGCACAGCCGTCCCCCGTTTTTCCGGCTTGCAGCGCGCGGGCGCGGCGCTTGCGCACCCAGATGAGCAGTCCCGTTGCGCTGAGCATCGCCACCACCAGGCCCATGGCGGAAATCAGGATGCGCCCCGGCAGGCCCAGGATGCGGCCCGAATGCAGCGGAAACTGCGCCTGCAGGAAAATGTCGCCGGCGCTGCCCGTACCGGGCACCACGCCGCCGGCGGGGCTGCCGTCGCGGCAGTCGAAATACAACCACGCATTGCCCAGACCACCGTCGCCGTGATCGTTGTCCGCGTCGAAAAAACCCACACCATACAGGCCGTAGGAAGAGGAATAAAACACGCCGCCGACCGGCAGTTGCCAACCCCGTTTGGCCGCTTCGGCCTTCGCCAGCGCCACGGCCTGTTCGCGCGTCAGCAGCGGTTCGATCGGCTGCCCGGGCGGCTGGGGCGTGCGGCTGTCGAAGGCGTTCGGGCTGAGGGTGGAGAACTTCGCCACCAGCGGACGCATCAGTTGGGTTTGCAGATTCATCGATACCGATGTCACGGCCAGTACCAGCAGCAACAGCCAGATCCAGACGCCGCCCGAGCGGTGTAGGTCGAAGTTCAGCTTGTGCCCGCCCTGGCGCCAGCGGAACGCCAGCGACTTGCGCCAACTGCGCCAGTTCGGGAAGGACAGGTACAGGGCGACGAAGCAGTCGAAGAACCACACGATGCCGATGATGCCCATGAACCAGACCCCAAGCTCGATGCCCCAGCCATCGGGGAGGTGCATGGTGTAATGCAGCTTGTACAGGAAGGGCAGCAGGTTTTCACGCGTCAGTGAGACAGCGCCCCATTGCCGCGTGCCCTGGATGGCGCCGGTCACGGGATCGATGGCCATCTGGTTGAAGCCCAGATCGAAGGGCTTGCCGCTGGCCTGATTGAGCCGGCCTTCCACCGACATCTGCGCCGTGTGGCCGGGTTCCAGCGCGGTGAGCGTGTACGTGACGCGCACGCGCGGATCCCGCGCTTCGACTTGCCGCGCCAGTTCCAGGCCGGATTTGCCGGCTCCGGCATCAGCGCCGCTGTTGGCATGAAATAGCTGCGGATTGAGCCAGGCATCGAGCTCGTGATCCCAGGAGATCACGGCGCCCGTCAGTCCGGAGATGAACAGAAAGATCGCTACCGCCAGGCCGAACCAGCGGTGCAGTACGACCATGGGGGCGCGCATTCGCATGGGGGGCCCCTTAATATTTCCAGCTCAGGGTGGCGCTGCCATTGCGGCCGGCCGCGTACAGGGACTGGGTCCAGTACAGGCTGGTCAAGTGCTTCTTGTCCGTCACATTGTTCAGGTTCAGGGACAGGCTGACGTTGCGGCTGATGTCGTAATTGGCCATCAGCCCCAGCTGCGCATAGGCGCCCTGATGCAGGGTCAGGGTGTCGCTGACCTTATTGGATATGGCATCCTGCCAGCTCAAGCTGGCGCCCACTTTCAGTTTCGGCACGCCGGCGACACGGTAGGTGGTGGCAAGGCGGAACTGCTTGCGCGGGATGAAGGTGCGCGCATCCCGGCCATCATCGCCCGTGATGCGCAGCTGCGAATAGCCGGCGTTCGCCTGCCAACCCTTGGCCAGCTCGCCCGATGCATCGAGCTCGATGCCTTGCGATTCCGAGTCCACGCCCTTGTAGTAAGTCTTGAAGTCGGCCGTTGTGCCTGCCGTTTCCGCCACGTTCTGCTGGCGCGTCTCGAACAGCGCGCCGGACAGATTCAGGCGGCCATCGAGCCATTCACTCTTCAAGCCCGCTTCCAGGCTCTTGCCGGTGGCGGCGGCGAGCGTCCGGCCTTTGCTGTCGATGCTGCTTTGCGGATTGAAGATCTCCGTGTAGCTGGCATACGCCGATACATGGCGATCAATGTCGTAGACGAGGCCCACGTAGGGCGTGGTGTCGCTTTGCGATTTGGTCTGGCTGACGCCATAGGCGCTGCCCTTGCTGTCGACCTTGACGGCATTCAAGCCCGCGAGCAGCTTGGTATTGTCGGCCAGATTGAAGCGGGCCGCCAGGAAGGCGTTTTTGCGCTCGTCGGTATAGGAGCTGCCATCGGTCGATGCGTCGAAAAGGGGTTCGCGGTAGGAGCCGTCGAAGGCGGTGCCGTTCGGCAAGGCAGTGCCGATGCCGCGACCATAGTAAGAAACGTCGTCGAGGGTGGATTTCGACCAGCCCAGGCCCATGCTGATGTCGTGCCTGCGGCCACCCAGCGTGAATTTGCCCGTTGCCGCGATATCGGCCAGGCTTTGGGTGTTCCTCGAGTCATAGCGCGAAGGGTAGCTGAACAGACCGTCGCCCGTGGCTTTGTCCGGCGTGCCGTACACATAAAACAGCTTGGAGGCCGAGTTGGCGCGGTTGTAGGTCAGCGTCGTTTTCAGACTCCAGTCTTCATTGAACTGGTGCGTCAGTTCGGCGAAGGTGCTGTTCGTCAACGTATTCCAGCGCGACCAGTCGGCCGAGGTCGATGTGGAGATCGGGTAGCCGGTCGGCGTGCCGTCCGTGTATGACAGGGGAAGAGCGCCCCACATACCGCCCTTGGCCTGGTTCTTCTGGTAGCTGTGGCCCACGGCCAGAGTGGTGTCGGGTGTGAGCTTCGCCTCGACGATGGCGTAGGCAAGGTCTTTCCGGGGTGAGTAGCGGTCCAGGTAGGAATCGCCTTCCTGGTGGGCGACGACGAAGCGCGCCGCAACCTTGCCATCGGCGCTGAGCGGCGTCGAGACGTCGGCATCCAGCCGGCGCGTGTTCCATGAACCGAGGGTGAGCGCGGCGGAGGCGGTAAGGCCGGCGGTCGGGCGCTTGCGCACGAAGTCGACGGTGGCCGAGGGGTTGCCGGTCGAGGAGATCAGGCCGTTCGCGCCGCGCACGATATCGACGCGCTCGAACAGGGCCGTATCAAGGTCGCCCATTACGTTGCCGAACACGAAAGGGATGCCCACGCCGTCATACTGGAAATTGGTGATGTCATAGCCGCGCGCCGTGTAATAGGTGCGGTCCGTTTCCACCGCTTCCACCGTCACGCCCGTGGTCTGAGCCAGCACTTTGCTGGCGTTGTCCAGTTTGAAATCATCCATCTGCGCGCGCGTGACGACCGATACCGCTTGCGGCGTTTCGCGCAGCGACAGATCGAACTTGCTGGCCGCAGCGCTCTTGCGGGCCGTGTAGGCGTTCGCGTCATTGCTGCCGGTGACCGTAATGGCCTGCATCACCTGCGCATCGTCGCCGGCGGAAGTATCGGCCGGTCCGGCATCGACGGCGTGAGCCATGCTGGTGCCGAGTGCAAGCGAGATGGCCAGGGCCAATGGGCGCAGCGACAGCGCGGGAAGGATAGAGGGGGCGGCACGACCTGGCATTGAAACGACTCCTGATGGCTTTATTGATAATAAGAATGAGAATGATTCTCATTATATTGTAGAGCAGGGCCGAGTAACAAATGTTTTTTGCCCCACAGGGCGTAACTTTTGCGCCTTTACATTCGAATTCGTCGCCAGCTCAGGCGCTATCGATGGATTGTTGGCGCAGCTGATCTGGAGGAGATAGATGGAGGATGCGGCTTCACCCGCAGTGGTGTTTTCCGCATTTAAATCATGCTCTTAGCCACATTTTTGCGAAAAAAATGTAATTCCGGACAACCCTCTAGTCGGCCTGCGGCCGCTCGCCGCGCAGGTGGCGGGCCCGTTCCAGCGGACACACCAGCGGCAGGAATTGGTGCTGGCGCACCGAGTAGGCCATCAGCGCGCCGCTTTCGATGTCGAAATACCAGCCGTGCAGCTTCAGCGCGCCCGCCTCGACGCGCCGCTTCAACCAGGGATAGGTGAGCAGATTGTCGAGCGACTGCAGGATGCTGGCCAGCTCGCAGGCCTTGTGGCGCTCCTCCTCGCTGCGGTGCGCCAGTTCGCGCCGCACCCGCTGCGCCACCGGCTCGGCGATCTTCATCCACTGGCCGACGAAATCGGTTTCCTGTGCCGCCGGCTGGGGCGCCAGCAGCGCCCGGATGCCGCCGCAGCGGGCGTGGCCGAGCACGATGACGCGCGCCACCTCCAGATTGCAGACGGCGAATTCGATCGCCGAGCTGACCCCGGGCGGCGCCTCCGGCGTGCAGGGCGGCACCAGGTTGGCGATATTGCGCACCACGAACATGTCGCCCGGGTCGCTGCCGGTCAGCAGCATCGGATCAACGCGCGAGTCGCAGCAGCCGATCAGCAGCGTGGTCGGGCGTTGGCCCGAGCGCAGGCTGTCGTAGAGCGTCTGCGGCTCGCTGAAATACTGTTGCTGGAAGCGGCTGAAGCCCTGCACGAATTTTTCCAGGTCTTCCATCAGCGCCCTCCCCGTTCCGTCTGCCGCTTGCGCATGGCCTTGCTCCCGCATCCTGTCGATGCCGCCATTTTATCGAAGCGGCGCGCTTTTGGCTGCTGGCTGGACGGCGGGCCGCGCCTAGTCCGAAAGAGCTAGGCGGACCCGTTCACGCCGGGACGGCGGCGCCGGGAGGACCCGCATCCTGATGCGCCGGGTGCGAGTCGGGTTCGCGGCCCTCGGCTGGCGGCCCGAGCATGGCCAGCGCCAGTTGCACGATCTCCTCGGCCTGCCCCGGGCAAAAGTCGGCGTGGCGGCGTTTCTTGACGCCGTGTTCGCCCAATTGCAGGTGCAGTTGCGGCTCCAGCGCGTGGCGCGCCAGGCAATGCCGCGCGCAGGCCAGCGCGCAACCGTCGATGACGACGATGCGCCGTCCCGAGGCCGCCAGTTTCAGCAGCGCCGGCACGTCGCCGCCGACGCCGGCGATGCAGGACATTTCCGCCGCGCCGCGCCGGTCCAGCTGCAGGGCGACGTGGTTGGCCAGCTGCGCCGCGCTGGAACAGCCGGAGCAGGAATACACCAGCGGCAACACGCCGTCCTTGCTTACCATCCCCATCTCCTTGCTTTTAAGGCGAGACGCGGCTCCGGCGCAGATGCGCCAGCACGCGCCCGGGCGCCAGCATGCCCAGGTCGAAGGCCGGCGCTTCCAGCGCATCGAGGGTGTTCTTGAACAACAGCCCCAGTTCGGTGTCGCCCTCCAGCGCCAGGCGGCGGCTGAAGAACAGCGTATCCGGGTCTTCCTCGCGGCGCGCCAGCAAGAACAGATCATGCGAGGCGGCGCCTATGGTCAGGTCGGTTTCGGCTTGCCGCGGGCAGGCCGCGAAGGCGCCGTTGCGCCATTCGAAGTCGAAGGCCAGGCCGGCGTCGTCGACGCGCAGGCGCAACTTCTTGCCCTCCAGGCGCTGTTGCACGTCGGCCGGCATGTGCCGCGCCAGAGCCAGGTTCAGGCCCTGGACGAAGAGCCAGGAACCCGGAAAGGCCGGCAGGCGCGCCAGGATCTTGGCGGCCGGCGCGGGCAGTGTGTAGCGTTTATCTTGCATCGGGTGTTCCTTGTTTGGGGAGATGGGCTGCTGCTGCGGCAGCTCAATAGTGATCCTGGCGGCGCAGTTCCAGGCCCGGCTTGCCGTACCAGTAGCCGTCGCAGGCGGCCGATGGTTGCCAGGCCTCGATCTGCGCGGCGGCGGCCGCGCCTTCGCTTTCCTGGCGGCGCACCCGGTCGAAGGCGTCGATGACGCGCTCGGTGTCGCTGCCCTGCGGGCTGATGCGCGCCACGTCGACGCCCATCTCGCGCATCGCCAGCAGTTCGTGCACCAGGTTGTAGACCAGCGCCGACTGCGTCTGGGTGCCGTTGAGCACCAGGAAGGAGGCATGTTCCTTGGTCTGCAGCAGCAGGCCGTCCGGATGTTCGAGGCAGCTGAACTGGCAGTCGTCCTTGGGCAGGTTGCGGTTGCGGGCGGTGAAGCAGCGCGCCGAGAAGGCCAGCGGCATGCGGCCGTAGGCGAACACTTCGGTCTCCAGGCCGGCCGGACGCTCGCGCAGCATTTGCGCCAGGCCGTCGCGGCCCATCTCCAGCGGCATCACCCAGCGCCGCGCGCCCAGCTTGGCCAGCAGTTCCAGCGTCGGGCCGTTGTACAGGTTCAGGTGCGGGCCGGCCACGAAGGGCACGACGCCCTGCAGGCAGCGCACCGCGCCCATGTCGTTCGCCTCGACGGCGAAGCGGCCGTTCTCGGCGATCTTGCGCATGCTCGCCACTTCGCTGCCCGATTCGATCAGGGCCTGCGTCGACAGCACCACTTCCTTGCCGCTGGCGATCAAGAGATCGGCGACGTCGAGCCAGTCGGCCAGGCGCAGCTCATGGCGGCGCGAACACACCGTCTCGCCCAGATAGACGATGTCGACGGCGCTCTCGGCCACCATTTGGTAGAACTCGAAGACGCTGGCGCGCGGCCAGTAGTACAGGATGGGTCCCAGGGCCAGTTTCAACATGCTAATTCCATTCTCAGTGAACTCATTTCCATTTGCGGTGGTAGGCGCCCAGCGTGTGCTGCTGCCCCTCCGCCACCTTGTTCAGCGCCGCCATCCAGGCCGGCTTGACCGAAAAGCGCTGCTCGTTGCCGCGGCAACTGTCGATGGCCTCGCGCCAGACGCGCGTCACCTGGGCCGCGTAGGCCGGGCTGCGCTGGCGGCCCTCGATCTTCACGGCGGCGATGCCCATGGCGATCAGTTCCGGTATCAGCTCCAGCGTGTTCAGGCTGGTCGGCTCCTCGATGGCGTAGTAGTTTTCGTCGCCGACGTCGAAGCGGCCCTTGCACAGGGTCGGATAACTGGCGCTTTCGCCGTCGGCGTAGCGGTCGATCAGCACGCCGTTCAGGCGCGACTCCAGGCCCTTCGGCGTCTGCGTCCAGCGCACCGCGCTGGCCGGCGAGCACACGCCGTGCGTGTTGGGCGCCTCGCCGGTGGCGTAGGAGGACAGCGCGCAGCGCCCCTCGACCATCACGCACAGGCTGCCGAAGCCGAACACTTCGATCTCCACCGGCGTGTGGGCGGCGAGCTGCTCGACCTGGGTCAGCGAAAGCACGCGCGGCAGCACGGCGCGGGCGATGCCGAAATGCTCGTGGTAGAAGTTGATCGCCTCGTAATTGGTGGCCGAGCCCTGCACCGACAGATGCAGGCGCAGCTTCGGATGCTCTTTCATCGCGTAGGCCATCAGGCCCGGGTCGGCCAGGATGACGGCGTCGATGCCGGCTTCGGCGGCGCGGTCGATGGCGGCGCGCCATAGCGTCCAGTTGTAGGGCTGCGGATAGGTGTTCAGGGCCAGCAGCACCTTGCAGCCGTGCTGGTGGGCGTAGCGGATGCCTTCCGCGATGGCGTTGTCGTCGAAATTGAGGCCGGCGAAATTGCGCGCGTTGGTGGCGTCGCGGAAGCCGAGGTAGACGCAGTCGGCGCCGTTGTCGACGGCGGCCTTCAGGGCCGGCAGGCTGCCCGCCGGGCAGACCAGTTCCAGCGGCGCGCGCGCCGCTGCGGTTTGGGGAATGTTTGTCATAAGCCTTTTTCGAATGCGTGAATTGCTGCGCGCCGCTGCAGCCGATTAAACCGTAGGCAGGGAGCCGGGTTCAAGCCCGGGTGCGTGCCCTTGGTTTTTGGGCGACGGTATTACGCCGGATCGAACTATAGGCCCGCTCAATATAAAAGTCCTTAACCTGGGTCAAGGATTAAAATCTTGTATTGAAGGCACAATGCCGCCCTACACAATAGAGGATAGTCATGCGAGAAATTTCCCTCGACGTCTGCGAACTGGCGCCGCCCGAGCCGATGGAGCGCGTGCTCGACGCGCTGGAGGCGATGGCGCCACAGGACCGGCTCGCCGTGCTGATCGAGCGCAATCCGCTGCCCCTGTACCGCATCCTCGAACGGCGCGGCTACCGCCACTGCATCACCGCCCGCCCCGACCTGCGCTACGACCTGCTGATCTGGCGCGCGCCCTGATGCAGCGCCGCCTCGCGCTCGAACGCAGCGCGCCGCTGTGGTTGTCGCTGCGCTTCTTCCTCAGCGCGCCGCTGTTCGCCCTGCTGGCCGGCGCCGTCCTGCTGTGGCAGGGCGGGCCGGCCCTGGCCTCGCGCTGGACCCCGGCGGCGCTGGCGATGACGCACCTGATCACGCTCGGCGTGCTGAGCATGGTCATCGTCGGCGCCCTGCTGCAATTGCTGCCGGTGGTGGCCGGCATCGACATCGCCGCGCCGCGCCTGAGCGCCACCGTCATCCACCTGCTGCTGTGCGGCGGCACCCTGCTGCTGGCGGCCGCCTTTTGCTGGCCGCGCCCGGCGCTGTTCCGGGCCGCCCTCGCGCCGCTGGTTCTGGCCCTGGGCTGGCTGCTGGCCGCCTGCGCCGCCGGCCTGTGGCGCGCCCGCCCCGGCCCCGCCGCCGCCATGCTGACGGGCGTGCGCATCGCCCTCCTCTCCCTGTTCCTGACCCTGCTGCTGGGCGCGGCGATGGCCGCCGCCCTCGGCTGGACGCGGCCCCTGCCGCTGGCGCGCCTGGCCGACCTGCACGCGCTGTGGGGCATGCCGGGCTGGATAGGCGTGCTGGTGGTGGCCATCGCGTATCAGGTGATACCGATGTTCCAGGTGACGCCCGTGTATCCGGCGGCGCTGACGCGGACGCTGTGCCCGGCGCTGCTGGCGCTGCTGGCGGCCAACTGCGCCGCGCAATGGTCGGGCCACTGGAGCGCGACGCCGCTGCGCGCCCTGCTGGCGGCGGCCTTCGCCTTGTTCGCCCTGGTCACCCTGTCCCTGCTGGCGCGCCGCAAGCGCCCGGCGCCGGACGCCACCACGCTGTTCTGGCGCGTCTCGATGGCCAGCCTGCTGGCCTGCGCCGCGCTGGCCTGCGCGCCGTGGGACGAGCCGCGCCGCGCCCTGCTGCTCGGACTCCTGTTCCTGTTGGGATTCGCGTATTCGGCCATCGTCGGCATGCTCTACAAGATCGTGCCCTTCCTGCTCTGGCACCACTGGCAGGAAATGGGTCTGGCGCGGCCGGTGCCGAGCTTCCGCCTGATCATCACGGAGGAAGCGGCGCGGGCGCAATTCTGGAGCCATCTGGGCGCGCTGGCCCTGTTGGCGGCGGCGGTGCTGTGGCCGGAGCTGGCGCGCGCGGCGGCGCTGGCCCTGCTGGCGGCCACGCTGTTCCTGGCGCGCAATCTGTGGCGCGCCCTGCGCCTGGCGCCGACGAGGGCATAGCGCCGCCCCGAATCGGGGAAAACCGGGGACAGACCACGATTTTCGAGCAATTGTTGCTTCGAAATCGTGGACTCGGCGTCCCCGTCTGTCCCTAATGCCGCTAAGTTAAGCACTTAGCGACATTTTTTTGTTGTAAACGACCGTTAAAGATGTTAACTTTCCGCCGATGCTATCGGACGCCCTTCCCCTTGTTATAGAACTTCCCAATCCACCCGACTGGAGCC
>JANXSQ010000136.1 GCA_025356595.1 Janthinobacterium sp. | reverse complement strand
GCTCTGACACGTTCAACCGTTGCCTTCGGAGCATATGCTGGAACTTCCTCTACTTGCTTTGGATTCTGGAAGCGTTGTGCCGCGGACCTTGATGCATGACCTGGAACTCTGTGGTACATCAGAATGCGATCGTTGTTAGCTTCATAGAGCCGTTCGGACCCATCATCATAATACCAACGGGCAACGGCAGTTGACAACCAGCGCCCAAGTCTCCTCTGCAACACTCGCTGTCTAGAGCAAAGCGCTTTTAGCAGGGCATTGCGCCAGAAATCCCAATCCCGTGCACATGGTTCTCCTTGATACGGCCAATCATATCGTTCCGCTCGTGTAAAGTCCACTTCCCCTTTCCATCCTGGCGTTGAAATGTATCTTCCGCAACCCGTCGAAATATCCGAAACTGTTACAACCTTCAAAAACAATCTGCATACATTCAGTCGCTTCAAAATTACTCCTTTGAACCCTGCCTGTTGAAAAGTTCGTATCAAATACTGATCATTTTCTCTCTGCAACTCCAATTCCGACACAGAATCCTCAATGCCCATGCAGTTGTCTGACAAAAAATTCCAATTATGTGTCAGCCATGTAGGTGTCGTCAAAACACCCAAGTCCTCGAACTTCTTGAGCAACACCGAACCTTCACATCCAATCTCCAGCTTCGTAGCTTCCAAAGAATGCCTTATTAATTGACCCGTAATATTCTCTTCGACCGTACAGTACTTCAGAATACGTAATACATGCTGCGTTTGCTGGAAAGTGAAAAATAAATTTGAAAGGAGTGTAATTGATATATTGGTAGTAAAGATACATACGGTGTTTTACGTAGAAACAGTTTTTAAGTTAAAGAGTGAATTTCGATCTAAAGAACCTTTGAACAACCATGAAGAATACGAGAAGTGTGACCCCAGGAGAACCTTCCCCGAACGACCGACCAAATCAACGTATGAAACAGGGACGCGGAGGTGGACGTAGAAGCAAGAAGGAGGAGAAACGAAGCGGGAGAGCGGAAGATAAGGCAACCGGTACCCAGGCGGGCCCGCTGATTGAACATGTGAATCCGTATGCGATGCTAACGGTGGAGGAGGTGGAAACGTCGGCAGTTTACTTATTATCTCAGGACAAAAAACTCAGTATTGAAGCGGAGAAAAGGGTAAGAGGTGGAAGTATAGCAGAAATCGGTGCAGCGGAGAACAATGGACGGGTACCAAATCTTGAATTAGAAAAAGGCACGGAAGTACAGGATGAGGATGAAAGGAAGCCGCCGGCAAAGGTTTGCACGGCACCTGGGGAAGGAGTGGAGGAAAGTAAAGATGTAGAAAGTGGGCCAGATTTGATGTCTCCTCCGAGGATTCGTGCGGTTCGGCGTTCCGAGGTTTTTGATGTGGAAGAGGCAAAGATCAGGAAAGCGAAGAATCCAAACGCCACGAAAGGAACGGTCCAAGAATTAGGAGAGGACGAGAGCAAGCAGATGGCAGAGGCCGACGGAAAAAGACCTGAGGAAAGTCCAGAGGCGGTGAGAGGATCGGTGGAAATGGAAACGTCGCCACCACGTCGAGCAAGGTTTGCGGAAGAGTTTGACGAAGTAAACGAAGAGAAGCGACGGACCAACCAACGTAAACCACTGAGGAAATCTGCGGCGCGCTATGACTTGAAGTTGGAGTTACCACCCACGGACCCAGCACATGCATTGGAAGCGTTGAAAGGAGTTCTTTTAAACGTATGGACAGTGTTGAAGGAGACGGATAAAAGGCTGGTGATTTATCCATGGTGTAATAACGCGGAGTCCAAACACTTGGCAGGTTTGAAAAAGGTAGAGGATTTCCCTGCAACACTTCCCGGGATTCGAGAGTATTTTAATGGTGCATTTCCGAAGAAGCAAGGAGGGGTAGATACAGAATATTTTTCACAGGCCGGCATGCCCAAGGGTGTTGTCCATCACCCCGCAAGATAAAAAGAAAAGAAAAAGGGGGGAGACTAGCTCCCGGAACCCGACTACGGAGGTAGTCGAGCAAAAAATGCCGTGAT
>JANXSQ010000110.1 GCA_025356595.1 Janthinobacterium sp. | reverse complement strand
ACACGACTTGAGGTTTCCGACCAAATCCCAACCGATTTCCTTGGCCGTTTTCTCCAACAAATTCTTTCCGAGATGTCCAAGTACAGTGTGTGCTTTATTTATGTCTACCTTAATTACTTTACCGTCAGCCGACATCACTGTATCATCAAATTCCTCGCGCGGACTTGCCTTCAAATAGTACAAATTTTCTTTCCGCTCGAACTTCAAGTGTGTCTTCTTATCGAGACTCCACACCTTGATTACTTCGCCGCACATCTCGACGTGATGGCCCTTTTGAGCGAATCGTCCGAGGGAAATAATGTTCCGATCAAATCCGGGAATAAATAAAACTTCATCCAAATCAATTATTTTCCCTTCTTCTGTACGTAGATGTGCCTTGCCGCGCGCTTTCGCCGTAACTGTAGACGAATCACCGATAGTCACCTGGTCCGTACTGGGTGTAACCTTGCCCATGTACTTGGCATCATTGCACACATGCGACGATGCCCCAGAATCACCCAACCACATATCCTTGAGTTTTCCATTAAATTTTGTAGCTGTAGCCATGAAAACCCCTTCCCAGGATTCTTCGTTGTCCTCATTTTCTTGTTCAGGATCAATGAGATTTTGCACACTATCAGTGGAATTATCGTCACTTGTATCCACAGTATCAGGTCTTTGAATTAACAAAGGAACATCATCATCACTGTTATCTGTGATGGAGTCTTCATCACTCCAATCACTCCAGCAGTTGTACACTTTGCCATTTTGACCATGGTAAATGCGTGTGGTAGGCTTGCAGACGTCTTCCTCCATAATATTCTTCTCGAATGTTCCGAGCTCAAAAATGTTCACGAAATCATCCTCCACTGTAGAGCAAAGAGTACAATCAACCATACCCGCGAAGTCTCCAATGAACATGGACGACTCTTTCTTCTTAAGCTCCGGACAATCTCTCTTGATATGTCCCGGCTTGTTGCACTTGAAGCAGGTCCTTGTAGTTGCCCCACCTCCGGTTCCTTTGTTCTTGTCGTCCGACTTCCGGCTCCTACACTCTGAGCCTTTGTGACCTTGCTTGCCACAGTTGTAGCAGGTCCCTTTAAATCTTTTCGTAAAAGCGAAAGCCGATTCGTCGCCGGCCTTTCCTTTCGGTTTCTCAGTCAACCAACACTGCCTGATAGTGTCCTTCACATTGTCTAGTGAAATGTTCGTAGTAGAAACTCCAAGTAGCTGATGCGTAGTAGTAACCATACCGTTGTATTCTTTCGGCATGTTGCCAAGAATGTGAGCCAACATTGTCTCATCATCAATCTTGTGACCCATCCCATCCAGACGGATCCTCATACTCTCAAGAGTATTAAACCACTCTTGAGGATCTTCTTTGAAAGACTTGAGTTCATTGTTGTGAAACTCTTTGGTCAACTTGATCTTGGCTTGCTTAGTAGTTGGTGCATAAGCCTTCACAAGGTTTGCCCATGCCAACTTCAAACTTCCTTCCGGATGGTCCGTTGTGACCGCATTCGTCACAATCGGCAAGGCTTTGCCTTTCACCTTCATGGTGAGGTAGCAAATACCATTACTGTTCCGCTTCTCCGACCTCTTCTCTTCGTCGGTCGGTGCAGTATTCGATTCCGGTGGAACCGCTTCACTTCCATCCATCACCTTGTGGAAACCCTTGAGCTTGGCAAACGCGCGAAAGCCGAACTGCCAGCTCAACCAGTCTTCTTCCTTTCCACTGAACATGCCAACCAACTTGTTGTCATCATCATCCTTGGAAGTCATCTTGTTAGTTTATACTTCAATAAACGTTTTAAAACGTGTTGAAATAGTCTCTGAGTTTTCGGCTTGACCGCAGAAATACTCACTACCCTCTATCTATAGATAAACAGCTTCCCCGTTTTTTCGTCCTAGATAAAGTGAGATTAATCTACTAAACTAAGGTCCCCAGTTTGTATTTCATTGGTCATCTTTGACCCCTTTACTCGTATTCCAACGAGCCTTTCGATCTGTCCTTCTTACAGATCCGGCGATAGAAGTATCCCACTGGGTCTTCTTCCTACTGCCTCTTCCAATGACTTCTATCCATGGCGTATTGCCACCCTCTGAAGTCTTGGAGTCGGAAGTCCTCGAGCAGGCATTTCGGCCTTCATCCGAAGTCCCGGTATTCAATCCTTGGACGAATATACTTCCAGTACCGTTGCATTCCGGACTTGGAACACACAAGAATATTCCATCGTCTGTCTGTCGTATCACTCCTAAGAATTCCACGACATCCTCCCTGTGGGCCAAGTTCGCGATCTCACCCACAAGTAGTACTCCTTTCTTCATACTCAAAGCGTGCTTGATGAAAAGGATCTCCTTCGTATTCTTTGTCATGATGTCCGCCGGATTATCTTCGCTCCGAATATACATAACATGCAATTCGCCCGCCTTGATCATGTCCCTGATATGATGCCACTTAATATCAATATGCTTGGTGCGCTGTCCGACTTGGTCATTATTCATAATAAAAATCGCGCCCGTATTGTCCTCGAACATCACCGAAGGTTTCGGATAATCCAGCTTCAACTCGTCCAGTAGCATAGTGACAAATTTAACTTCTGTCCCACACATACTTGCCGCCACGTACTCCGCTTCCGTACTGCTTAGCGTTACACTGGGTTGAGCTTTCGAAGACCAGCTCACAAGACAACCGCCGACCAGTACCAGATAGCCCGTAGTACTCTTGCGCGTGTCCTTGTTAGTAGCGAAATCACTGTCGACACATCCGTACACTCTTAAATCTTGCGGAATGTTGTACGTCAGTCCATGCATCGCATCGTGCTTCAAGAAACCAATCGTCCGAGCAACAGCCTTCCAGTGTTCCTCCCCAGGACTGTCCATGTGCTGTGCTTGCTCACGCACTGCGTTGGCGAGCTCCGGATAAGTTTTCTTCATCCCAAATAGTAGCTTTCCAACGTACGACCTGTACTCAGTAAGTCGTTCTGGTTCCCCTTCGTGCTTCTGAAGAAACTTTCCTGGATAGCCCGGTGTCGGAAAACTTCGACAAACTCCGAACTCTTCCTCATAGGTCCGAATAATATCCTCAATGTAGTCGTTTTGATGAATGGTAGCCGTACCGTCATCGTTAAACACATAGCTAACACCGAGATGCTTCGACAAAAGCCCTTCGTCTTTCGTACTCAAAAGCTTCGCAATAGCTTTCTTAATCTGATCGACCGTTTCTGGCTTGCCAGCAATAGCGCAGTCATCCACATGAATAACCATCATCGCTTCAAGTAAGCCCTTAGCACACAGCCGATAGAACAAACAGGGATCGACTTTACTCTGTGTCAACCCGACTTCCTTAGATGTAAGCACCGCACGAAACTTCTCGTAGAAAGCACGAGGCGCTTGTACCAATCCGTACATGGCCTTTTCCAATAGCATCAAAAAATTCTCTCTATCAATATCACCGAAGGCAAATTCGTAGCCATCCGGTATCTCGATGAAAACCTTTTCCTTGAGATCCGCATTCAGGAATGCGACTTCAATGTCAATGCAGCCAACAATCCACCCTTCCGCTGAGTAGAATAATGTAATAACAATTAATAGCTTCATAGTCGTGTCGTTCGCTGTAGGAGCAAACGATTCGGTGAAATCCACACCAGGAATCTGATCGTAGCCTTTCACCACCACTCTGGACCTGTACTTGACTTTGCCGTCCTCTGTAGTCTTCACTCTATAGACCCATCTAGTCTTTAGAATTTTCTTCCCTCCAGGCACCGACTTCCTTGAAACAATCTTGTAGACTTTCCTGCTCTTGCAATTGTGCAGCTCAGTCTTCATTCCATCCTTCCAATGTGAAGCATCCGGACTAGCCATTGCTTGCTTAAATCCAGCAGGGTTGCCTGGTTCACTTGCCAGAGCAGCCGAAAACACGTACTCCACCATTAGCTGAGGTTCACTTTCCTTGTCGGTTTCACTGGCATCTAATGCAGGTGGTTTTACAGACTTGTCACCACTCTTGTCCACATCAAAATCCAGTCTAATCAGCTCTCTAACTTGCCGTGCATTAAGCGAATTTTTCGTGCCTGGCGAAACAATTTCATCCAGTCCAAGCTTAAATGCGCCTTTCCTCCCCAAGTTTGAGACTGCACTTCCTCTTGTAGACACACCTTTCCTCAAAATTGGCTGGAGAGGTGTAACTGTTGGTGCCGTAACTTCTGTCACAGGGTCCGGAGCAACATTCCTCCCGGCTCCATCGGTCCCTGGATTATTTACTGTTTGAATTCCTGCTTGAGCCGCCGGCTGAATTTCAATATTCGCTTCGCCATCGTCGATCTCTTCAACGATCGGCTCTTCCGTAGTCGAATTTTCCAATTTCTCGATTTCATCGATATTTTCCGTCGCTTCCGCACTTCCGTGCCAATCGGCCCAACGAACGTCCCGACTCTGCAAAATACTCTTGGTTTCAGTATTAAACATCCTGTACACGTCGCTTGCATGCTGCTTCGAATGTCCCAGGTACAAACACTTCACACTCTTGTCCGTCAGTTTCTTCTTGATTTTCTGACGCTTCGTCACGTAACCGATCCGACAGAAAGGGTGTAACTTATTATATATATTAGTTTTCTTGCCAAAGAACATTTCCTGAGGTGTCTTGTCTCCAGTCGAGAGTACCACCAAATTTGCAATATCCGTAGCGTAGTTCACTGCTTCTGCCCACAGTAAACTTCGAGTTTCGTCGCTCAACTTCGCATCGATCATCATCGCATGCGCCATATCCCGGATAGTAACAAAAGCACGTTCGACGATTCCGTTCGGCTGAGGAGTGTAAGGTGCTGTGAACTCCAACTGCAATTTCTTGAATTCTTCACAGGCTTCCTTT
>JANXSQ010000096.1 GCA_025356595.1 Janthinobacterium sp. | reverse complement strand
CGCCGGCGCTGCTGCAGGCGCGCAGCGAACTGGCGCGCCGCAAGGCGATGGCCGAACTGGAGCGGCGCCGCGGCACGCCCGACCTGAGCGTCAGCATCGGCCTGAAACGCTCCGAGGAACTGGGCCGCAACCAGGCCATCTTCGGCCTGTCGGTGCCGCTGCCCCTGTTCGACAACAACCAGGGCAATCTGCTGGAGGCCCTGCGCCGCAGCGACAAGGCGGGCGAGGAACTGGCCGCCGCCGAACTGCGCGCCGGCGCCGAGCTGGCCGACGCGGACCTGCGCCTGCGGGACGCGCGCCAGGAGGTGGCGGCCCTGCGCGAGGAGATCGTGCCGGGCGCGCAAAGCGCCTACGAGGCCGCCGCCAAGGGCTTCGAATTCGGCAAGTTCGCCTTCCTCGACGTGCTCGACGCCCAGCGCACGCTGCTGCAGGCGCGCGCCCAATACCTGCGCGCGCTGTCCGCCGCGCACCAGGCCGGCGCCGAGATCGACCGCATCCTCGGCGCGCCCGCCACCACCCCATAAGGAAACCACCATGCACCTCAATCTGAACAAAAAACAGGGCCTCGCCCTCGTCGCCATCCTCGCCGGCGGCACCCTGCTGGGCGCCTTGATCCTCGCCGGCGGAAGCGCCGCGCCGCGCGCCGAAGCGGCCACCGCCGCCCCCGAACAACATGAAGAGGAAGGCCATCTGACGCTGAGCGCGGCGCAAATCCAGGCCGCCGGCGTGACGCTGGCGACGGCCGGCGCGGCGCGCATCAGCAGCAGCGTCGCCCTGCCCGGCGAAATCCGCTTCAACGAGGACCGCACCGCCCACGTCGTGCCGCGCCTGGCCGGCGTGGTCGACAGCGTGCACGCCGATCTGGGCCAACTGGTCAGGAAGGGCCAGGTGCTGGCCGTCATCGCCAGCACCGTCCTGTCGGAGCAGCGCAGCGAACTGCTGTCGGCGCAGCGCCGCCTGGCGCTGGCCCGTTCGACCTACGAGCGCGAGCACACTCTGTGGCAAGAGAAAATCTCCGCCGAACAGGATTACCTGCAGGCCCGCCAGGCCATGCAGGAGGCCGACATCGCGGTGCGCAACGCCAACCAGAAACTGAGCGCGCTGGGCGCCGGCGGCGCCGCCTCCGGCCCGCTGAACCGCTATGAAATCCGCGCCCCCTTCGACGGCATGGTGCTGGAAAAGCACATCGCCCTGGGCGAGGCGGTCAAGGAGGACGCCAACATCTTCCTCATCTCCGACCTCTCCACCGTGTGGGCCGAAGTGGCCGTCGCGGCGAAGGACTTGAACAGCGTGCGCGTGGGCGGCAAGGCGGCCGTCAAGGCCAGCGCCTTCGACGCCAGCGCCGCCGGCACCATCAGCTATGTGGGCGCCCTGCTCGGCGAGCAGACGCGCACCGCCAAGGCGCGCGTGACGATGGCCAACCCGGCCATGGCCTGGCGGCCCGGCCTGCTGGTCAGCGTCGAGGTGATCTCCGGCGCGGCCGACGCGGCCGTGACGGTGCTGGCCGACGCGGTCCAGACGGTCGAGGACAAACCCGCCGTCTTCGTCAGGGTGGCGGGCGGCTTCCAGGCCACGCCCGTCACGCTGGGTCGCGGCGACGGCAAGCGGGTGGAGATCGTCGACGGCCTGCCGGCCGGCGCGCAGTACGCCGCCGCCGGCAGCTTCATCCTGAAGTCGGAACTGGGTAAAGCCAGCGCCGGCCACGAACATTGATGCGGAGGACGGACAACCATGTTTGAACGACTGATACGCTTCGCCATCGAACAGCGCTGGCTGGTCATGCTGGCGGTCGCCGCGATGGCGGCGCTGGGCATCTACAAATACCAACAACTGCCGATCGACGCGGTGCCCGACATCACCAACGTGCAGGTGCAGGTGAACACGGCGGCGCCCGGCTACTCGCCGCTGGAGACCGAGCAGCGCGTCACCTTCCCGATCGAAACGGCGATGGCCGGCCTGCCCAACCTGGAGCAAACCCGCTCGCTGTCGCGCTACGGCCTGTCGCAGGTGACGGTGATCTTCAAGGACGGCACCGACATCTATTTCGCCCGCCAGATGATCAACGAGCGCCTGCAGCAGGCCAGGGAAAAACTCCCGGCCGGCGTCGCCCCGGCGATGGGGCCGGTCTCCACCGGACTCGGTGAAATCTATCTGTGGACGGTGGAGGCCAGGGACGGCGCGCGCAAGGCCGACGGCGCGCCCTACACGCCGACCGACCTGCGCGAGATCCAGGACTGGATCATCAAGCCGCAGTTGCGCAACGTCGCCGGCGTCACCGAGATCAATTCCATCGGCGGCTACGCCAAGGAATACCAGGTCGCGCCGGATCCGGAAAAGCTGGCCGCCTACGGCCTGGGCCTGCCCGACCTCGTCGCCGCGCTGGAGCGCAACAACGGCAACGCCGGCGCCGGCTACATCGAGAAACGCGGCGAGCAGTTGCTGATCCGCGCGCCCGGCCAGGTGCGCTCGATGGACGACCTGCGCAACATCGTCCTCGCCAACGCGCAGGGCGCGGCGGTGCGCGTGCGCGACGTCGCCGAGGTCGACATCGGCCGCGAACTGCGCACCGGCGCGGCCACCGAGAACGGCCGCGAGGTGGTGCTCGGCACGGTCTTCATGCTGATCGGCCAGAACAGCCGCAGCGTCTCGCAGGCGGTCGAGCGCAAGATGCTCGACATCAACCGCAGCCTGCCCGAGGGCGTGCACGCGGTCACCGTCTACGACCGCACCGTGCTGGTCGACAAGGCCATCCACACCGTCAAGAAGAATCTGCTGGAGGGCGCCGTGCTGGTCATCGCCATCCTCTTCCTCTTCCTCGGCAACATCCGCGCCGCGCTGATCGCCGCGATGGTGATTCCGCTGGCGATGCTGTTCACCTTCACCGGCATGGTCAACTACCACGTCAGCGCGAACCTGATGAGCCTGGGCGCGC
Source organism: Janthinobacterium sp. (assembly GCA_025356595.1). Classification (GTDB taxonomy): domain Bacteria; phylum Pseudomonadota; class Gammaproteobacteria; order Burkholderiales; family Burkholderiaceae_D; genus Janthinobacterium. The sequence goes on along the minus strand of JANXSQ010000096.1, from coordinate 26,003 downwards.
TGGACTTCGGCATCATCATCGACGGCGCCGTCGTGATCGTCGAAAACTGCGTGCGCCGCCTGGCCCACGCCCAGACCGCGCGCGGCCGCCCGCTGACGCGCGCCGAGCGCTACCACGAAGTCTTCGCCGCCGCCCAGGAGGCCCGCCGGCCGCTGCTGTACGGGCAGTTGATCATCATGGTGGTCTACCTGCCGATCTTCGCCCTCAGCGGCGTCGAGGGGCGCATGTTCACGCCGATGGCGCTGACGGTGCTAATCGCCCTGCTCGGCGCGATGATCCTTTCGATCACCTTCATCCCGGCCGCCGTCGCCCTCTTCATCGGCGCGCGCGTGGCCGAGAAGGACAACTTCATGATGCTGGCGGCGAAGCGCTGGTACCGCCCGGCGCTCGACGGGGCGATGCGCAACACGCCCGTCGTGCTGGCCTTCGCCGCCGTCGCGGTGATCCTCTCCGGCCTGCTGGCGACGCGCCTGGGCAGCGAATTCGTGCCCAGCCTGAACGAGGGCGACATCGCCATCCAGGCCCTGCGCATCCAGGGCACCAGCCTGACGCAGTCGCTCGCCATGCAGCGCCAGCTGGAGAACGCGCTGAAGGCCGGGCACCCGGAAATCGAGCGCGTCTTCGCCCGCACCGGCACGGCGGAAATCGCCTCCGATCCGATGCCGCCGAACATCTCGGACGGCTACATCATGCTCAAGCCGCAGGCGCGGTGGCCGCAGCCGGGCAAGAGCCGGGCCGCCCTGCTGGCCGAGATCGAGGCCACGGCGAACGGCCTGCCGGGCAACAACTACGAGTTCTCGCAGCCGATACAACTGCGCTTCAACGAACTCATTTCCGGCGTGCGCAGCGACGTCGCCGTGAAGCTGTTCGGCGACGACATGGCGGTGCTGGACGCGACGGCGGCGCGCATCGCCGCCGTGTTGGGCAAGGTGGCCGGCGCGGCCGAGGTGAAGGTGGAGCAGACCAGCGGCCTGCCGATGCTGACGGTGAACATCGACCGCGAGCAGACGGCGCGCTACGGCCTGAACATCGCCGACGTGCAGGACAGCATCGCCACCGCCATCGGCGGCCGGCCGGCCGGCACCCTGTTCGAGGGCGACCGCCGCTTCGACATCGTGGTGCGCCTGCCGGAAAAGCTGCGCAACGACCTGGAGCAGTTGCGCCGCCTGCCGCTGCCGCTGCCCAAGGGCGAGGGGCGCGCCAGCTTCATCCCGCTGGCCGAGGTGGCCAGCCTGGACCTGGCGCCGGGGCCGAACCAGATCAGCCGCGAGGACGGCAAGCGGCGCATCGTCGTCAGCGCCAATGTGCGCGGGCGCGACATCGGCTCCTTCGTGGCCGAGGCCGAGGCGCGCATCCGCGAGCAGGTGAAGGTGCCGGCCGGCTACTGGACCAGTTGGGGCGGCCAGTTCGAGCAACTGCAGTCGGCCACGCAGCGCCTGCAGATCGTCGTGCCGCTGGCGCTGCTGCTGGTGTTCATTCTGCTGTTCGCCATGTTCGGCAATCTGAAGGACGGCTTGCTGGTGTTCAGCGGCATACCGTTCGCGCTCACCGGCGGCATCGTCGCGCTCTGGTTGCGCGACATACCGATGTCGATCTCGGCGGCGGTCGGCTTCATCGCCCTGTCCGGCGTCGCCGTGCTGAACGGCCTGGTGATGATCGCCTTCATCCGCCACCTGCGCGAGGAGGGCCGCACCCTGCACCAAGCCATCGTCGAAGGCGCGCTGACGCGCCTGCGGCCGGTGCTGATGACGGCGCTGGTGGCCTCGCTGGGCTTCGTGCCGATGGCCATCGCCACCGGCACCGGCGCCGAGGTGCAGCGGCCGCTGGCCAGCGTCGTCATCGGCGGGATCCTGTCGTCGACGGCGCTGACGCTGTTGGTGCTGCCGCTGCTGTACCGGCTGGCCTACCGCCGCGAGGAGGAGACGGCGCCGGCGGCGCCGCGCGCCGCCGGCCAGGGCCTGCGCGCGGATCCGGCGCCCCGGGTCTGAGCCCGGCCCGGCGCCGCCGGCTGTCCCCTTTACCGCAAGCTCAAGGCTTGCGGTAATCGTTCTCGATCCAGGCCGCCGCGCTGCCGGCGCTGAGCTTGAACGCGGCCGAGGTGCGCACCTTGGCCAGTTCCTCGCCGTCCTCGTCGTAGGCGCTCAGCATGGCGTAGGGATGATCCTCGTCCGGCACGATGTCGAGCATCACCTTGACCTGGCCGCCGTCCACGCTGACGTACAGACTCTTGTGCAACTGGGCGTGCAATTGCTGCTCATGGCGGCGCAGCACTTCGGCGGCCGTCTTGACCAGGGTGTTGAAGGCGTTCACATCGAGCGGCTTGGGATTCTTCTTGTCGCGCCCCATGGTCCACGGCCCGACCAGGGCCGGCTCCGGCTCGCCGTCCTTGATCATCGCCACCGCCCAGCCCTCGTCCTCCTCGTTCTTGATCACGCGCGCGGTCCAGCCATTGCCTACCCACAGGCGCGGCTCCTGGATTTTGGCGTCGTCGTCCTGCTCGGGAAAATCGGGGGAATCGGTACTCATGTGGGCTGGCTCGTGGATGGGGGATGGGGGCTAGCATGATAGTCGAAATCGCCCGCCCGCGCCCGGTTTTGACGCTGCGGCCGGCGGCCGCGGCCAGCCCGAACGGATCGTGATCCGACTCAAGGGACCGCGGCGCGCCGCGCGCCCACATCCCGATTTAGAATATTTACTCTAATTTCCACCTTTATTAATCAAAGGAAAATACTATTATTAATATGCAATTTAAATTGCATTGAGATTGGCAAATACCTTGCCGGCCAGGACAGCCGCAGACATCACGCATCACGCATTTTCCGTCGCAAAAGAAGTTCTCCCGCACCGACGTCATCGACATGAAAAGGGAAGCGCAATGAACCTACTCTCCACTCTGGCCTGCGCCGCGCTGGCGGCGGCCGCCTGCGGCGCCCAAGCCGCCGCCCCCACCTTCAGCGCCGGCGGAACCAGCGTCCCCAACGCCGGCATGATGAGCGCCGTCGCCGGCGCCACCACCATCGACTTCAACAGCGGCGGCGCGCCGGCCAATTACAGCGGCGGCATGGTCTTCCTCAGCGACCATCCCAGTTACGCGGCGCAACCGCCGCTGGACCTGACGCCCTTCTTTTCGGTCGGCGTCACGGACGGTCAGACCACGCCCGGCACCGCCACCTTCAGCGGCGGCCTGAGTTACTTCGGTTTTTACATGGGTTCGGCCGACACCTACAACTCGGTGCTCTTCCACGGCGCCGACAACAGCAACTTCACTCTGAGCGGCGCGGCGATGGCCAGCCTGGCGGGCGTCAGTCCGAATGGCGACCAGCGGGTCGGCTTCTACGTCAACGCCTGGGCCGCTCCCGGCGCGGCGTTCACCCGGATCGAATTCCACTCGCCGACCAACGCCTTCGAAACCGACAACCACGCCTTCATCAACGCCGTGCCCGAACCGGAAACCTATGCGATGCTGTTGGCCGGCCTGGGCTTGCTGACGGCGCTGCGCCGGCGCCGCCCTTGAACAAGCATCCGGAAAGCACAAACGGCCCGCGCATTGCGGGCCGAATTTTTTAAGGCATGCGCCGGGCGAGGCGCGACCGGCCCCACCGCGAAGGCGGCGGCAAGCGCCGGCGGCTCAGGCGCAGGCGCAGGACAGCGAGGGACGCGCCGGCGGTGCGATGGGCGGAATGGGCGGCGGCAGGCGCGGATCGATGGCCGGCGCGGGAGTCTGGTAACTGTAGGGCGTGATGATGATCGGCGGGATGGCCGGCGGTGCGCCTTTCGGCCCGGCGGCGCGGGGCCGCTGGTGAAACCGGCGCAGCAAGCGCCCTAATTCCGGGAATATCGATTGATCCCCTGTTTGTTCGCACAAAAGCATCTTGTCCTCCTCGCGGAAGTGGAGACGTTAAGTATAGGCAGTGATATTTTTTATGCAAGGTGAAAATTGCCGTCCGGCCTCTCCATACCGCGAAAACGCCGCCCTGTCGCATGCCGCTGGCGTGCGACAGGCTGCCGCGCTACGGTGTCAACATATCCGCGCGGTTCAACGTTTTTCCACATCGAGGCCAGCCATGAAAAAATTCCTTCCCGCCGTCGCGATCGCCCTGCTCGCCATCCTCGCCTGGCGCGCGCTGGACTTCGGCCACGCCGCCGACCTGACCATGAACTGGAACGGCGAAGAGGTCGACGGTCCGCTCGGCTGGCTGCTGGGCCTGCTGTTCGCCGGCGGCGGCGTCCTGTTCGCCTTCGCCGCGCTGGCGCTGGCGGCGCTGTTCCTCGGCCTGCTGTGGGCCGGCATCGGCGTGCTGCTGCTGGCCGGCATGGCGCTGTTCGGGCTGCTGCTGGCGGCCCTGCTGGCGCCCGTCATGCTACCGCTGCTGATCCCGCTGGCGATACTGCTCGTCATCGCCGGGCGCGCGCGCAGGAAGCCCCGCTCCAAGTCCTGAGCCGGGCGACGCGCCCCGCGCCGGCATGCGGCGCGGCCGCGGAACTACGCCGCGCCGCCCGCCTGGCCGGCCGCGTACTGCAGGTAGCCGCGCGCGCGCAGCTCGCAGGCCGGGCAGGTGCCGCAGCCATAACCCCAGTCGTGCAACTCGCCCCGCTCGCCCAGATAGCAGGTGTGGGTGCCGCTGCGTATCAGGTCCACCAGGGGCCGCCCGCCCAGCCCCTCGGCCAGCTCCCAGGTCTGCCGCTTGTCCAACCACATCAGCGGCGTCTCCACCTTCAGGCGCGTCGCCATGCCCAGGTTCAGCGCCACTTGCAGCGCCTTCATGGTGTCGTCGCGGCAGTCCGGATAACCGGAGAAGTCGGTCTCGCACATGCCGCCGACCAGCACCGTCAGGCCGCGCCGGTACGCCACGGTGGCCGCCACCGTCATGAACAGCAGATTGCGCCCCGGCACGAAGGTGTTCGGCAAACCGTTTTCCTGCATGGCGATTTCGACGTTCCGCGTCAGCGCCGTGTCGGAAATGGCGGCGATCAGCGACAGGTCGATCATGTGGTCCTCGCCGAGCCGGCCGTCCCAGGCCGGCGACTGCGCGCGCATCTGTTCCAGCACCGTCGGGCGCACCGTCAGTTCGATGGCGTGGCGCTGACCGTAGTCGAAGCCTATCGTCTCGACGCGCGCATAATGCTCCAGCGCCCAGGCCAGGCAGGTGGTGGAATCCTGGCCGCCGCTAAACAGGACCAGTGCGGAATCAGTTGCTAACATAATCATCTTTCTTGAATGCTTGTGGGAAGCGTGCGCGGCTGTCTTGCCGGCACCGCGTAACATCTTATTCGTCCGCCATCTATATACCTATTCCGGTAACATGCAGGCAGCATCTACCCTCCTGGAGCACCATGTTTCCTGCACGACCAGTCCTAGCAGCCGCCGGCAAAGCGGCACGACCACGAATTTTGGCACAAGTGCTGGCAAAAGCAATGGCTCCCATCGCCTTGCTGGCGGCCGGCGGCGCCGCGCTGGCCCTGCCGGCGCCCGCCCGCGGCGCCGATACGGGCGCCGAAACGGCGCCGGCCGCCGCCGTCGCGCTGCACTACACGGTGAAGATCGAGGCGCCCGAACCGCTCGACACCCTGCTCGAACACAATCTCGACCTGCTGCGCTTCCAGGACAATCCGCGCGTCGACCGCGAGCAGTTGCAGCGCCTGGTCAGGGCCGCGCCGGAGCAGGTGAAGAGCCTGATCGCGACGGCCGGCTATTACACGCCGCAGGTCAGCGCCCGCCTCGACGAGGACGGCGCCGCGCCGCGCGTGGTGGTGCACGTCGAGCCGGGCGAGCCTGTGCTGGTCGGCAAGGTCGAGCTGCTGCTGCGCGGCTTCGCGGCCGCGCCGGGCAGCGCCCCCTTCGACCAGGAAGCGCTGCGCGCCGGATGGGGCCTGGCGGAGGGCCAGGTGTTCCGCCAGGCCGACTGGGAGGCGGCCAAGCGCAATCTGCTGCGCCAGGTGGTGCAGACGCGCTACCCGCGCGCCCAGTTGAGCGATTCGCTGGCCGAGATCGATCCGGACAGCCACCGCGCGGCCCTGCGCGTGGAGCTCGACAGCGGCCCGGAGCTGCGCTTCGGCGCCCTGCGCATCGAAGGCCTGCAGCGCTATCCGGACAGCATCGTGCGCAATCTGAACCAGATCGCGCCGGGCGACGTCTACAGCGAGGCGGCCCTGCAGGCCTACCAGTCGCGCCTGCAGGACAGCGGCTATTTCAGCAGCGTCGAGGTGAGCGCCGACCAGTCGGCCCTGCTCGCCGGGCAGATCGAGGCGGCCGGCCAGGCGCCGGACGCCGCGCCGGCCGCGCCGCTGCCGCTGCTGGTGCGGGTGGTCGAGAACAAGCGCAAGAACGTCAGCGCCGGTCTCGGTTACAGCACCAACACGGGTAACCGCGCCCAGCTGAACTACGACAATCTGAATCTGCTGGGCCTGAAGTTCAAGAGCGCCCTGACGATGGAGACGAAGAAGCAGACGGCGCGCGGCGACTTCTATTTCCCGACCACCCCGGAAGGCTACAACGACAGCGTCGGCGCGGGCTTCGAGCGCAGCGACATCGCCAACGAAATCACCAGCGTGAAGACGGTGGCCGCCAAGCGCGCCTGGGGCACGCCGCTGCTCGAACGCAGCTTCACGCTGGAGTTCCTCAGCGAGGAGAAGACGATCGAGGGCGGCGTCACCAGCAAGAGCAAGAGCTTGCCGCTGACCTATGGCCTGACCAAGCGCCACCTCGACAGCCTGCTCTTCCCCACCCGCGGCTACGTCGTCAACGCGCAATTGGGCGGCGCCCTGCTGCCCGTTCTGACGGATGAGAAATTCATCCGCGGCAGCGCCAAGTTCATCTACTACCACCCCCTCGGCAAGAGCAACACCGTGATCCTGCGCGGCGAGGCCGGCGCGCTGGGCTCGAAGGAAAAACCCGGCGTGCCGGCCGTCTACCTGTTCCGCGCCGGCGGCGACCAGTCCGTGCGCGGCTACGCCTACCAGGAGCTGGGCGTGCGCGAGGGCGAGGCCATCGTCGGCGGGCGCTACCTGGCCACCGCCAGCGCCGAACTGCAGCACTGGTTCACGCCGACCTGGGGCGCGGCCGTCTTCTACGACGCCGGCAACGCCGCCGACACCGTCAAGGAACTGCGGCCGAAATCCGGCTACGGCCTGGGCGCGCGCTACAAGAGCCCGGTCGGCCCCATCAACGTCGACGCCGCCTACGGCCACGCGATCCAAAAATACCGCCTGCACTTCTCTCTGGGATTCACCTTCTGATGTCCGACACCACCACCCCGCCCAAACCGCGCCGCGCCCTGCGCTATGTCCTCATCGGCGGCGCCGGCGCCGGCCTGCTGCTGGGCGGCGCGCTGTGGATGCTGGGGCGTGAATCGACCCTGCAGGCGCTGCTGCAAAAAGTGGCCGGCGCCAGCGGCGGGCAGATCAGCGTCAGCGGCGTTTCCGGCTCCCTCTACCACCGCATGCACCTGGGCCACCTCAGTTACCGCAGCGCCAGCCAGCGCATCACGGCCGAGAACATCGACATCAGCTGGTCGCCGCTGCAGTTCTTCTCGGCCGGCATCGCCATCAGCGAATTACACGTCGCCAGCCTGAAGCTGGAGAGCGTCGGCCCGTCCACGCCGGCCACCCTGCCGACGCGCATCACGGCGCCCTTCCGGCTCGGCATCGCCGACGCCCGCCTCGACAAGCTGACCCTGGCCGGCGGCGACACCGTCATCGCCGCGCTGCGCTTCAAGCTGGCCGGCGACGCGGACGGCTGGCGCCTGAGCGACGCCACGGCCGCCACGCCGTGGGGACAGGCGGCCGCCGGCGCCAGCATCCGGGCCGCCGCGCCCTTCGCCCTGGACGGAAAAATCAGCATGACGCAGAGCGGCGCGCCGGCCGGCGAGGCGCCGGCCAGCATGACGGCCACGCTGGGCGGCAGCCTGGCCCTGCTGGAACTGGCCGGCGCCGGCAGCGCCGGACCGGCCAGCGGCGAGGCGCGCCTGACGCTGGCGCCCTTCGAGCCGGTGATCCTGCGCGCGGCGACGCTGAAGGGCCGCGGCATCAATCCGGGCCGCTTCAAGGCCTCCCTGCCGCAGGCCGATCTGAGCCTGGAGCTGGCGGCCAAGATCGACGCCCAACAAAACGTCGCCGGCGCGCTGGCCATCGGCAACGCCGCGCCGGCCGGTCCGCTCGACCAGCAGCGCCTGCCGCTGCGCAGCATCAGCGCGCGCGTCGGCGGCACGCTCACCGCCACCACCGTCGAAGCGGCCCTGCTCGACTTCGGCGCCGCCGGACAATTCCGCGGCGCCGGCAACATCGCGCGCAGCGGCGTCGACGCGCCCATCGGCAGCGCCGGCTTCACCCTGCGCACCGAGCGCCTCGATCTGAAGGCCATCCACGGCAGCCTGAACAGCACCAGGATCGCCGGCGACATCAAGCTCGACGGCAGCGGCCGCACGCAGACGCTGACGGCGCTGCTGGCCCAGGACGGCCTGCGCCTCGACGTCCAGGCCAGCCTGGCCGACAGCCTGCTGCAGATCCAGCGCGCGCGCCTGCAGGCCGGCAAGGGCAGCGTCAGCCTGACGGGCCAGGCCAGCCTGAAGGACAAACAGGAATTCAAGGCCGTCGCCAGCGCCAGCCGCTTCAACCCGGCCGATTTCGGCGCCTATCCGCAGGCCGACCTGAACGCCGACGCGCGCCTGGACGGCCACCTGGCGCCGCAGTGGTCGCTCAAGGGCGAACTGGCCCTGCGCGCCAGCCGCCTGCTGAACCAGCCGCTGTCGGGCGGCGCCAAGCTGACGGCCGACGCGCGCCACCTGAGCGGCGTCGAGGCCAGCTTCGCGCTGGGCCAGAACAAGGCCGAGGTGCGCGGCAACTTCGGCGCGCCCGGCGAGAGCCTGGCCTGGCGCGTCGACGCCCGGCAGCTGGGGGCGGCCCACGCCGACCTGCTCGGCGCGCTGACGGCGCAGGGCCTGATCCAAGGCACGCTGGCGGCGCCGCGCAGCAGCTTCAGCGCCGACGCCAAGGGCCTGGGACTGGCCGCCGCCAAGCATGCGGCGCCCGATAGCCTGCTGCACGCGGCCGGCGAGATCGCCCTGGCCGGCGCCGGGCGCGCGCCGCAACTGACGCTGGCCGGCATGGCGCGGCGCCTCGACCCGGCCGCCTTCGGCGCCTACCCGGGCGGCAGCGTCAACGCCGACTTCAAGGGCAGCGCCAGCCTCGCCAAGGACTGGCGCATGGCGCTCGACCTGGCCCTGCAGCCCTCCACCCTGGCCAGCGCGCCGCTGTCCGGCTACGCCAAAATGACGGCCGACGCCGCCCACCTGGCCAGCGCCGACGTCGACCTGCGCCTGGGCCCCAACAGCGTGCGCGCGAGCGGCGGCTTCGGCGCCGCGCGCGACCGCCTGGACTGGAAACTCGAGGCGCCGCAACTGTCCAGCCTGGGCGCGCAATTCGGCGGCGCCCTGCGCGGCGCCGGCGCGCTCACCGGCAGCCTGGCCGCGCCGGCGCTCAGCGCCACGCTGGACGGCAAGGACTTGCGCCTGTTCGGCCAGCACCATCTGCAAAGCCTGCGCGCCAGCGCCAGCCTGGGCAGCGGCCAGGGCGCGGCCGACCCGCTGGTGGCCGACATCGAGATCGGCGCCTACAGCGGCCCCGCCCTCAGCCTCGCCGCCGCGCGCCTGCAGACGGGCGGCACGCGCGCCGCCCACACCCTGCAACTGACGGCCCGCAACGCCGACTTCGACGCCACGGCCAGCGCCAGGGGCGGTTTCGCCGCCGGCGTCTGGAGCGGCAGCGTCGACACCCTGGCCAACCGCGGCCGCTACGCCTTCGCCCTGCAGGCGCCGGCGCCCCTGCGCCTGGCCGGGCCGGCCGCGGCCGGCGTCGCCGCGCTGCTGCATCCCGAAAAAATCACGCTCGCCAACGCCGTCTTCAAACTGCCCGACGGCAGCATCAGTCTGAACAGCCTGGAAAAGAACGGCGCGCGCTGGCGCAGCAACGGCGTGGCCGCCGGCGTGCCGCTGAACTATCTGGCGCAACTGACGCCGGCCTGGCGCGAAAACACCATCAGCGACTTGACGCTGGGGGCGCAATGGGCGCTCGACCTGCAGGCGGCGGCCGTGCCGAGCCTGGCCGGCCAGGTGCACGTCTTCCGCGAAAAAGGCGACATCACCGTGCGCGGCGACCTGCCGCTGGCGCTCGGCCTGCGCACCCTGGACGCGCGCGTCGATGTGCTGAACAACGCGCTGCGCCTGCAGGTGGCCCTGGACGGCGCGCGCGCCGGCCAGGCGCGCCTGGACGGCACGGCGCAGATGCTGCAGGGCCGCGTCGGCGCCGACAGCGCGCTGAGCCTGAGCGGCAGCGCCGACATGGCCTCGCTGGCCTGGCTGGCGCCGCTGGCCGGCCAGCCGGGCCTGGAACTGGACGGCGCGCTGAAGCTGAAGTTCAGCGGCGCCGGCACGATAGGCGCGCCGCTGCTGAGCGGCGACATCAGCGGCGACAAGCTGCAGCTGAACTGGGCCGAGCAGGGTCTGAAACTGCGCAACGGCCAGTTGCGCGCCAAGCTGTCCGGCGACCAGTTGCAACTGCAGGGACTGAGTTTCGACGGCGGCGAGGGCAAGGTCCGCGCCGACGGCTGGGTGCGTTTCGCGAACGCCGAGGCGAGCATGGAGCTGAAGCTGGTGGCCGACAAGCTGCAGGCGCTGGCGCGGCCCGACCGCACTCTGGTGCTGAGCGGCCAGAGCACGCTGCTGCGCGACCAGAAACGCTTCCGCCTGGACGGCAAGTTCAAGGTCGACCGGGCGCAGATCGAACTGGCCGCGCAGGACACGCCGACGCAGAGCGCGGACGTGGTCGTGCTGGGACGCGGCACGGGGCGCGGCGGCGTCAAGCCGGCGCCGACGCTGCCGCTGAACATCGACTTGGAGGTGGTCCTGGGCGAGGCCTTCGCGCTGAAGGGCAAGGGCCTCGACGCGCGCCTGGCCGGCAGCGTGCGCGCCCGCGTGCTGGAGCGCCGCGCGCCCGTCGTCAACGGCTCGATCCGCGTCGCCGGCGGCACCTACGCCGCCTACGGCCAGAAGCTGGCGATCGAACGGGGCCTGCTGAACTTCACCGGCGCCTACGACAATCCGGGCCTGAACATCCTCGCCGTGCGCAAGCGCCCCGAGGGCGAGGCGCTGACCGAAACGAACGTCGAGGCGGGCGTCGAGGTGCGCGGCACGGCGCAGTCGCCGACGGCGAAACTGGTCTCGACGCCGAGTGTGCCGGACAGCGAAAAACTGGCCTGGCTGGTGCTCGGCCACGGCACCGAGGGCAGCGCCGGCAACGAACTGGGCCTGCTGACGACGGCGGCCGGCGCCCTGTTCGGCGGCAACGGCGGCGGCCTGCAGACGCGCCTGGCGAACTCGCTGGGACTCGACGAGGTGGGCTTGTCGCAGGCGCCCGGATCGACGCCGGCGAAGGGCCTGGAAAACACCGTCGTCACGGTCGGCAAGCGCCTCTCGCGGCGCGCCTACCTGAGCTTCGAGCAGGGCGCCAACTCGGCCACCAGCCTGGTCAAGCTGCGCTACAAGCTGAACCCGCGCATCACGCTGCAATTCCAGACCGGCACCAACAACGCCCTCGACGTGCTCTACACCTGGGCCTTCGATTGAGCCCGCGGGCATGAAAAAAACCAGCGGGTAAAACCGCTGGCCGGGGGCGCGTCAACTGGGATTGTGGTCGGGCACGGGATCGTTCTGCGGCACCGGATGCACCGGCTGCGGATGCGGCACCGGCTCCTGCACCGGGTCGTCGATCGGCGCCGGGTCGGGCGCGCGGTGGGCGTAAATGACGGATGAATCCATGACGCACTCTCCATGTGGATGAAAATACGACCATAGCATGAGTCGCCGCGCCGCGCCCGCACGGCGCGGCGCGCGCGGCGCCCCGGCCGTTTATGGCACGGCGTTCTTCACATACTTCTCCAGCCAGTTGTTGCTCTCGTACAGCATGTGCAGGATGGACTCGCGCGCCCGGTAGGCGTGGCTTTCATTGGGCAGCATGACCAGGCGCGCCGTGCCGCCCAGGCCCTTGATGGCCTGGAACATGCGCTCGCTCTGGATCGGGAAGGTGCCGGAGTTGTTGTCCTGCTCGCCGTGGATGAGCAGCAGCGCGTCCTTGATCTTGTCGGCGTTGTTGAACGGCGACATGGCCTGGTAGACCTCCTGCGCCTTCCAGAACGGCCGCTCCTCCGACTGGAAGCCGAACGGCGTCAGGGTGCGGTTGTAGGCGCCGCTGCGGGCGATGCCGGCGCGGAACAGGCGCGTGTGCGCCAGCAGGTTGCCGGTCATGAAGGCGCCGTAGGAATGGCCGCCGATGGCGATGCGGTGGCGCTCGGCCACGCCGCGCCGCACCACCTCGTCGACGGCCGCCTCGGCGTCGGCCACCAGTTGCGGCAGATAGGTGTCGTTGGCCTCCTCCTCGCCCTTGCCGACGATGGGGAAGGAGGGATTGTCGAGCACCGCGTACCCCATCGCCAGGAAGGCCGCCGGGCCCCAGTAGCCGACCGCGTTGAAGCGGTACGGCGAGCCGGTGGTCTGGCTGGCCGCGCTGGCCGATTTGAATTCGTGCGGATAGGCCCACATCAGCATCGGCAGCGGACCGTCGCGCTTGGCGTCGTAGCCGGGCGGCAGCATCAGGGTCGCCGTCAGGTCGACGCCGTCGGCGCGCCGGTAGCGGATCTGCTCCTTCTGCACATCCCTCAGCTGCGGGGTCGGGTGGGCGAAGCGGGTCAGCGCCGTCAGTTGCGCGGCGCCCTCCCGCTTCAGGTCGCGCAGATAGTAGTTCGGCCGCTCGGTCGGCGCTTCGCGCGTCGACAGCAGGCGGCTGCCCTCCTCATTCAGCACGGCGACGATGTTTTCATAGTAGGGCGCGGCGCTCTGGAACAGCCGCTCCTTCTTCTTCGTCGTCAGGTTCAGGCGGTCCAGGAAGGGCCGGTCGCCCTCGGCCGAGGCGCCGGCGCCGTCCAGCAGGATGGCGTTGTCGGCGTCGATCATCAGGCGCGGCAGGCCGGCCGCGTCGGCGCGCATGACGGGCGCGCCCGGGTCGTTGTAGCGGTCCTCCGAGGAGCCGGCGTAGAGCAGTTCTGCCGGCGTGGCCGGCGCGTCCGGGGCGATGCGCCACTGCTTCAGGGCGCGCGTCTTGTACCAGTGCTCGGTCAGCAGGGCCAGGTCGCCGCGGCCCCAGGCGATGCCGGCGTAGCGCGAGGCCAGCCGGGCCAGCACCAGCGGCGCGGCGGCGAAGGGCGCGGCCTGGCTGTAGACGATGTCGCGGATCTCGGCCGCCCGGGCCGGATCGCCGCCGTCCTGGGCCTCGGCCCAGACCAGCGTGGCCGGCGCGTCGACGCGCCAGGAGACCTCGCGCACGCCGCTGCTGACGGCGTCGTTGCCGGGTGGCAGACCCTCCTCCAGCGGCCGGTTGGCCACCGTGTGCACCAGCGCGCCCTGCAGGTCGCGCACCTCGATGCGCTTGGCGAAGCTGGAGGCCGGCACGATGTAGGAATACGGCCGGGCGATGCTCGAGGTCAGCAGGTATTTGCCGCCCGGCGCCACGGCGACGCCGGCGAACGGCCCCGGCTGGCCCACCAGGCGCGCCTTGCCGGACACCGCGATCAGCGCCAGTTGCACCGTCACGTAATGCTCGAACAGCAGGGCGTCGTCCTCGTTCTTGAGCAGGTCCGGATAGGTGCGCAACTGCTTCTGGCCGGCGCCCGGCTGGCTGTCCTGCAGGCTCGGGCCGCCCGGGATGCCGCTCGACTGCGGCGCCTTGCCCAGCTTGGCCGGTTTCAGGCGCACCAGCAGGCTTTGGCTGTCCGGCATCCACGCAAAGCCGCGGCCGTAGACGGCCGACAGCGGCTGCGTCGACACCTTGCGCGCCGCCCGCGTGGCGACGTCGACCAACCACAGCTCGACGCCCGTGCCCTTGGCGCCGGCGCCGTAGGCGATGTGGCTGAAGGCCAGATGGCGCTGGTCGGGCGACCAGCTCAGGTCGGCCAGGCGCAACTGGCGCGGCAAGCCGCTGACGGGCGACTCCTTTTGCGTCTCGATTTCGAGCAGGCTCAGACCCGTGCCGAAGGAAAAGCGGCTGGCCGAATACGTGCGCGGATTGATGCGCACGCCGGCCAGCTTCAACTCCGGCTGCGCCACCTCGCCGATGCCGGGCAGCGCCGGCGTCTGCACCAGCGCCGCCAGATCGCGTTGCGGACTCAGGCTCAAGGCCGGCGCGCGCGGCGCGTCGACGATCGCCTGCAGCGCCGCCGGCGGATTCTGATACCCGTTGTTCTGGGCGCCGGCCAGCGGCGAGGCCGCCATCAGGCCCAGCGTCAGCGGCAGCAAGGGAAAGCGTGTGGTCATGGAAGTCCAGTCAAAGTTGGCCTGCAAAATCGGCACCGCGCCGCGCTCGGCGGCGCCCGGTGAACAGGCATAGTGCTTTCCGGGCCGGGAAATGTCAATTCAGCCGGGCGCGCGCGGCCGCCGCCCTGTCGCGGCGGGGCGTTTCTGGCTTACAATCGCGGTTTGATTGCGCCCGTCCGCGGGCCTGCGGATGCCCGACACATGGAAACAACTACCCTCGCCCTGCTGGTCCTCGTTCCGCTGCTGGTCTGGCGCATCTTTTCGCGCCTGAAGCGCATGATGGTGCGCCAGCCGTCGACGCTGTGGAGCCACTGGGCCGCCGCCATCCTGTTCCCGCTGCTGGTCGCCGCGCTGGCCGCGCTGACCGGCGGCGCGGCGCTGCCCTTGTCGAGCCTGGGCGCCGGCGCGCTGGCCGGGGCCTGGCTGGGCGTGTGGGGCATCAAGCTGACGCGCTTCGAAAACACCGCCAAGGGTTGTTTCTACACGCCCAACCGGCATCTCGGCATGCTCGTCGCCATGCTCTTCGTGGCGCGCGCGCTGCACCTCTGCCTGGAGCTGTACCTGAACACCCGCGTCGCCGCGCCGCTGCCGCAGCAGGACCCGGCGCAAAGCCCGCTGACGATGCTCAGCTGCGGCCTGCTGGCCGGCTACTATGGGATCTACGCCTGGGGCCTGCTGCGCTGGCGGCGCAGCCAGAAGCCCTTCGCGGCGCCAGGCTAAGCCACGCTTGCGCCATGCTGCCCGGCCAGGTGGCTGAGCAGTTCGAGCTGCTGCTTCTGAATCTTCAGCAGGTCGCACCACTGCCCTTCGCGCAGCAGATCGATTTTTTCGTGCAGCAGCATGATTTCCAGCTCGGCCTTCAGGTTGACCTCGTAGTCGTGCTCGGCGTTGTAGCGGTCCTTCTCCGCCTGGCGGTTCTGCGACATCAGCATGATGGGCGCCTGGATCGCCGCCAGCATCGACAGGAACAGGTTCAGCAGAATGTAGGGATAGGGATCGAAAGCCTCCTTGCCCAGGCTGGCCAGCAGGAAGGAGTTGATCCCCACCCAGACCACCAGCACGACGGCGAACAGGATGATGAAGGTCCAGGAGCCGCCGAACTTGGCCACCTTGTCGGCGGCGCGCTGGCCGAAACTGGTTTTCTCGTCGAAGGCCAGCGCCGTGTTCTTGGCGATGTGCTTGCGCCCCGCGATGTGCCGCGCCACGCGCTGGCTGTGCTCGTCGAGCGTGTCGTACGGCTGGCCCAGGAATCTCTGGGCGATGTCATCGGATTTTTTCATGGCGGCGGCGGTTCGGGTGGCGTAGCGCGCAGTATGCACTGCTTTCGCGCGCGCCGGTGCCCCCCTTCACGGCAGTATCGTCACCCTCGGCCAGCGCTCCGCGTACCCCTTGCGCGCCACGCGCCGGCGGTAGGTGTCGACGCTGACCCGCGCCGGATTGCGCCGCACGACGATGTCGAACAGATCGCCCAGACCGTAGGGGGCGATGATATCGACGGTGCCGTCCGGCTGCATCGTCAGCGCCACGGCCGTGGCGTACTCGGGCCACGAGGCGACGGCCTCCTCGAGCGACTGCAGGGGCGCCACCGGGTAGCCGAAACAACTCTCGAACCACAGGTGGACGGCGGCCTGGTTGCACACCTCCCAAGGCTGGCCGGGCAGGATCTGCGCCAGCCGCTCCTGCAGCGCGGCCTCGCGCTCCGGCCCCAGCGCGGCGGTGTCGAAATAAGCGACGTCGATGTCGGCCAGCGCCGACGGCAACTGATGCCCGTGCAGCGCGTCCCACACCAGATTGCGCACGGCGCCGGCGCCTATGCACCAGGATTCCAGGCCCAGTTCGCGCACGGCGGCCAGCGCCGCCATCATCCACGGCGAAGCGTAGACGATGGACAGCAAGCGCGCGTGCGGATCGGCGGGTGGCGGCAGAGACATGATATTCCGATAACTATTGAAAAAATCCAGAGTAGCGCATTTCCGGCCCCGGGTGAGCGCCGCGCGAACAAAAAAACACAGGCATCGGGCCGGCTTCACATCCTTCACGCCCGCGCCCGGCTTGGCGGCGCCCGTTTTCATCGCCGCGACAGCGCCGTTAAAAACAACTTCCCTGCGGATTATTATTGACATATACTTGAGCACTCAAACATCTAACAACCAGATTGGCTGCCATGAACGCTATCTCCCCTCCCCATCCCGGCCGCGACGCCGGCCTCGATCTCTTCCTCGGCCTGTCGCGCGCCCAGGCGCTGCTGGCCGACCGCCTCGACGATCGCCTGGGCACGCTGCACGGCATCGGCAGCGGCGACTTTCAATTGCTGCGCCACTTGGACGAGGCGCCGCAGGGCCGCCTGCGCTGCGCCGAACTGGCCGAGCGCGTTTCACTGAGTCCGTCCAGCGTCGCGCGCTCCCTGCAGCCATTGGAAAAAATCGGCCTGGTCGCGCGCCAACCCGACCCGCGCGACGCGCGCCTGAGCTACGCCGTCCTGACGCCGGCCGGCAAGGCCCTGCTGCCGGCCGCCGTCGAGACGGCGCGGCTGGTCTGCCGGCGCGCGCTGGCGGCCGCGCCGGCCGAACAACTGACCGCGCTGGCCGCCGCGCTGATCCAGATCGCCGGCCCCGGCACGGAGCCGGCATGAGCCGCGCCGCCCTGAAGGCCGACTACAAACTGAATCCGCCGGCGATGGGCGTGTACGCCATCGAGCACCTGGCCAGCGGCCGCATGCTGATCGAGCGCAGCGGCAACCTGCCCGGCATCCTCAACCGCCACCGCTTCGAGCTGAAGTTGGGAAGACACCGCAACGCCGCCCTGCAGGCCGACTGGCGCCGCGACGGCGAGGCGGGCTTCCGCTTCGCCGTCCTGGACACGCTGGAGCCGTCCGCCGACCCGGCCTTCAACGCCGAGACCGAACTCGATACCCTGCTGGCCATGCATCTGGAACAGTGTCCGCGCGGCGCGCCGCTGTCCTACCTGTGAGCGGCGCGGCGAAATGGTTGCCCCCGGCGCCGCGTATTGCCGTAAACTCCGCGCATGACGCACACGAATCGGAAGACATGAACCAGACAGCACGCACCACCCAGGCCGGCGACGACGCGCTCGACTTTTGCCTGCGCCTGGCGCGCGCCCAGGCGGTGCTGGTGCGCCGCCTCGACAACACGCTGGGCAATCTGCACGGCATCAGCTTCAGCGACTTCCAGCTGCTCTACCATCTGGAGCGCGCCCCCGGCGGCCGGCTGCGCCGCGTCGACGTGGCCGAGCGCCTGGCGCTGACGGCGTCCGGCGTCACGCGCGCCCTGCTGCCGCTGGAAAAGATCGGCCTGGTCAGCCGCCAGCCCGACCCGCGCGACGCCCGCGTCGGCTACGCGGCCATCACGCCGACCGGACAGGGCCTGCTGAAGAACGCCGTCGTGACGGCGCAGATGGTCAGCCAGGAATTGCTGCGCGACAGCGCGCCGGAGCAGCTCGCCGGGCTGGCCGCCCTGCTCGGCCAGGTGGCGGGGATGCATCTGGCGAACAGCTGATGCGACACCGTAGACATCCGCCTCTTTCTCCGCTATCGTCTATTGATTGGAACAGAACGGAGCCTATCATGCGCGTCATTATCGAAAAACGGGGCAATGGCGCCTCGGTGCGCATCCCGGCGGACGTGATGCACTCAGCCCGATTGGGCCTGAATGATGCCGTTGACGTGCGCGAGGAAGACGGACGCATCATCATCGAAGCGATTCCTAGCGAGGAATATGTCCTGAGTGAGCTGCTGGCTGGAATCACGCCGGAGAATCTGCATGCGGCGGTCGATGTCGGTGCGCCTGTGGGCAAAGAAGCACCGCAGTATTTGAAGTAAGAATTGCGGGCGACCGGGCCAGCGTCGTCCTCGCCGATCAAGTGAAAAGTCTGGACTGGATCGCGCGCGCGCGCGGCACGCCATCACGGTCAGGCATCGCCAACAGAACTGGCCGAGGTCAGGGCAAAAATAGCCGCTCTCATTGGAAAATAAGCCTAAGACCCGGACCCGGGCGGCCCTGCCTCACCGTCCGCGCCATTCCAACGGCCGCCGGATTCACGGCGCCAGCGCCGGCCCGACGCCCTCGCCCACCCCCGCCTCCCCGATATTGCCGAAGTAGACGTTCAAGTCCTGCGTCGGCCTGAAATTGCGCAGGCGCAGTTGCAGGGTGGTCGGATTGATCTTGCGAAAGGTGCCCGGAAAGCACAGGCTGATCAACTCGGCGGGATCTTTTTTTACCAGATTGAGGGTGAAGTCTTCGATGCCGTTCTTCCATGTATTGCCCGTCTGTAGGATGTAGGCGACCTGATTGGCGGTGACCTGCTGCTCGTTGGCCGCCGCGAGGCGCCGCCACGTCCGGTAGAAAGCGGCGTCGGCGCAGTGGCTCGCCGTGAAGTTCGCATTGAGCATGGCGGTGGCCGAGCCCGCCTCCACGAATGGGCGGTACTGGTGGTGGACGTGGACCGTTTTATGCGCCGGGAATTTTTGCTTCCAGACGCAATGGATTTGCACGGTCCAGGCCGGCACCCAGGAGGTTTCATCGATCAGCTTCGCCAGCAAGCCCTTGGCGATGAGGATTTCCTCCTGCGCGGCGCTGAGCGGCGCGACCTTGTTGTCGAAGGGCGAAAACGCCGGAAAATAGGCGATCTGCTCTTCCGTCAGGCCGACGCGGCGCAGGACGGCGCCGACATCGCGCCCCTCTTGGCGGGCCGCCAGCACAGTGCGGTAGGCCAGCGCCTTGCCGTCGACCAGGATGGAGAACGCGCCGGGCTGGCCGTAGTAGGTGGGCGATTGCTGATACTTGGCCGAATACTCCGGCAGCGGAAAGGCGATGGTTTCCTCGACGTCCAGCGCCGACTCGTTGCGGAAATCATAATCGACGCTGACCTTGTCGTAACTGACGTTGAGCACTTCCTTCTTCATCGCGATGGCGTCGCTCTTGCCGAAGACGATGCCGCCGGCGCTCAGGGCGGCGATGCCGTCGTTGGCCAGGCACAGCGCGGGCGCGCCCGACAACAGCAGCGCGAGGGAAAGTTTGTTCATCTTCATCCTGGGTAAGTGTGGCGGCTCGCGCTTGAGAACGGCCATGCCCGTATTTGACGCCTCTTGTGGGGCGAATTAACTGCAAACGACGACGCGTTCATGCTCACCGAAAATGAGCTTGCAATCGACGGCGCCCCCTCACATTCCATGGCGGCGTGCTCGCGCTAGTTGCAAAGGGAACATCTGAGTAAGTTAAGGTCAGCTATTGCTCCGTTGTGGTCATTACAACCATCCGAAATCATACGGTCATCGAGCACGATCACCCACGCCTTAAGATGTTAACCTTTGCGCTCGAGCGCCTTGTCGCGAACGTGACGCTGAATTAACGCGCGTCTATAGAGAAACACCGGACTCATGAAAATTGTAGTGGAAATCCAATAGAACGGCGCAGGCAATTTCCCAAGAGGCTCGAATTTCACAGAATAGAAAATGATACAAAACGCCAGCGCTGAGAAGAGTACCCATAGAACAATCAGTAGCGGCTTTTTCATGACTGTAGTTCGTGCTTCCAACAATAATGCGGGTCGTTCCCACTCCTCGAACGATGCGAATTCGGGAAAACGATATAAGAAAGGAATGCGACGAGCCCCCGCGTTTTTTTCCGAAATTCGTTGGGACCTGGCTTGCGCAACGAGCTCTGTTCCTATTTGATTGGCTTGTTCAGGTGAAAGCATTTGGACTCTGGAAATGGCATTTAGGTGTGGCGGCTCGCGTTTGAAAATGACCGCGCTTGCATTCGACGCCGATTTCGGCTCATGCTAACTGCAAATGAAATTCTCGAGTAAGCTGACAGACAATTATCGTCTCGAAACGAACCTTGCCAATTGCTGGCCAAGGGTACCCATCGCTCTATCTACTGTGCGCCAACCGTACCCACGGACCGAGCAGATTTCATCACCTGGTACGTTCTAGAATCTTGTCAGGCGGCGACAAGCAAAGAATGAGAAGCCAGCCAGAAAATGAAAAACCGCGCTGAAGACCGGCGAAGCAGAAGAAGTAAAGCACCCATTGAGTAAAGTTATATGGATGCAGAATTCCGGAATTTTTCATAAAAAATGCCGTAATGAGTCCCGCTAACGCGCTAGTCAAAGCGACAAACCACCATTTGCGTTCAAGTTTGGATGTCATAAATGTCAAAGAAATTCAAGATACCCTTAGTCTACCGCCGTTAGATAGCTATGTACATAACGTCACCATGTCCAATTTTGGCCGAGTGCAGACAGTGTCTGTGGATGGATTGTACCGTACGGATAGACCCATGCGTAGCACTGTCATAGAGACGTTTTTCGCGTCTCATATGGGTTGATACGGCACATTCCAGACATTGCGTCCCGATTATCCAGCTCCCCAACGGGACGATTTCCATTGCTTTCCGGTGTTTGCAGTTAGCGCGAGCACGCCACCACGAAATGCGCGCCGGCACCGGCCGAATTCCCGCGCATCCACCGCAGCGAAATTCCCCAGTCAAAAAAAAACCGCCGACGCAAGCGCCAACGGTCTTTTCTGGCTTAGGCCGCCTTGGCCGCGCCGGGCAGGCGCCGCTGCAGCACGAAGATGGGCTGGGCCCACTCCGTGTCTTTCTTCTTTTTGCTGGTGATCAGCGTCAGCTCCGAAGGATCATAAACGTCGGTGTTGTGCGTCAGCGGCGTCGTCATCAGATACTGCGCATCGGTGTTCTTGAGGAACTCGCCGACCAACTGGATGTTGCGGATATCCAGATGGGCGAAGGGTTCGTCGATGAAGACGAAGCCGCCGGAACCGTCTTCCGATTTCAACAGCCCGATCAACAACACCAGCGATTTCATCACCTGCTGGCCGCCCGAGGCCTCCCCGTCGTTCATGCCGATCGGGCCTTTGCCGTCGAACTTGAAGCGCACGTGCAGGCCGGCCTGCGACAACTGCACGTCGTCGTTTTCCAGCCGCACCGGGTCGGCGTGCACTTCGATGCCGGCCAGTTCGCCCAGCTCCTTGATGTTGCGGCTGTAGGTCTTGACGGTGTAGCGCAGCCGTTCGATGTAGGCGCCGCGGGCGTTGCCGGTCGCTTCGATGGCGCGGTTGTTCTGGTAGCGCCGCTCGTCCGTCTCCGACTGCCGGCCGTGCAACTGGTCGGACAGGCGGTGGTGCTGGTCGATGACGGTGGCGTCCAGTTCCCAGTCCTCGCGCGCCAGGCTCAGTTGCAGGCTGGCGACGCGCAAATCGACCTGGTGCGAGTTCTGGTGCTCGACCACCAGCGCGGCGCGCCGCGCCGGCCGGCGCCAGCCGTACGGCAGGTGGCGCCAGGCGCGGCGCAGTTCGAGCAGCGCCTTGGCGTGCTCGGCGCGCTGTTCGATCTGCCGCTTGTGGCCCAGGCGCAGGCCCGCTTCGGCCTCCGACAGGGCCATGCGCGCGTTCTGCCACACGGTGTCGGCGCGGGTGCGCGCGACGGTGGCGTTCTTGGTCAGCGTCTGCAGGTCGCCCAGGCGCATGCCCACGTCCAGGCGTTCGGCCTTCAGCGGCACCATGTTGCGCGCCGCCTCTTCGAACTCGGCCTGGCGCGCGGCCAGTTCCTTGGCCGCGTCGACGCCGGCGATGCGCGCCTTCAGGGCGCCCACTTCGGCCGCCAGCTTGCTCACCGACAGGGTCAGCGTGTCTTCCTGCGCCTCCAGCGCCGGCAGGGTTTTCTGCAGCGCTTCGAGGCGCTGCGAACGGCCCGCCTGGCCGAAGCGGTAGCGCGACGCTTCGACGAACAGGGAGCGGCCGCCGCGCCGTTCGCGGTGGTAGGCGTCCGGCGTGATCCATTCCTCCGTGTTGCTCAGCTTGAAGCCGGCCTCCACCGAATCGACCCGCGCGATGCGCGACAACTGGTCGATCAACCAGGCCGGCGTCTTCGCCGAGAAGCGCACCACCGACAGCAGGCTGTTGTCCTTCGAGCTAGGCGCGGTGATCAGCTCGGGCACGATGAAGTGGCGGTAGCGCTCCTTCTCGGCCAGGCGGTAGGCGGCGGCGGCGTCGCGCGAATTCTCCAGCAGGACGACCGAGGCGAAGCCGCCCAGCACGCCCTCGACGGCGCCCTGCCAGCGGCTGTCCGTGACTTCGATGATGTCCGACAGCATGGCGTGGGCGATGCCCTCGTCGCGCAGCGCGCGGCGCATGCCGCGCACCGCGTCCGGCTCCGGCATCGCCGTCTTGCCCTGCAGCGCGCCGATGGTGGCGCGCTCGCCGGCGATACGCGTCGACAGCGCGTCGCGCGTCTGCCGCTGGCGCAGCAGTTCGGCGTCCTTCACCTCCAGCTGCGCCGCCACGGCGGCAATGTCGCTGCCCGATTCGGCGGCCAGCTTGTGCAGGCGCTCGCGCTGCTCCAGCAAGCCCTCCAGCGGTTTCAGCTTGCCGTTGATGAGCGCCAGGCGGCTTTGCAGCGCCGTCGATTCCTGCTCCAGCAGCGTTTCCTGCTGCTGCGTGTCGGTCAGGCTCTTGGCCTGCGCGGCCAGGCCGTTGCGCTTGTCGATCAGTTGCTGGTCGGCCTGGGCCATCGGCTTGCGCGCCTCGCGCAACTGGCGCCCGGCGCCGGCGGCTTTTTCGCGCGCCTCGTGGTACTGCAGGCTGGGCAGCACTTCCTCGAGCAGGTTGCGGCGCTCCTTGTGCAGGCCTTCCCATTGATGGTAGTTGGCCACGCGCAGGCGCAGGCCCTCCAGATTCGTCTTCGACGCCTCCAGTTCGCTTTCAAAACGCTTCAGCTCCGTCTCGGTGTCGCGCTGGTGGCGCTTCGCCTCGTCGTAGGCGTCCAGCACCTCCTTGTCGCCGAAGACCTGGAACACCAGGTCGAGCAGTTGGCGCGGCGCGTATTCGCACAGCTTGTCGGTCTCGCCCTGCTCCAGCGCCAGCACTTTCGCCATCGCCGGCGACAGGCCGGCGTTGGCCAGGCGCTTGCGGTAGTTCTCCACGCCCAGCCAGTCGTTGGCCTCGCCGATGTCCTCGATCTGCACGCAGCCGGGGCGCATCAGGTACTGGCGCTTCCAGTCGCCGCCGTTCTTCTGGATCTGGCAGAACAGCGTCACCTCGTCGTCGCTGAAGAAGCCGGAGCTGCGGAAGGGACGGTTCGACAACTGCTTGCCGACGTTCTTGTTGTCGACCACGGCGCGCAACCAGGCCGTCTGCTGGCCCGAGTGGCGCGCGTAGTGCTTATAGGTGCGCCCCATCGAGCAATCGAGCCCGAACAGGGTGCGCAGCGCGTCGAGCAGGGTGGTCTTGCCGGAGCCGTTCTGGCCGGCGATCGTGATGATCTTGGCGTCGAGCGGGATGTTCTTGATGCGCTGCCAGTAATCCCAGTGGACCAGTTCGAGCGATTTGATATGAAACATGGTTGGCTCTTAGGTTGCGGTGTCGGTGGGGGCATCGAAGGCGTCGGACGCCTCGAAGGGCTCGGCCTGCGCCTCGTAGGCGGCCGGCGGCGCCACCGCCGCCAATGGGCGCTTGAAGACGTCGGCCAGGGCGCCGTTGATGATGCGCTCCTTGAGCACGTCGGTGTCCATCATCAGGTCCAGCAGCGGGCCCTCCAGCAGCACGTCGCCGCGCCGTTCGATGAAGCCCAGCTTGGTCAGCGTGCCCAGGTTCATGTCCATGCGCGTCTTCTTGCCCAGCTTGTCGCCGAAGTCGGCCAGCAGGGCCTTGTAGGAGATGCCGATCGAGGTGTCCTCGGCGCGCGGCAGCGGCTTGTCGCGGTCGAACATGTCGTTCTGGTCGTCCTCGGCGTGCTGGTGGGTCTCCTGGCGCTCGCGCTTGGGCAGGATGATCTGCGCCCACAGCACGACCAGCAGGGCGACGCCGTCGCGCGCCAGGCCGAAGTTGTTGTTCTGCCAGACGTCGCGGGCGCCGAAGATCTTCGGCTCGATGGCGCGCGTCAGCGCCAGCGTGACGTGGTCGGCGTAGACGTTGTCGAGCAGCTTCAGGCCGCAGGCCAGCAGGCGCGCGTCGATCTCGGCGCGGAACAGTTCGTCCGACAGCACGCGCTTGACCAGCTTGTCGTCGCGGCGCAGGTTGTGGTGCGTCAGCAGGCGCGCAATCAGGATTTGTGAGTCGTCATTCATCGGCCGGGCCGCTTTCCAGATCAAGTGAGAGGGAGGCGATCGACATCGCCGCCACGTGCGGGTCGGACAATTGGATCATCGCGTCGGTCGGCTCGAAGCTGACCGGCAGGCGCGCCAGCTTGGCGGTGGCGCCCTGCAGGCTGGCCTCGGAGGTGTCGCCCAGCAGGGGCAGCATCGAGGCGCGGTAGGAGGCCACGGCGAAGGTGGCCGGCAGCAGCGCCTCGTGGATGGCCACCGAGCGCGCGCCGGCGGGCGCCTTGGCCAGGTCGGCGAAGTCGGACAGGCGCGCCAGCCAGTCGTCCAGTTCGAGCTGCATGGCCGGCGCGTCGTTGATGGTGGTCGGCGCGTCCTGGCCGGTCGGCAGGCCGGTCTGCGCGATGCCGGCGGCGCGCTCGATGAGCAGCTCCGTTTCGGCCACGTCGATCATTTCGGCCGGCGTCGAGAACAGCGGCATCACCGGCTGGTCGATGGCGCCGTCGGCCAGCGAGGCCAGGTCTTCGTGCCGCAGCAGCCAGCGCTTGATGTCGGTGGTCGACAGGCCGGACTGGCCCAGGTGGACGCGCTGGCGCTCGATCTGGTTGAGCGCGCGCGAGAACATGCCCTGCATGTTCAGCAGCGTGCTCTGGGCCCGCCCGATGGCCTGGGCGGCGCGGTGGGTGGCCGAATCGGCGTTCTCGTCGCGGGTGATGGCGAGGATGATCTCGGAGCCCTTCTCGACCCAGTCGCAGGCCAGGTTCCACTTCGCCTGGGCGGTGCGCAGGCGGAACTCGGAGCCGGAGGCGATGGCGTCGGAGAATTCCTCGGTGAGGTCGGTCAGGCGCCCCAGCAGATGCTGCAACTGCTCGACGGAGACGCCGCCGACGGCCTGCGCGCCGGCCACCTGCGAGAGCAGGAAGCCCATCTCGGCCTCGTCCTCGGTCTGGCCCAGGCTGAGCAGGCTGTCGATGGCCGACAGCACGTTGCGCGCCATCGGCGTGACGCGGTAGACGGCGTGCTGGGCGTCCCAGGCCAGCAACTGGTTGGTGCGCAGGCGCATCAGCACCGTTTCCAGGCTCTCCGGCAGCAGGTAGCCGAGCTTCTGGTTGATGTCGGGGCGCGTGAAGGCCGCCGACGAGGTGTCGGCCGCCAGTTCGCGCAGCACCAGCAGGCGCACCAGCACGCCGTCGAAACCGCCGTGGAACAGCGCGGTGAAGACCTGCAACAAGGGCTGGGCGCGCTTCAGGTGGAAGACTTGCTCGATCTCATCGGCCGACACGTTCGGCTTGAAATGGGCTTGCAGGGAATCGTGGTGCTCTTGCTCGGTCTGGGTACGCTCCGCAGCCGAAGCTGCGCTTGCCATTAAGTCAATCATTCAGTTGCCAATCTGGGTGTTCGGTTCGCGGCGTGGCGGGCGCATCGGATGGTTCGGCGCTCGGCGCGACAGCATGCGCGGGGGCGTCAGTATATCAGTTCCGCCCGGCATTCCGGAGCGCGCCGGCGCCGCGCCGCGCGGAAAGGCCGAATCGGCCCGAATCGGGCCGTCCGGCCGGCGCGGGGGCTCCG
>JANXSQ010000089.1 GCA_025356595.1 Janthinobacterium sp. | reverse complement strand
GTGGCCTGGGCAGTCAACGTGAGCGTAGTGACGCGCAGCTGTTTCGTACTCGACGTGGGCGGTGTTGATCGTGATACCGCGCGCTTTTTCTTCCGGCGCCGCATCGATCTGGTCGTATGCTTTGGCTTCGCCGCCGAATTTTTTCGACAGAACGGTTGCGATAGCAGCCGTCAGCGTGGTTTTACCGTGATCGACGTGACCGATGGTGCCGACGTTGACGTGCGGCTTGGTCCGTTCGAATTTACCTTTTGCCATTATATTCTTCCTTAGAACAATGATTTAAATGTAGGGGCCGGCACTCTCGTGAAAGCCGGCCCGGAACTGCTTATTACTTCGCTTTTGCGCTGACGATGGCTTCAGTCACATGCTTCGGAGCTTCCGAATAGTGCTTGAATTCCATCGAGTAAGTCGCACGACCTTGGGTTGCGGAACGCAACGAGGTCGAGTAGCCGAACATTTCCGACAAAGGCACTTCGGCCTTGATGATCTTGCCGCCACCGCCGGCAATCTCATCCATACCTTGCACCATACCGCGGCGCGACGACAGATCGCCCATCACGGTACCGGCGTAGTCTTCCGGCGTTTCCACTTCCACCGACATCATAGGCTCCAGAATGACTGGCGAAGCCTTGCGGCAACCGTCCTTGAATGCCATCGAAGCGGCCATGCGGAAGGCGTTTTCGTTCGAGTCGACGTCATGGTACGAACCGAAGAACAGCGTGACTTTCACGTCGACGACCGGGTAACCAGCCATCACGCCCGAAGTCAGCGTGTCGCGCACACCCTTTTCGACTGCAGGGATGTATTCGCGCGGCACGGTGCCGCCCTTGATGGCGTCGACGAACTCGAAGCCCTTGCCCGGTTCTTGCGGTTCGATCTTCAGAACCACGTGACCGTACTGACCACGACCACCGGATTGCTTGACGAACTTACCTTCGGACTCTTCGCAGACTTTGCGGATCGTTTCGCGGTAGGCCACTTGTGGCTTACCGACGGTCGCTTCGACGTTGAATTCACGTTTCATGCGGTCGACGATAATTTCCAGATGCAACTCGCCCATACCACCGATGATGGTCTGGCCCGATTCTTCATCCGTTTTGACGCGGAACGAAGGATCTTCTTGCGCCAGGCGGTTCAGCGCCAGGCCCATGCGTTCCTGGTCGGCCTTGGTCTTCGGCTCGACGGCTTGGGAAATCACCGGCTCAGGGAAGACCATTTTTTCCAGCGTGATGATCGAGCTAGGATCGCACAGCGTTTCGCCCGTCGTCGCGTCTTTCAGACCGACGGCGGCGGCGATGTCGCCGGCGTGCACTTCCTTGATCTCTTCGCGTTGGTTCGCGTGCATCTGCAAAATACGGCCAAGACGTTCTTTCTTGTTCTTGATCGGATTGTAGACGGTGTCGCCCGACTTGATGCTACCGGAGTAGACGCGGAAGAAGATCAGCTGGCCGACGAACGGGTCGGTCATGATCTTGAAGGCCAGCGCCGAGAATTTCTCGCTGTCTTCGGCTTTGCGCGACGTAGGCTGGTCGTCTTCGTCCAGACCTTGCACCGGCTTGATATCCACCGGCGACGGCAGGTATTCAATGACGCCGTCCAACATGGCTTGCACGCCCTTGTTCTTGAAGGCGGTGCCGCACATCATCGGGACGATTTCCGAGGCCAGAGTACGGGCGCGCAGGGCGGCCTTGATCTCTTCTTCGGACAGGTCGCCTTCGTCGAGGTACTTGTTCATCAGTTCTTCGGACGCTTCAGCGGCCGCTTCGACCATCTTCTCGCGCCATTCGGCGGCCAGCTCGGCCAGCTCGGCCGGGATCTCGCGGTAGTCGAACTTCATGCCCTGGGACGCGTCGTCCCAGTAGATCGCCTTCATCTTGACCAGATCGACCACGCCGAGGAAGTTCTCTTCGGCGCCGATCGGGATCTGCAGAGGAATCGGATTGGCCTTCAGGCGTGCGCGCATTTGCTCGTACACTTTGAAGAAGTTCGCACCGGTGCGGTCCATCTTGTTGACGAAGGCCAGACGCGGCACTTTGTACTTGTTAGCCTGGCGCCATACCGTTTCCGATTGTGGCTGCACACCGCCGACCGCACAGTAAACCATGCAGGCGCCATCCAACACGCGCATCGAGCGTTCGACTTCAATGGTGAAGTCGACGTGGCCCGGGGTGTCGATGATGTTGATGTGATGCTCAGGGAAATTGTTAGCCATCCCCTTCCAGAAACAGGTCGTCGCGGCGGACGTGATCGTGATACCGCGCTCTTGCTCTTGTTCCATCCAGTCCATGGTGGCGGCGCCATCATGCACTTCACCAATCTTGTGGTTGACGCCGGTGTAGAACAACACGCGTTCGGTGGTGGTCGTCTTACCTGCGTCAATGTGAGCGGAAATACCGATATTGCGGTAGCGCTCAATGGGGGTCTTGCGGGCCATAATTCATCCTAAATGAATGGACAAAACCGAGCAGCATTTTTTTGCAAAAATGAGCCCGGCCTCGAACAACAGATACCTGACAGCCCCCTTGCGGGAGCTGGCTTTTATTAGAAGCGGAAATGCGAGAACGCTTTGTTCGCTTCAGCCATGCGATGGACTTCATCGCGTTTTTTCATGGCGCCGCCGCGGCTTTCAGCCGCTTCCATCAGCTCACCGCCGAGGCGTTGTGGCATGGATTTTTCGCTGCGCTTGTTCGCGGCTTCGCGCAACCAACGCATCGACAGAGCCATACGACGGACTGGGCGAACTTCGACCGGCACCTGGTAGTTTGCACCACCGACGCGACGGGATTTCACCTCAACCAATGGCTTGGCGTTGTTGATCGCGGTAGCGAACACTTCGAGCGGATCCTTGCCCGATTTTGCTTTGATGTGCTCGAAAGCACCGTAGATGATGTTTTCAGCGACCGATTTTTTACCGGACAACATCAAAACGTTGACGAACTTAGCGACATCAGTGTTGCCGAATTTTGGATCTGGCAAAATTTCGCGCTTGGGTACTTCACGACGACGTGGCATATCAATTCCTTTCAATCTTCAGTTGAGCGTGCCTTGGGGCACCACTCGCGGACGACCATCATAGCCTTCCACTTACTCGACCAGATGCGGTCGACTACATTCACTTAGCTAGTTACCACTCAGCGAAACTTGGGGGATTACTTCTTACCGGCCTTAGCCTTTTTGGTACCGTATTTCGAACGCGATTGCTTACGGTCTTTGACGCCTTGGGTATCCAGGGCACCGCGCACCATATGGTAACGCACACCCGGCAAATCCTTGACGCGGCCACCGCGCAACAGCACAACACTATGCTCTTGCAGGTTATGGCCTTCACCGCCAATGTACGAAATGACTTCGAAACCATTGGTCAGGCGAACTTTAGCGACTTTACGCAGAGCCGAGTTTGGCTTCTTTGGAGTCGTTGTGTAAACACGGGTGCAAACACCACGTTTTTGCGGGCTGTTTTCCAGCGCCGGCGATTTGCTCTTGACGCGTACGGAAACACGCGGCTGGCGAATCAATTGATTGATGGTTGGCATCGTTATAAATCCAACAAAATTACCACGATTGATAACCCGGGCAGTTGCCCGGGGACTAAAACCTAGTCCCGCTTCGTCCTGCCACCGAGGGCCCCGGCCACCGCTTGAAAACAAGCAGGAACGACGGCGTATACGATGTGCAGAATAAATTCGAGAACTCGCGAGTATAGACCCCGCATGCCCTCCGGTCAACCGCTTTAGCACTTTCCCTGCATAAATTTTCAGCAGGCGGCCCGTCCGCCGGGGTCCGCCGCGACGCCGGGCGCCCGTTATTTTGCGGCGCCGGCGGCGCCGCAACGGCAAAAGGCCGGATAATGGCGGACATTTTTCATTCCTGTCCCTATGCGCACCCTGCTTCGCCCCGCTCCCCTGTTTGTCCTCTTCAGCTATGCCCTGCTGTCGGCCGTGCCCTTCGTGCCCCTTCTATTAGGCAAGCGCATCGAACAGCCCTGGCAGATGCTCGGCGTCGAGGCCCTGGCCTGGGTCGCCGCCTGGGCCCTGTGCAAGCGCCCGGCCTGGTTCCACTGGCTGCTGCTGCCGGCCTTCCTGGCCCTGCCCACCGAGATCTACCTCTTCCTGTTCTATGGCCAGGGCATCTCGACCCACCATCTGGGCATCATCGCCGAGACCAGCCCGAAGGAGTCGCTGGCCTTCCTCGGCCAGAAGATCTGGCTGATGCTCGCCCTGATGCTGGGCGTCATCGCCTGGTGGGCGCTGAGCTGGCGCGCGGCGCGCCAGACGCGCGCGCTGGACTGGAACGACGCCTCGCGCTGGGTGGCCCTGGCGGCGCTGGCCGTGGCGGCCGGCGTGGCCGGCTACGGCTATGAGTTCGGCGTGCGCGCCAGGAGCGCCGCGTCGGCGCCCCACCCGGCCGCGCGCGCGGCATCGGCATCGGCGTCGGCGTCGGCGTCGGCGTCGGCGTCGGCGTCGGCGTCGGCCAGCGTGGCCGCCTCCGGCTTCGGCGACAGCGCCGACGAGGAAGAGGAAGAGGACGCCAGCGAGAGCGGCGCGCCGGACGCCTCCGGCGTGGCGGCGGCCCATCTGAGCGGCTTGAAATGGCCGCGCCTGCCGCACTGGGCCAGGTTGCCCCTGCATTTCGACACCTTCAGCAATTCCTGGCCCTTCGGCCTGATGGCGCGCGGCCTGGACTTCTACAACGAGCGCAAATACCTTTCGGAGCTGGGCGAGAAGAGCAGCAAGTTCCACTTCGGCGCGGCGCAGGCCAAGCCCGGCGCGACGCCCGAAGTGGTCATCGTCGTCATCGGCGAATCCTCGCGCTACGACCGCTGGAGCCTGAACGGCTACGAGCGCGACACCAATCCGCTGCTGAAGCGGGAAGGCAATCTGGTGAGCCTGCCCGACGTCATCACGGCGGTCTCGGCGACGCGCCTGTCGGTGCCCGTCATCATCTCGCGCAAGCCGGCCACGCAAAGCCTGAAGAACGGCTTCTCGGAGAAATCCTTCCTCACCGCCTACAAGGAGGCGGGCTTCAAGACCTACTGGTTGTCGAACCAGATTTCCTTCGGCCAGTTCGACACGCCCGTGTCGGTGTTCGCCAAGGAGGCCGACGTGATCCAGTTCCTCAACCTGGGCGGCTTCACCAACAGCTCCAACTTCGACCAGATCCTGCTCGATCCCCTGAAGAACGCGCTGGCCGACCCGGCGCCCAAGAAACTCATCGTGCTGCACTCGCTGGGCAGCCACTGGAACTACAGCCAGCGCTATCCGAAGGAATTCGACAAATGGCAGCCCTCGCTGTTCGGCGTCGACAAGCCGGTCTACACCGACACCAAGATCAAGCCGCAGCTCAACAACAGCTACGACAGCTCCATCCTCTACACCGACTGGTTCCTGTCCCAGGTGATCGGCGCGCTCAAGGACAGCGAGCAACTGAGCTCGCTGCTGTACGTGGCCGACCATGGCCAGACCCTGTACGACGGCAGCTGCAACCTGGCCTTCCACGGCCACAACACGCAGTTCGAATTCCACGTCCCGGCCTTCGTCTGGTACTCGGAGCAGTACCGCGCGCGCTACCCGGACAAGGTGACGCAACTGCTGCGCCACCGCAAGGCGCGCCTGGCCACGGAGAACGTCTTCCACACCCTGCTCGACATGGGCGACATCCACTACCCCGGCGAGAAGCTGGACTGGAGCTTCATGAACCGCCAGTTCAAGCAGCACAAGCGCTACGTCGACAGCTACGGCTGGACCAACTACGACAACGCCGTCATCAAGGGCGACTGCCGCGAGGTGATCGACAAGAGCAAGCCGATGGCGCAGGACAAATAGGACCGCGCCGCGCATCCGGCTCCGGCTAGATGCCGGCCGCGCCGCCCAACACATGGGCGCAGGCGCGCGGCTGCGCCATATGCGCGCTGAGCCAGTCGAACACCTTGTTGGCCTTGGCCTCGATGGGCGCGCCGAAACCGCGCGCGGCCAGCAGCGCGATGCCGTTCGGCGCCGCCAGCACGCCGGGACGCAGCAGCAGGCGCGCCGCGTCGCCGTCGGGCGCGTGCACGCACAACGGCGCCAGGCAATCCTCCAGCAGCGGCGCCAGCACCAGATTGTGCGAAGAGACGATCACCATGCCCTTCGCGGCCAGCGTATGCAGCACCGCCGCCGCCGCCGAGATCGATTCCAGGTGGTTGGTGCCGCGGAAGATCTCATCGATGATGAAGACGGCCGGCCGCGGCCCGTCGGCCAGCGCCAGCAATTCCTTGGCGCGGCGCAGTTCGGCCAGGTAGAGGCTTTCGCCGCCGTCCAGCGAGTCTTCGCTCTGCATGCTCGAATGCACCGGCAACATCGGCGCGGCGGCCCGCGCCGCGTAGCAGAAACCGAAGGCGCGCGCGGCGATCAGATTCAAGCCGACGCCGCGCAGCAGCGTGCTCTTGCCGATGCCGTTCTGGCCGGAGATGAAGGCGCCCTTCCCTTCCAGCTCGACGGACAGCGGCGCGGCCTCCTCCAGCAGCGGGTGGACGAACTGCTCCAGCGCCAGGGCGCCGGGCGCGCAGCGCGTCGCCCAGCAGAAGCGCGGCGTCGCCAGCAGATGGCGCGCCAGCGCCACGTCGGCCTCCAGTTCGGCCACCAGCAGGAAACTGGCGCGCAGATGTTCGATCTCGCGACGCGCGGCGACGCGGCTGTCGAAGTAGTGCTGGATGTTGTGCAACAGCACCCACTCGCTGTATTCCTTGTACAAGGGCACCATCTTCGGCCATTGCGCCGGCGTCAGTTGCCGGTTGATCCGGCCGGCGCGCCGCGCGCCCTCGCGCAGGGCCGCCGTGTGGGGCCCGTCCTGCGCCGCCAGCAGCACGTGCGCGCGCAGCAGCATCTGCACGCCGTGCAGGGTGCGCCCCCATGCCCGCGCATCGTCGTAATAGCGCATCTGCAGCGCCATCAGCGCCAGCCAGGACGCCACCACGCCGAGCCAGGCCAGCGGCGAGAGCAGGGTCGCCGCCAGCGTCAACAGAACGGCCAAGGGAAACAGCCACAGACGCGCCGTCCACCACGGCGCCGCGGCCTCGGCGGGACCGAACAGGGGCGCGCTGATTTCGCTGTCGACCTGGCGCAGGCAGCCCATCGCCTCGTGCAGGCGCAGCAGGCCGGCCTCGTCGCGCAGCAGCGCGCGCACGCGCGCCGCCGCGGCCTCGTCCGCCGCGCCCTCGTGCAGGCGCCGGTGCAGGACTTGCTGGCCGAAGATGCTGGTTTCGCGCGCCAGGCGCGCGCTGTACTCCGCCAGCAGCATGTCGTCCCAGGTCTGCCCGTCCAGTCCGGCCTCCTGGGGCGCGCCCGCGACGCGGCGCAACTGCGCGACATCGCTGGCGGCGAAGGGGAAGTCGAGCGCCGGCGCCTCGCCCGGCAGCAGGACGCGCAGATAATGGAACAGAGTGTCGCGGCACCGCCGCCAGAAGGGGGACTGGAACATGATTCCTTTTGCGTGGGTGGCGCCGCCCGCTTGACGGCGCCGGATGCAGGGGCAGGTGCGGACGATTGCCAATTTATCAAGGCGAGCGCGTCCGGCCGGGCGGACAGTGCGGACAGTGCGGACACGGCGGACAGCGGACAGGCGCGTCGCGCCGCCCATCAAATCAAGCACTTAGCCTCTGGCACGGATCATGCATAAGAGACATCACCATGATAAAAAAGAGCGCCATGATCCGTGACACCTCCTCGCAAGACAGCGCCTTCGCCGCGCCGCCGCGGCAAGCGGCCAGGCGCCGCGCGCTGTGGGCCGGCGGCGCCGTCCTGCTGGCCGGCGCCGCGCTGCTGCTGTGGCAGGGCTGGCGCGGCAACGAGCACAGCGTCAGCGCGGCGCGCCTGCGCCTGGCCAGCGTCGCCCGCGGCACCCTGGTGCGCGACGCCGCCGTCAACGGCCGCGTGGTCGCCGCCGTCAGTCCGACCCTGTACGCGCCGGCGCCGGCCACCGTCACGCTGAAGGCGCAGGCCGGCGACACCGTCAGGAAGGGCGATGTGCTGGCGGTGCTCGAATCGCCCGAGCTGAGCGAGCAGCTGAAGCGCGAACAGTCGGCCGTCGAGCAGCTCGAGGCCGAGGTGGCGCGCCAGCGCATCCTGGCGAAGAAACAGAAGCTGCTGGCGCGCCGCGACGCCGACACGGCCGACATCGAGCGCCTGGCGGCGCAGCGCACCCTGGAGCGCTACGACAGCGTGGCCCAGGTCGGCGTCATCGCCAAGATCGACTACCAGCGGGCGCGCGATGCGCTGCGCTCGGCCGAGGTGCGCAGCCGCCACGCCGAGCTGGCCGCCGGCCTCGAGGGCGAGGACGTGGCGCTGGCGCTGCGCACGCGCGCCGCCCAGTTGCAGGCGCAGCGCCTGGCGCTGGCCAACGCGCGCCGCCGCGTCGAGGAACTCACCGTGCGCGCCCCCGTCGACGGCTTCATCGGCACCCTGTCGGTGGCCAACCGCGCCGTGGTGGCGGCCAACACGGCCCTGATGACGCTGGTCGACCTGTCGCAGCTCGAGCTCGAACTGGAGGTGCCGGAGAGCTATGTGGCCGACATCGGCCTGGGCATGCGCGCCGAGATCGAGATCGGCGCCATCAAGACCAGCGGGCGCCTGGCCGCCCTGTCGCCCGAGGTGGTGAAGAACCAGGTGCTGGCGCGGGTGCGCTTCGACGGCCCGCAACCGGCCGGGCTGCGCCAGAACCAGCGCGTCGCCGCGCGCCTCCTGATCGACGAAAAACCCGCCGTGCTGCTGCTGCCGCGCGGCCCCTTCGTCGAGAGCGGCGGCGGGCGCCACGTGTATGTGCTGCGCGACGGCGTGGCCGTGCGCACCGCCGTCACGCTGGGCGCCACCAGCGTCACGGCGGTCGAAATCACCAGCGGCCTGCGCCTCGGCGAGCAAGTCGTCATCGCCGGCGGCGACACCTTCGGGAACGCCGCGCGCGTCTCCGTCTACCCATGAACATCGAAAGAGGATCCCATGCTGCGCATGCATAATCTGAGCAAAATCTACCGCACCCACCTGATCGAGACGCACGCCCTGCGCGGCTTCTCGATCGAGGTCAAGGCGGGCGAGTTCGTCACCGTCACCGGCCCCTCCGGCTCGGGCAAGACCAGCTTCCTGAACATCGCCGGCCTGCTCGAGGAATTCAGCGCCGGCGACTACATCCTCGACGGCGTCAACGTCCAGGGCATGAACGACGACGCCCGCTCGCGCCTGCGCAACGAGAAGCTCGGCTTCATCTTCCAGGGCTTCAACCTGATCCCCGACCTGTCGCTGTTCGACAACGTCGACGTGCCGCTGCGCTACCGCGGCTTCAACCGCGCCGAGCGGCGCGAGCGCATCGAGGAGGCGCTCGCCAAGGTCGGCCTGGCGGCGCGCATGCGCCACTATCCGGCCGAACTGTCCGGCGGCCAGCAGCAGCGCGTGGCGATCGCCCGCGCCCTGGCCGGCTCGCCCAAGCTGCTGCTGGCCGACGAGCCCACCGGCAACCTCGACACGCAGATGGCGCGCGGCGTCATGGAGCTGCTCGAGGAGATCAACGCCCAGGGCACCACCATCCTGATGGTGACCCACGATCCGGAGCTGGCCGTGCGCGCGCAGCGCAACGTCCACATCGTCGACGGCCAGGTGTCCGACCTGGTGCGCAAGGGGCCGTCGCTGTACGCCGGCGCCGGCGCCTGAGGGGGCCGCGATGTTCGCCTACTACTTCCTGATGGGCCTGCGCGGCCTGCGCCGCAGCCCGGCGCTGACGGCGCTGATGGTGCTCACGCTGGCCGTCGGCGTGGCCGCCTCGGTGGCCACGCTGACCATCTTCCACGCCATGTCGGGCGACCCGGCGCCGGCCAAGAGCGCGCGCCTGTTCGTGCCGCTGCTCGACAACGGCCCGCTGGCCGGCCACGTCGCCGGCGAGCCGCCCGGCGACGTCCAGCTCAACTACCGCGACGCGCGCAATCTGCTGGCCGGCAAGCAGGGCCGGCGGCGCACCGCGCTGTTCGGCGTGGCCGCCGTGATCGAGCCGGCGCGCCCCGACCTGGCGGCGCGCGACAGCCGCGGCGTGGCCGCCGGGCGCGACTTCTTCGCCATGTTCGAGGCGCCCTTCCGCTACGGCCAGGGCTGGGACGAGGCCGGCGACACGGCCGACGTCATCGTCCTCACGCGCGCGCTGGCCGAGACCCTGTTCGGCGCCGTCGATCCGGTCGGCCGGCGCCTGCGCCTGATGGGCGCCTCCTTCCAGGTGGTCGGCGTGCTGGAGCGCTGGCGGCCGGTGCCGCGCTACTACCGCCTGGTCGGCGGCGCCGGCCCCTTCGGCCAGGACGACGAATTCTTCATCCCCTTCCACAGCGCGATCCGCCTGCACGCCGCGCACGAAGGCGGCATGAGCTGCCAGGGCGACCGCGCCGACACCTACCAGGGCATGCTCGACTCCGAATGCACCTGGCTGCAGTTCTGGTTCGAGACCGACGACGCGGCCGGCCGCGGCGCCCTGCAGGACTACCTGGACGGCTACGCGGCCGAGCAGCGCAAGCTGGGCCGCCTGCCGCGCCGGGCCGCGAACCGCCTCTACGACGTCATGGAATGGCTGCAGGAACTCAAGGTGGCCGGCAACGACAGCCGCCTGGCCGTCTGGCTGTCCTTCGGCTTCCTGGCGCTGTGCCTGGTCAACACGGTCGGCCTGCTGCTGGCCAAGTTCTCCGCGCGCGCCGGCGAAATCGGCATCCGCCGCGCGCTGGGCGCCTCGCGCCGCGAGATTTTCCGCCAGTTCCTCATCGAGGCCGGCGTCATCGGCCTGGCCGGCGGCGCCCTCGGCCTGCTGCTGGCGCTGGCCGCGCTGGCCATGGTGGCGCGCCAGGCCGACGAGCTGGCGCGCGCCACCGAGATGGACGCGGCCATGCTGGCCGCCACCTTCGCCCTGGCGGTGCTGACGGCGCTGGCCGCCGGCCTGCTGCCCACCTGGCGCGCCTGCCGCGTCTCGCCCGCGCTGCAACTGAAATCCCAATAGAAGGTCGACCATGGAAATCCGCCCCATCCTCTCCACCCTGCTGCGCAACAAGACCGGCGCCCTGCTGCTCATCCTGCAGGTCGCGCTCAGCCTGGCCATCCTGGTCAACGCCCTGCACATCGTCGGCCTGCGCCTGGAGCTGGCGGCGCGCCCCAGCGGCGTGGCCGACGAGGCCAGCGTGATCTACCTGCGCGCCAAGCCGGTCAAGGCGCCCGAGCCCAACGCGGCGCTGGCGCAGCGCCGCCGCACCCTGGCCAGGCTGCGCGCCATGCCGGGCGTGCAGGCGGCGGCGCTGAGCAGCCAGATGCCGCTGTCGCGCGCCGGCTGGACCAACAGCGTGCGGGCCCACCCCGACCAGGCGCAACCCAGCGCCGACGCGGCGCGCTACAACGGCCCCGACGGGCTGATCCAAACCTGGGGCCTGCGCCTGCTCGAGGGGCGCGACTTCACGCCGGCCGACCTGAGCGATCCCGAACACATCAACGCGCCGGCGGCGGTGATCGTCACGCGCGCGCTGGCGCGGCGCGTCTGGCCGGACGCCGCCAGCGCGGTCGGCCGCACCCTGTACTTCAGCCGCGACCCGGGCGGCGGGCGCGTGATCGGCGTCGTCGAGCGCCTGCAGACGCAGGGCGCGGACAACGGCCCGCAGGACGAATATTCGGTGCTCACCGCCGTGCGCGACGGCAGGGAGGACATCTACACGCTGCGCGCGGCGCCCGGCCGACTGGCCGCCGTCACGCGCGACGCCGAGGCGCTGCTGGGCGCCGAGCAGGACGGCCCGGCCGTGATCTCGGTCGGCAGCGTCGCTGCGGACCGCGCCGCGCGCTACCAGAGCGACATCGCGCTGGCCTGGATGCTGGTCGCCATCAGCGCGCTGCTGCTGCTGGTCACCGCCAGCGGCATCGTCGGCATCAGCAGCCTGTGGGTGGCGCAGCGGCGCCGCCAGATCGGCGTGCGGCGCGCGCTGGGGGCGCGCCGCGCCGACATCCTGCGCTACTTCCTGACCGAGAATCTGCTGCTCAGCGGCGCCGGCGTCGGCCTCGGCGCGGCGCTGGCGCTGGCCCTGAACCAGTTGCTGGTGAGCCAGCTGCAACTGGCGCGCCTGCCGCCCTCCTACCTGGCCGGCGGCGCCGTCCTGTTCTGCGCGCTGGGCCTGGCCGCCGTCTTCGCCCCGGCCTGGCGGGCCGCCTCGATCAGTCCGGCCAGCGCCACCCGCGACGCCTGAGGCGGGGCGCCTGAGGCGGGCCGTTTTGCGCTATGCTCACGCCATGCCTACCATACTCATCATCGACGACAACGCCGCCGTCACGCTCGCCCTCGAGGTGCTGTTTTCCCTGCACGACATCGACGCCCTGCGGGCCGCCTCGCCGGCGGCCGGCCTGGCCCTGCTGGAGCGCCACGCGGTCGACCTGGTGATCCAGGACATGAACTTCACGGCCGACACCACCTGCGGCGCGGAGGGCGCGGCCCTGTTCGGCGCGATCCGCGCGCGCCACCCCGACCTGCCGGTGATCCTGCTGACGGCCTGGACCCAGCTGGAGGCGGCCGTGGCCCTGGTCAAGGGCGGCGCCGCCGACTACCTGGCCAAGCCGTGGAACGACGCGCGCCTGGTGGCGACGGTGCGCAATCTGCTCGAACTGGGCCAGGCCAACCGGGCGCTGCGCGCGCGCGCCCGCGACGACCTGCGCCAGCGGCGCGCCCTGGACGGCTACGATTTGCGCGGCATGGTCTGGCGGGATCCGGCCACCGAGCGCGTCGTGCACCTGGCCTGCCAGGTGGCGCGCGCCGACGTGGCGGTGCTCATCAGCGGCCCCAACGGCAGCGGCAAGGAATGCATCGCCGCCATCGTCCAGGCCAATTCGGCGGTCGCCGCCGGCCCCTTCGTGGTGCTCAATTGCGGCGCCCTGCCGGCCGACCTGATCGAGGCCGAACTGTTCGGCGCGGACGCCGGCGCGTACACGGGCGCCTCGCGCGCGCGCGAGGGCAAGTTCGAGGCGGCCGACGGCGGCACCCTGTTCCTCGACGAGATCGGCAACCTGCCCCTGGCCGGGCAGATGAAGCTGCTGCGCGTGCTCGAGACGGGCCGCTTCGCCCGCCTCGGCGCGAACCGCGAGCGGCAGGTCAAGGTGCGCGTCATCAGCGCCAGCAACGCCGACCTGGGCGCGATGATCGCCGCCGGCACCTTCCGCGCCGACCTGTACTACCGCCTGAACGTCATCGAACTGCGCCTGCCGGCGCTGGCCGAGCGCCCGGCCGACATCCTGGCGCTGGCGCGCCACTTCCTCGACGCCGGCCGGACGCTTTCCGAGGCGGCCGCCGCCGCGCTGCTGGCGCACCCCTGGCCGGGCAATGTGCGCGAGCTGAAAAACGTCATGCGCCGCGCCAGCCTGCTGACGCCGGGCGCGCTGATCGAGGCGGCCGAGCTGGGCCTGCCGGCCGCGCCCGAGGTCTCCCGCGGCGAGGCCGAACCGGACCGCGCCGCGCTGAACGCCGCGCTGGCCCGCGCCAAGGGCGTGGTGGCGCAGGCCGCCAGCGAACTGGGCCTGTCGCGCCAGGCGCTCTACCGGCGTATGGACCGGCTCGGCATCGCCCGGCCGTGACGGCGCCCCGCCTGCCGCTGCTGGCGCGCTGGACGGCGCTGGCCTGTCTCCCGCTGGCCCTGGCCATCGGCCTGACGCTGGCCCTGGCGCGGCTCTGGCCGGAGCGCCCGCTGCTGGTGTTCGCGCTCAGCCTGGGCGGCGCCCTGGCGCTGGCCGCGCTGGCCCTGCGGCGCCTGCTGCAGCCCCTGCTGGCCCTGCTGCGCGCCTTGACCGGCAGCGTCGCCAGCTACCAGGACGGCGACTTTTCCTTCAGCCTGCACTGGCCGCGCAACGACGAATTGGGCCAGTTGGTGGCGGCCCACAACACCCTCGGCGCGGTGCTGCGCAAGCAGCGCCTCGACCTGGCGCAGCGCGAACTGCTGCTCGACACGATGGTGCAGAACACGCCGGTGGCGATGCTGCTGGTGGCCGGCGGCGGCGCCATCGTCTACGCCAACGTGGCGGCGCGCCAGTTGCTCAACGAGGGCCGCAAGCTCGAGGGCAGCCAGTTGGCCGAGCTGCTGCGCCACAGCGCGGCGGAACTGGGCGAGGCGCTGGCGCGCGGCGGCGACGGCCTGTTCTCCACCGGCGAGGGCGAGGAGGAGGAGTTGTACCACCTGGCGCGGCGCGGCTTCAGCCTGAACGGGCGGGCGCACGAATTGCTGCTGCTGCGCCTGCTGACGGTGGAGTTGCGCCGCCAGGAGGTGCAGACCTGGAAAAAAGTCATCCGCGTCATCAGCCACGAGCTGAACAACTCGCTGGCGCCGCTGACCTCGCTGGCCCATTCCGGCGCCGAACTGGTGCGCCGCGGCCAGAGCGAGCGCCTGCCGCACATCTTCGCCACCATCGCCGAACGCAGCCGCCACCTGGAAAGCTTCATCCTCGGCTACGCCCGCTTCGCCAAGCTGCCGGCGCCGCGCCCGCAAGCCTGCGCCTGGGGCCCCTTCCTGGCGGGGCTGGCGGCGCAGGCGTCGTTCACCCTGGACGGCGCGGCGCCGGCCGAGGCGGCCCAATTCGACCCGGCGCAGATGCAGCAGGCGCTGCTGAACCTGCTCACGAACGCCCACGAATCGGCCAGCCCGGCGCCGCCCGTCAGCCTGCGCGTGCGCCGCGTCCAGGACTGGCTGCGCATCGAGGTCATGGACCGCGGCGCCGGCATGAACGAGGCCGTGCTGAGCAACGCCCTGCTGCCCTTCTACTCGACCAAGCGCAACGGCACCGGCCTGGGCCTGGCGCTGGCGCGCGAAATCGCCGAGGCCCACGGCGGGCGCATCGCGCTGGCCAACCGCGCCGGCGGCGGCCTGTGCGTGACCCTCATCCTGCCCTGCTGACTCCCTCGACGCTTGTCGCGGGCATTTTATCTGTACAATAATTACAACAAAAATTACCTGCGGAAACCTTTTTAAGCGAACCCAGCCTATAGATTAGGACGCCTCTATTCATTTCCATTTTTTCATTTAAAAATTCCTTATTGACAAGTAAGTTACTTAAATATAACTTAAACACACCGTTGGGCATGTACTCGCGGGGGTGGGGGTTAAGGCTTTTTTTTGCTAACAGAGTGCTTACTTTGAATAGGATGAAAAAAATGAAAATCAAATCAATTCTCCTCGCCGCCATGTTGGCGGCCTCCTGTGT
Organism: Janthinobacterium sp.; assembly: GCA_025356595.1. Classification (GTDB taxonomy): domain Bacteria; phylum Pseudomonadota; class Gammaproteobacteria; order Burkholderiales; family Burkholderiaceae_D; genus Janthinobacterium. The sequence continues at coordinate 2,427 of JANXSQ010000089.1, read as the reverse complement.
CGGTGGCGCGCTGGCCGCCCCCGGCCCCGTCGTCATGACGCAGACCTCGGCGCAGCACTGGAGCGCCGCCTTCGGCAACACGCCGCTCATCGGCGCCTTCAGCGACATCTTCACGTTCACGCCGGCGGTGCCCTTCGGCAGTTCGGCCGGGGTCTACCTGTTCAATCTGGCGTTGGACGGCAACGGCCTCTTCAATCCGAACTTCAGCATCACCTTCGGCGCCTCCGACCTGAGCGGCAATCCCCTGACCCTCTTCAACGGCGGCCCCTTCCCGCAGGGCGGCGTGTCGGTGCCCAACATCAGCGGTCCGCTGACCCTGCACATCACCGGCGTCTCCAACGGCGGCAGTTACAGCGGCGTGCTGAACGTCATGACGCCGGTGCCGGAACCGCTCACCTATGGCATGCTGCTGGGCGGCCTGGCCGTGGTCGGCCTGATGGCGCGGCGCCGCAAAGACGCCTAAGTCCGGCCAACTCGCCGACAAAAGACGCTGCGGCGTCTTTTTTTATGCCCGCCGTCCCTGTTACACTGCACGCCAGACGACACTCAAGAAGCCCCATGCAGACCACCACCGCCCCCGCCCACTACGGCACCGCCGCCTTCGCCTATCCCGGCCATCCGCCGGCCACCGTCACCGAACACCGCGGCATCCGCTACCTGCACCTGGGCACGCCCTGGGTGCAGGGCGCCATGCGCCTGGCCAAGCCCGAGGCGATCGAGCTCGAATACGTGCAGATGATGATGATGTGGATGCTCTTCGCGCCGCAGCCGCGCCACATCGTCCAGCTCGGCCTGGGCAGCGCCGCGCTGACCAAATTCTGCTACCACCGCCTGCCGCAGGCGCGCGTCACGGCGATCGAGCTCAATCCCAACGTCATCGCCATCTGCGCCGCCCAGTTCGCGCTGCCCGACAACGACGCCCGCCTCGCCGTGCGCGAAATGAACGCCCTCGACTTCGTCCGCGACGCCGCCAACCGCGACAGCGTCGACGTCCTGCAGGTCGACCTGTACGACGAGGAGGCGCGCGGTCCGGTGCTCGACACGCCCGAGTTCTACCAGGCCTGCCACGACTGCCTGACGGCCGACGGCGTCATGGTGACGAACGTGTTCGGCGAATTCGCCAACTACGACAAGAACCTGCAGGCGATGGAGCTGGTGTTCGACGCCGTCGTCTGGGTGCCGGAGGCGAACGACGAGAACATCGTCGTGATCGCCTTCAAGAACTCGCCCGTGCTCGACTTCAGCCTGCTCTACGAACGGGCCGGCGCCATCAAGAGCCAGATGAACCTGCCCGCCAAGAGCTGGGTCAACGGCCTCAAGGCGTGGATGCTCGACCAGCAAGAGTAGCAGGAGTAGCGGCGGCGCGCAGCAGCGCCGCCAGTTGCGCCGCCAGCGCCTCCATGTGCTCGGCCGGCACCTGCGCGTAGCCCAGCATCAAACCCTTCCACGGCGTCGCCGCGGCCGTCGCCTGGGCGCTCAGGGCCGGCGCCACGATGCCGGCGCGCAGCGCGGCCGCGCTCAGCGCCACGTCGTCCACCCCGGCGTCCTCCAGGCGCAGCGCCAGATGCATGCCGGCCGAGGCGCCGTGCAGCGTCGCCAGGCCGTCCAGATGGCGGCCCAGCGCCGCCACCAGCGCGTCGCGGCGCTGCCGGTACAGGCGGCGCATGCGCCGCAGGTGCAGCGCGAACTGGCCGCTGCGCAGGAACTCGGCCAGCGCCAGTTGTTCGGCGACCCGGCCGCGCGCCGCCGTGCGCTCGAGCAGGGCGGCGAAGGGCGCCGCCAGCGCGGCCGGCACGACGATGAAGCCGATGCGCAGGGCCGGGAACATGGTCTTGCTGAAGGTGCCCAGATACAGCACCGGGGCGTCCGCCGCCAGTCCCTGCATGGCCGCCAGCGGCGCGCCGTCGTGGCGGAATTCGCTGTCGTAGTCGTCCTCGATGATCAGGGCGCCGGCGGCGCGCGCGCCGGCGATCAGGGCCAGCCGGCGCGGCAGGCTGAGCACGCAGCCGCAGGGATACTGGTGCGACGGCGTGGCGTAGATCAGCTTGGGGCGCTGGCGCCGCCACTGCGCCGGCGTGGGCGCGATGCCCTCGCCGTCGACGTGGATGCCGACCACCTTCAGGGCGGCGTTGCGGCAGGCCGCCAGCGCCCCGCCGTAACCGGGATTCTCCAGCCAGACGGTGTCGCCGGCGTCGGCGAAGGCGCGCGCGCACAAGTCCAGGCTGCTCTGCGTGCCGTCCGTGATGAACACCTGGCCGGCCTCGCAGACCACGCCGCGGGCGGCGCGCAGATGCTCGGCGATGGCGCCGCGCAGGGCGGCGGCGCCGGCCGGCGCGGCATAGTTCAGCTGCGCCGCCGACTGCGCCCGCCAGGCCCGCTCCAGCAGGCGCCGCCACACGCCGAGCGGAAACGCGTCCAGCGCCGGCA
>JANXSQ010000072.1 GCA_025356595.1 Janthinobacterium sp. | reverse complement strand
GCAAAACCGCTGGCCGCTGGAAGCCAGCCTTGCCGCAGCACACGCCATTGTTGATGGTGGTGAGCGTGACAAGCGCGTGGACGAAGCCGAAGCCGCACTGAAAAAGCTCGACCGTGATTTTTCCGATGCCAACCATGCCGATTATGCCCGCAAACTTTATCTGATCGACAAGTGTATTTATGGCGTGGATATTCAGCCCATCGCCGTGCAAATTGCCAAGCTGCGTTTTTTCATCTCGCTGGTGGTGAGCCAGAAAATTGACATTAATGCTGAAAATAAAAACGTCACAGCACTCCCCAATCTTGAAACAAAACTGGTGGCGGCCAACAGCCTGATCCCGATTGAGCGCCCCAAAACTGATGATCTGTTCCGCAACAAAACCATTGAGGTGAAGGAACAACAGCTCAGCGCCATGCAGGCGCGTTATTTCGGCGCGCGCACAGCAAAGACCAAGCGCGCAAGGCGGGATGATATCAATCGCTTGCGTGATGAGCTGGCGGAATTGTTGAAAACAGATCGCAGTCTGCCCGAGCGCGATGCCAAAAAAATGGCGGCGTGGGACCAGTTTGATCAGAACGATTATGCTCCCTTTTTTGATCCAGAATGGATGTTTGGCCTCACTGAAAAGTTTGACATAACAATCGGCAATCCGCCTTATGTGAGGCAGGAAAAGATCGATGATCTTTACAAAGGGTTCAAGGTAGATCTTGAAACTATTTATGGGAAAAAAGACACCCGAGGAACTCCGTTAGGTGGTTATAGCGGTACGGCAGACCTTTATATTTATTTCATTCAGCGCTCCATTGAACTGCTCAACCCGGGTGGCGCGTTTTCGTTTATCACTTCGAATAAATGGTATCGCGCCAAATATGGTGAGCGCTTGCGCGGCTGGATAAACCGCCAAGCCCAGATTAAAACCGTGATTGATTTTGGTGATGCTGAAGTGTTTGATGCGATTGCTTACCCCACAATTCTGGTGGCCACGCGGCGCTTGAAGCCAGAAGCAGGCGCACAAAATGGTGATGTGCTGCGCGTGATGAACTGGCCGCAGGAAAAAGAGCGAGACGAGGTTGAAACCTTCCCAGAGCTGATGAAAACCTTGGCTTTTGATATGCCGCAAAAAGCCTTGAGCCCAACCGGCTGGCAATTGGAACCCCATGCCAAGCGCGCCTTGCTGGAGCGCATTCGCGCCGCAGGCAAGCCCTTGGGCGAATATGTCGAGGGGCGCTTTTATCGCGGAATTCTGACAGGCTTCAATGATGCCTTCGTGATTGATGGCCCCACCAAAGACCGATTGATTGCAGAGCATGAAAGCTCGCGCGCCATCATCAAGCCATTCCTAAGGGGCCGTGACATCAAACGCTGGCGCGTGGAGCCACAGGATTTGTGGTTGATTTTTACCCGGCGAGGTTTGGAGATTGACCGATATCCAGCAATTAAAAGGCATCTCTCAGTCTATCGTGATAGCTTGGAACCAAAGCCTGAAAACTGGGATGAAGATAAGGACGGCGAGTGGAAAGGGCGCAAAGCTGGTTCTTACAAATGGTATGATATTCAGGACAACATTGCCTATTGGGAAGCCTTCGAGGAGCCGAAGATTATTGTTCCTGCGATTCAGAACAAGGTTGACTATGCGCCCGACCTAACGGGCTATTATAGCAACGATAAAACAAGTATTATTGTTAGTGAGCATTGGGCCTACTTACTCGCAATTCTCAATTCAACAGTCTCATGGTGGCTAACCCAACAATTATTTGCCAGCAAACAAGGTGGCTATTACGAGTTTAAACCGATGTACGTTGCAGCGGTTCCTATACCTTCGTGCGCGGACGGCACGCGGGCAATGATTGAAGGTGCTGTCAAAGCGATAGTTGCTGGCTCAGCCGATCCACGCCTTGAACAACTCCTTAACGGTTTCGTCTATGAACTGTTCTTCAAGGATGATCTTCACGCTCGCGGCCTAACCTTGTTCGACGAAGCGACAAGCGCTGGCCTTGGCAAGCTCGACGGCCTCGAAGGTGAGAAGCTGGTTAAGGAAGCACAGGAATTTGCTGATCGTGTCTTCAAGCCTTCGCACCCGCTTTATGCGATGCTGTTTGATCTTCAGGCCCTTGATGTGGTGCGCATTATCGAGG
>JANXSQ010000051.1 GCA_025356595.1 Janthinobacterium sp. | reverse complement strand
GGCCGGCGGCGCGGCCGGCGCCGACAAGCCGGCGGGCCCGGCCGCGTCCAGCAGCGCCGCGATGGACGCGCTCGACGCGGCGTGGCGCGGCAGCAGCGCCGCCAGGAGCGCCATCCGCCCGGTCAGCTCGGCGCTCGTGGCGTCGCGCCGAAGCGCCTCTTCGGCCTGTGCCGCCAACGCCGCCAAAGCGTCGGCGCCGACGGTGGCGGCGGTGCCGCGCAGTGTGTGCAGCAGATGCGTCAAGGGTGTGCGCTGGCCGGCCTCGAGCAGGACGGGCAGGCGCGGGGCGGCCTCCGCGCTGTCGCGCGCGAATTGCTGGAGGGCGGCGCGGTACAGCGGCAGCCGGCCGCAAAAACGCGCCAGCGCGCCGACAAGGTCGAGATCGTTGCGCGCCGCGAGTTCGATGAGGCCCGCGTCGAGCGCGGCGGACCGGGACGGCGCCGTGGTCGCCGCCGCCCGGCGCGGCGTGTCCGCCGGCGGCGGCGCGGCGATGGCGGCTGGTTCCGCCGGGGCGGGCCGGCGCACGCTCACCACGTCCGCCCGGCGCAGCGCGTCAGGCGGCTGCCGGCCCCGCGCGCCGCATGCGGGGACGAAAGGCGGGCGACGGCGCAGGCGAACACGGCGCGGCGCGGCAAGGTCGGGCTAAACTTGAATGAAGGCATGTTGCGCTCCGTTCCGCGGCACGGGGCGTGCGGCTTCGCCCGCCAGGAAATGACGGTGGCGCACCCATGATGCCACAGCGCCACGCCGGGACGCGCATTTTTGTGCCCCCGCCACGGCAGCGCATTCCGCCGCTTGAAAACCAGCGCGTAACGACCGGGGCGCGCGCGCCGTCGAGGGATGTGGCGGCCGGCGCGGTTTTCATCGCAAGGGATGGCGGTAGCGGGTGCGGGCCGCCGTGGAGTGTGTTAAAACTGGAGTTCCGAACAGACTCTGCATAAAGATACGCTCGAATGTCTCTGACACCATCCAGTAACGATACGACTCAGGCCGTCCCAGGCTGCGTGCAGTGCAAGCAAGCGAGCGAACTGGGGTTTGATTTCTTCTTCGCCTACCAGCCCATCGTTGAATTGAGCCAACGCGCGATCTATGCGCATGAGGCCCTGGTGCGCGGGCCGAACGGCGAGTCGGCCTATTCGGTGCTGTCGCAGGTGACGGAAGCGAACCGCTATTCCTTCGACCAAGCCTGTCGCGTGCAGGCGATCCGCGGCGCCGCCGCGCTGGGGATGAAGGAGTTGTTGTCCATCAATTTCCTGCCGAACGCGGTGTACCAGCCCGCGGCGTGCATACGCAGCACCTTCGATGCGGCGCGCCGCTACCAATTCCCGATCGAGCAAATTATCTTCGAAGTGACCGAAGGCGAGCAAGTCCAGGATCGCCCGCACTTGGTCAACATCTTCCGCGAATACCGGCGCTTCGGATTCCGCACCGCGATCGACGACTTCGGCGCCGGCTATGCGGGCCTGAACCTGTTGTCGGAGTATCAACCCGACATCATCAAGATCGATATGGATCTGGTGCGCGGCGTCGACAGCAACTTAGCCAAGCAAGCCATCATCAAGGGCATCGTGGCGATTTGCGCCGAGCTGAATGTGCGGGTCCTGGCCGAAGGTATCGAAACCGTGGCCGAGCGCGACTTCCTGCGCGGCGCCGGCATCGACCTGATGCAGGGGTATCTGTTTTGCCGGCCGGCGTTCCGAGCGATCGGCGTCGTCGATCCCGCGTCGTGGGCCTAGTCCGAACCGCATTCCGATGATGGAAGCGCGCCGCCGCTCAAGGCGTGGCGCGCCCTGATCCGGGGGCCGCCCCGCCGACGTCGGCGCGGCAACCTGCCGGCGCCGGCAGCGCGTTTCTCAGGCGCGGGCCCCTGGTTTCTTGTCGGACGAGGCGAACGAGCCCGCGCCCTGAGGCGGAAATTCCGGTGGACTGCCATCCTTGAACATTTGCCGAAGTTGCGTGCGCAGTGCGGCGCTGTCTTCGTGGTGGTGAACGCGGACGGCGTGCTCAACCGCGGCGTCGAGCAATTCCGTTTCATTGTCGGCGGCAATCGCCACCGTGCACTTTGATTCGCTGGGGAATTCCCGGCAATCGATGTATTTGCGTGTCATGATTTACTCCTGATGCCTTGCGAGCAGGGCAAATGAAGAAGGGCGAAAGTACCCAATTCAGTATAGTTCTTGCCTGTTCCACCGCAAGCGGCGCGCCTTTCCGGAACGCGGGGAGGGGTCTTGATGCGATAGCAAGAAGCGGATGGCGGTCTCTTCCTTGCCACAGTATCGTGTCCCTACCTCAACTCAATCCCAAGGGAGCGGACATGCAAGCATTGATCAACAAAGTGGCCATCATCACGGGCGCCAGTTCCGGCATCGGCCGGGCGACGGCGCAATTGTTCGCGCGGCAGGGCGCCAGCCTGGTCCTGGTGGCGCGGCGCCGGGCGGAACTCGACGCGCTGGTCGCCGAGCTGGCGGCGGGCGGCGCCGGCGCCGTGGCCCTGGTCGGCGACGTCGGCGACGAGGGCTGCGCCAGGGCCGCGGTGGAGCTCGCCGTCGGGCGCTTCGGCGGCCTCGACATCGCCTTCAACAACGCCGGCGCGCTGGGCGCGATGGGACCGACGCCCGACGTCGCGCTGGCCGGCTGGCGCGACACGATGGCGTCCAACCTGGACAGCGCTTTCCTGGGCGCGAAGCACCAGATTCCCGCCATGCTGGCGCGCGGCGGGGGTTCCATCGTGTTCACCTCGAGTTTTGTCGGCCACACGGTGGGCATGCCGCAGATGGCGGCGTACGCGGCCAGCAAGGCGGGCGTGGTCGGCCTGACCCAGGCGCTGGCCGCCGAGTTCGGCGCGGCGGGGATACGCGTCAACGCCATCCTGCCGGGCGGCACCGACACGGCGATGGGGCGCGCCGTGGCCGACAGCGCCGAGGCGCGCGCCTTCGTCGAGGGCCTGCATGCGCTCAAGCGCCTGGCCACGCCGGAGGAGATCGCCCGCTCGGTGCTGTACCTGGCGTCCGAGGCCTCCAGTTTCATGACCGGCGCGGCCATGCTGGTCGACGGCGGCGTTTCCATCAACCGCACTTGATGGGCCGACACGGCGGCGCCCTCCCGCGTTAAAATGACAGCGCGGCAGGCAACCGGCTTCATGCCCGTCGGCTCTGGGGCCGGTTGCCTGTTTTTGCTTGCATTGCGCCGTCCCGGCGTCATGGCCGCTTGCGCCATAGACGCAGATCAACAGGACGGCGGTTTCGCGCCAGCCGCGCCCAAGCTCGCTTGTATGGTGGGCGAGGGCGCCGTGACCGTCCAGCCCCGCCGACCAATCCAAGCATCCGTCTCGCCATGCCAAGAAACCTCGACCTCGGCGCGCCAGCCGATCCGCCGCCGCGCGCCGCTGCCGGGCGCGACGCGGCGGCGCCGGCGCCCATTCCGGCCGTCGCGCCGCTGGGCGCCGTCATCGCCATGGTCGCCATCTATCTCTTGCCCGGCCTGATCGGCCACGATCCCTGGAAACAGGACGAAACCTATATCGTCGCGATCGTCCATCACATGCTCGCCTCCGGCGATTGGCTGGTGCCGACGATGGCCGGCGAAGCGTTCATGGAGAAGCCGCCCCTGTATTACTGGATCGCCGCGCTGTGCGGCGGCGCGCTCTCCGCCTATCTCCCCGTGCACGACGGCGCCCGGCTCGCCACCGGCTTGTTCATGTTCTGCACCTGCGGCGCCGTCGCCTGGCTCGGGCGGCGCTGGTGGGGCAGGGGACAGGGCGCCCTGGCGGTGCTGTGCCTGCTCGCCTGCCTTGGAATGTTGCAGCACGCCCATGTGATCCTGACCGACATCGCGCTACTGGCCGGTTTCGCCGTGGCGCTGTGCGGCGTAGCGCTGGCGCGCGCCCGGCCGCTGCCGGGCGGCCTGATCCTGGGCACCGGGATGGGCATGGGCTTCATGGCGAAGGGCTTGTTCGCGCCCGGCGTGCTCGGTTTCACCCTGCTGGCCCTGACCGTGTGCTTCAGGGACTGGCGGCGGCGCAACTTCCTGTACGCGATCGGGGTGGCGGCCGTCGCGGCCCTGCCTTGGCTGCTGATCTGGCCGGCGCTGTTGTACGCCCGGTCGCCCACGCTGTTCTGGGATTGGCTATGGCTCAACAACATCGGCCGCTTCGCCGGTTTTTCCGTGCCGCTGCTCGGTGCCGCGCACAGCAAGTTCTTTTGGTTGCGCACCATTCCCTGGTTCACTTTTCCGGCGCTGCCGCTGGCCGCCCTGACGCTCTGGCAACGCCGCCGCAGCGCCTTGTCGGAAGAACCGTGCCAGGTCGCGCTGATGCTGTCGGGTGCGATGGTGGCGGTGTTGTGGAGCGCCGCGTCGGCCAGGGATAATTACGCCTTGCCCCTGTTGCCGCCGCTGGCCTTGCTGGCGGCCCCGGCCAGCGTGCGCCTGCCGGCGCTGGTCGAGCTGTGCTGGCGGCGTGTTTCGCTGCTCTTGCTGGGCGGCTGCGCGGCCTTGATCGGCGGCGTGGGCGCATGGATGGCGTGGCGCGGCGCCGCGCCCGACTTGCCCGTGCTGTCGCGGTATCTGCCGGCCTCCTTTGTGCCCCAGCCCCGCGCGGCGATGCTCGGCCTTGCCGCCGTCCTGGCGTTGGCGACGCTTGTGCTGGCGCGGCGGCGCTATTGGCCGGCGCAAAGGGCGCTATGGGAGTGGGTGGCCGGATTGGCCCTGTGCTGGGCGCTGCTGGCCAGCCTGTGCTTGCCCTGGCTCGACCATGCGAAAAGCTATCGGGGCGTCTTCGCCGGATTGGGCGCGGTGATGCCGGCGCGCCACGGCTGCATCGCCAGCCTGGAGGTGGGCGAAAGCGAGCGCGCCATGCTGGAGTATTTTCTGGATGTCCGCACCGTGGCGCTGGCCTCGCCGCTGGGGCGCGGCTGCCAGTTGCTGCTGGCCGAGGGCGGCGCGGCGCCGCATTTTGCGCCGATCGCGCCGTCGGACTGGTGCCTGGCCTGGCGCGGCGCGCGGCCGGGCGACCGGCGCGAAAGCCTGTGGTTTTTCATGCGCCGGCAGGGCACGTCCGGCGCGGCCGACGCGCCGGGCGCGCCTTACCGGGCCTGCCCGGGCTGAGCCGCAGCGGCGCAGGTCCGGGCCGGGCCGCCGTTTACTCCACTTCCGGCCCCACACCGATGGGGGCCGGGGTGATCGTGGTGATCAGCGAGAACAGGCGGTCGAAGTCGGCGCCGAGGTCGGCGCCGACCAGCGGATCGCGGTTCGTCGCGAAGGCGGCGTCGGCGGCGGCCCAGTCCTGCTCGCTCAGGTGGGCGGCGGCGGCCGGCAGCACGATGTCCTCTTCCAGCGTCATGTGCTCGAAGTAGAAGGCGGCGTACTGGTCGACCAGGGCGCAGAAGGTCAGGCCGGAGGCTTCGTCCATCAATTCATAGCGCGCCAGCGCGTGCTCCAGCTCGCGCACCATGCGCTCGCCCTGCGCGTGCTGCACCTCCAGCGCGGCGATGGTGTCGTCGATGGCGTGGGTGCGCAGGCGCAGCGGCGCGAACAGGAAGTGGTCTTCCTTGGGGTGGTGGACTTTTTCGGGATATTCGCTGATGTACAGCAGCATGGCGCGGAACACCTTCAGGTCGGGTGCTTTGCCGCCTGCGGCGATCTGGTGCGTGAAATGCTGCATGGCCTTGATGACGGCCGCCAGGCAGTGGTGTTCCTGACGGATGATGCGCAAGGTGGTATGCGGAGTGGCGCGGTCCATGGTGCGAAGTCCTTTTTTTCGTATCGCCGGAAGTCGGATGCGCCGTCCGCCACCGGCTTGGCGGACGGCGGGCGGGGCATCGTCGGACTACGAAAAACGCGCGGTCGCCCCGGCCGTGAATGCGGATAGCGAAAGTGTAGACGACTTGGCCGCCGCGCAGCGTGGGCTTGGATGATTAATGTTGTGCGCCGCACACATTTATCGGCGCGGCGCGCGAAGTCAGGCGCCGGGCGGCGCCGACAGGCCCATTTCGCGCAGCGCGTCGCCCATGGCGTGCACCGCCAGGCGCATGTCCTGCGCGCCGATCGCGCCTATGCAGCCGACGCGGAAGGTTTCGGCCCGGGTCAGCTTGCCGGGATACAGGATGAAGCCCTTGTCGCGCACGCGCGCATAGAAATCCGTGAAGCTGTAGCGCGCGTCGGCCGGCGCGTGGAGCGTGACGATGATGGGCGCCTGGACGGCGGCATCGAGGAAGGGCGCCAGGCCGAGTTGCGCCGTGCCGGCCATCAGCGCCTGGTAGTTTCCGGTGTAGCGGGCCAGGCGGGCGGGCTGGCCGCCTTCGGCGACGAACTGTTCCAGGGCGGCGTGGAAGCCGGCCACGACATGGGTGGGCGGCGTGAAGCGCCATTGCGTGGTCTGTTCCATGTACGACCACTGCTCGTGCAGGTCGAGCGAGAGCGACTGCGAATTGCCTGCGCTGCCTTCCAGCGCGCTCTTGCGCACCAGGACGAAGCCCATGCCCGGCGGACCTTCGATGCACTTGCCGCTGGCGGCGATCAGCGCGTCGAAGGGGATTTCCCGCGCGTCGATGGGCAGCGCGCCGAAGGAGCTCATGGCGTCGACGATCAGAGCGCGGCCCTCGGCGGCGACGACGGCGGCGATCGCCGCCAGCGGATTCAGGATGCCGGTGCTGGTCTCGCAGTGGATCAGGCCGACGTGGCTGATGCTCGGGTCCGCGCGCAGCAGGCGTTCGACGTCGCGCGCGGCGATCGGCCGCTCCTCGCCGGTCTCGAAGACGGAGACGCGGCGCCCCATCATGGCGACCATGCGCGCCATGCGCTTGCCGTAGGCGCCGTTGATCAGCACCAGCATGTGGCCGTCGCGCGGCAGCAGGGTGTGCACCGCCGCCTCGATGGAGAAGGTGCCGCTGCCTTGCATGGGGACGCAGACGTGCGAGTCGTGGCCGTTGACGATGGCGAGCAGGCGGGCGCGTATCTGCGCCGTGATGGCGTTGAAGGAGGCGTCCCATGAGCCCCAGTCGCGCAGCATGGCGGTCTTGGTGTGCAGGCTGGTGGTCAAGGGTCCCGGGGTCAGCAGGATGGGGTCGCGGTTTACTGGATGCATGGTGTTTTTCCTTGGTGGCGGCAAATTATTGGAAATGCTCAAGCGCGGCGGCGCCAGGCCTGGGTGCGCGACAGGAGCATCCGGGTGAGCAGGGCGTACAGCAGGCAGGCGGAGATCGAGGTCAGCACGATCAGGGTGGCCATCGCCGCCGCCGGGCCGATCTCGCCGGCTTCCTCCAGGTTCAGGATCGCCACCGAGGCCAGGGTGGTGTCGGGCGAATACAGGAACACCACCGCCGAGATGGTGGTCATGGCGTTCAGGAACAGGTAGCGGCCGACGTCGAGGATGGCGGGCAGGCACACCGGCACGGTGACGCGGAAGAAGGTTTTGTAGAACGGCACCTTCAGCGAGGCGGAGACGGCTTCGAATTCATCGTCGATGGCTTTCAGCGCGGTGACGGCGGTCAGGTGGCTGGAGGTGTAGTAGTGGATCACCGTCGAGGCCACCAGGATGCCCATGCCGTGGTACATGAAGTTGAGCGGATTGGCCGGATGGTTGAAGAACAGGATGTAGCCGAGTCCCAGCACCAGTCCCGGCACGCCCATCGGCAGCACGGCCAGCAGGCGGATCACAGGACGCAGGCCGTTCATGCCGCGCGTCTTCTCGCTCAGGTAGGCGCCGCCGAAGACCAGCGCGATTCCGCACACGACCACCCACAGCGCCAGCCGGACGCTGTTGAAGTAGGACGGCAGGATGCCGCCTTCGAGCAGGCCGAAGTAGTAATGGCGCAGGCTGGGCGACAAATCGTAGGGCCACAGCTTGATGAAGGAGGTGTAGACCGCCATGCCCAGCACGGCCAGCAGGCACAGGCAGACCAGCGCGCAGTAGAGGAGCATCAGGCCGTCGTAGAGCGGGCGTTTCTTCGGCGCGAAGGCGACGGCGCGCGCGCACAGCTGCGCCTGCAGTTTGCCGCGGATGATGTAGTCGATGGCGAAGGCGGCCAGCGCCGGGATCAGCAGCAGCACGCCGACCACGGCGCCGCGGTTGAAGTCCTGCTGGCCGATCACCAGTTTGTAGACGTCGATGGCGAGGACGTTGAAATTGCCGCCGATGACCTTCGGCACGCCGAAGTCGTTGACGGTATAGGTGAAGACGACCAGCGCCGCGCTGATCAGGCCGTATTTGGCGCCCGGCAGCGTGATCGTGAAGAAGCGCCGCAGCGGGCTGGTGCCGAGCGAGGCGGCCACTTCGTAGAGGCGCCCGTCGGCCATCGCCAGCGCGGCGATGAGTATCATCAGCGCGTGCGGAAAGACGCCGTAGCATTCGCGAGCACGATGCCGAGCGGGCCGTAGATGGAGGTCCCGCCCAGCATCGCCTTCAGCACGCCCTGGTTGCCGAACCATTGGATGAAGGAAATGGCGGCCAGCAGCGACGGCGCCAGGATGGGGATCAGCGCCAGGGTGCGGAACAGCGCCTTGCCCGGCATCATGCTGCGCGTCAGCGCGTAGGCGAACAGGAAGGCGGCCGGAATCACCAGGGCCGTGACGGCGCCGGCGACGAAGAGGGTGTTGAGCACCGAGCGTTGCAGCGCCGGCGTGGCCATGTAGGCGATGAACTGGCGCAGGCCGACAAAGGCGCCGTCCCTGTCCTGCACGCTTTTGACGAGGATGGTCAGCACCGGCATCAGCAGGAACACCAGCAGCGCCGCGCAGACCAGCAGGAGCAGGGCGTGCGCG
>JANXSQ010000040.1 GCA_025356595.1 Janthinobacterium sp. | reverse complement strand
GCGCCGCTTCCATTGCCGCCGCCGCGCCCAGCCGGCCCTTGAGCGTCAACAGTTGCGACAGCGGCGGTTGCCGCGACGCCGCCGGCGTGCGCCACGAGGGCGGCGTCGGCAACGCCACGCTGGACCCGAACGGCCGCCTGTGCAACAGGAATGGCGTCTGGCTGCAGTGTTTTTGAGTTTCCCGTCCCTTCATTTCCCGGTTTTTCTCTGTTCGACCGCAAAATTCGCTACAATTGCCGCTACTTGACGTTTACGTAAACGGCAAATGCGCCGGGCCCGCGTCCGACAGACCGCCGGCACAGGCGGCGCGCATCATTTTCACTTTCGACGGAGGATTTCCATGCAGATTCAAGACAATGTATTCATCATCACCGGCGGCGCCTCGGGCCTGGGCGCGGCCACCGCGCGCATGCTGGCGGCGGCCGGCGGCAAGGTCGTGCTGGCCGACGTGCAGGTCGAAGCCGGCACCAAGCTGGCGGCGGAATTGAAGGGCGAGTTCGTCAAGTGCGACGTGACCTCGGAAGCGGACGGCCTGGCCGTCGTCGCCGCCGCCGTCGCGCTGGGCACCCTGCGCGGCCTGATCAACTGCGCCGGCGTCGCGCCGGCCGTGAAGACGGTCGGCAAGGACGGCCCGCATCCGCTGGAAATCTTCCAACGCACCGTCAACATCAATCTGGTCGGCACCTTCAATATGGCGCGCCTGGCCGCCGACGCGATGGGCAAGACGGCCGCCACCGAACAGGGCGAGCGCGGCATCATCGTCAACACGGCCTCCGTGGCCGCCTATGACGGGCAGATCGGCCAAGCCGCCTACGCCTCCTCGAAAGCGGCCGTGGTCGGCCTGACGCTGCCGATGGCGCGCGACCTGGCGCGCAGCGGCATCCGCGTGATGACCGTCGCCCCCGGCATCTTCGAGACGCCCATGTTGCTGGGCATGCCGGCCGAGGTGCAGGACGCGCTCGGCAAGATGGTGCCTTTCCCTTCCCGCCTCGGCAAGCCGGACGAATACGCCCATCTGGTCAAGGCGATCATCGAAAACGTCATGCTGAACGGCGAATCGATCCGCCTCGACGGCGCCATCCGCATGCAGCCGAAATAAACCTTGGGCTGATTTCGGGTACGATGCCGGATTCTCGGGCGCGCGGGCAGATGCCCAGCGCGCCCGTTTTTTTGGGAGAAGGCATGTACACGATGAAGATCCTGGCGCTCGGCGCCGCGCTGCTGGCCGCCGCGCCGGCCCACGGCCTGGACGCGCCGCGGGCGCCGGAAATCGCCTCCGGCTACGCCGCCAAGGCCGGCTGGAGCGCCAAAAAATTCATGGTGGCGGCGGCCAATCCGCTGGCCGCCGACGCCGGCTACCGTATGCTCAAGCAGGGCGGCGCGGCGATCGACGCGGCCATCGCCACGCAACTCGTGCTGGCCCTGGTCGAACCGCAATCGTCGGGCCTGGGCGGGGGCGCCTTCCTGATGTATTTCGACGGCCGCCGCGTGCAATCCTACGACGGCCGCGAGACGGCGCCGGCCGCCGCCACCGAGGCGCTGTTCCAGAACGCCGACGGCACGCCGGTGTCGCGCGAGACCGGCGTCGTCGGCGGCCGCTCGGTGGGCGCGCCGGGCGTGCTGCGCATGCTGGAGATGGCGCACCGCGAGCACGGCAGGCTGGCCTGGGCGAGCCTGTTCGGCCCGGCCCTGAAGCTGGCCGAAGGCGGTTTCCCCGTCAGCGTGCGCCTGAACACCCTGCTGCGCGCCGAGCGGTACCTGCGCCGCGACCCGCTCGCCGCCGCCTATTTCTACGACCCGCAGGGGCAGGCCTGGCCGGTCGGCCATGTGCTGAAAAACCCCGCGCTGGCGCGCACCCTGCGCGCCGTCGCCCGGGGCGGCGCGGACGCCTTCTACACCGGCCGCATCGCCGCCGACATCGCCGCCAAGGTGGCCGGCCACGCCGACAATCCGGGCACGCTGACGGCGCAAGACCTGGCCGGCTACCGCCCCAAGCGGCGCGATCCCGTCTGCAGCGACTACCGCCGCTGGACCGTCTGCGGCATGCCGCCGCCGTCCTCGGGCGGCATCGCCGTCGGGCAGATGCTGGGCATCCTCGAGGTGACCGACATCGCCGACCACGCGCCGCTCGACGGCGTGGTCGGCGCCGAGGCCATACACCTGTTCTCCGAGGCGGGCCGGCTGGCCTTCGCCGACCGCAACCGCTACGTCGCCGACACCGACTTCGTGCCGCTGCCGGGCGGCGGCGTCGCCGCCATGCTCGACAAGGGCTATCTGGCGCGCCGCGCCGCCCTGATCGGCGCCCGTTCGATGGGCCGCGCCAGCGCCGGCACGCCGCCCGGCATGGCCGTCGCGTGGGGCGCCGACGCGGCCATCGAGCGGCCCTCGACCTCGCACCTGGCGGTGGTCGACCGCTACGGCGCCGGCCTGTCGATGACCACCTCGGTGGAGGACGCCTTCGGCTCGCGCCAGATGGTCGACGGCTTCCTGCTGAATAATCAGCTGACCGATTTTTCCTTCGCCTCGCGCGACGCCGACGGCCCGATCGCCAACCGGGTCCAGCCCGGCAAGCGCCCGCGCAGCGCGATGGCGCCGACGCTGGTGTTCGACAAGGGCAGCCGCAAACTGCTGCTGGCGACCGGCGCGCCGGGTGGCTCGGCCATCATCAACTACGTCGCCAAGACCCTGGTGGGGACGCTGGACTGGGGCTTGAACGTGCAGCAGGCCATCAACCTGCCCAATTTCGGCAGCCGCAACGGCCCCACCGAGCTGGAGGCGGGGCGCGCCACGCCGGAGTTGATCGAGGCGCTCGAGGCGCGCGGCCACGAGGTGCGCGTGTTCGACCAGACCTCGGGCGTGCAGGGCATCATGCGCGTCACGGCGCACGGGCGCGACGGTTGGTTCGGCGGCGCCGACCCGCGCCGCGAGGGCAGCGTGCGCGGCGACTAGCGGCCGGCAACGGTCCGCCGACGCGGCCGGCGCCGCAACTTCTCGCGCAACATCCGCCCACAAAGGGCGCAGACCCTGCTAATCTTTGCCGCATGGGAACTCAAAAGAAAACGGGCTTGATCCTGACCGGCGGCGGCGCCCGCGCCGCCTACCAGGTCGGCGTGCTGCAGGCGGTCTCGGAAATCCTCTGGGAGGCGGGCTGGCCACCGGCGCGCAACCCCTTCGACATCATCTGCGGCACCTCGGCCGGCGCCATCAACGCCACCGCGCTGGCCTGCCGCGCCGACAATTTCGGCGAGGGCGTGCAAAAACTGCTCGACGTCTGGCAGCACATCGAGGTCGAGCAGGTCTACCGCGCCGATTCGCTGGGCGTGATCCGTTCCGGCGCGCGCTGGTTGTCGCTGCTCTCCTTCGGCTGGCTGCTGCGCAAATGGCGCGCCGCGCCGCCCGTTTCGCTGCTCGACAACACGCCTTTGGTGAGCCTGCTGCACCGCATGCTCGACCTGCCGCGCCTGGACGCGGCCCTGTCCGACGGCCTGCTGCACGCGCTGGCCGTCACCGCCTCCTCCTACAGCGGCGGCCAGCACATGACCTTCTACCAGACCGCCACCGACATCGCGCCGTGGATACGCACCCAGCGCGTGGCCCTGCAGGACCAGATCGGCGTCGAACACCTGCTGGCGTCGGCGGCGATTCCCTTCATCTTTCCGGCCGTGCCGCTGTTCATCGGCGGCCACCGCGAATACTGCGGCGACGGTTCGATGCGCCAGCTGGCGCCGATCTCGCCGGCCATCCACCTGGGCGCGAGCAAGGTGCTGGTGGTCGGCGCCGGCCGCCTGACCGAGCCGGCGCGCGACGCCAGCGAGTCGGCCCGCTATCCCAGCCTGGCGCAGATCGCCGGCCACGCCATGTCCTCGATCTTCCTCGACGGCCTGGCCGTCGACATCGAGCGCCTGAACCGCATCAATCTGACGCTGTCGATGCTGCCCGAGGAACTGCTCGTGCGCACGCCGCTCAAGCCGGTCGAACTGCTGGTGATCGCGCCCTCCGAGCGCCTGGACTCGATCGCCAGCCGGCACATCGCCAGTTTGCCGCGGCCGATCCGCACCATGCTCTCGGGCATAGGCGCGGCCGAGGCGCGCGGCGCGGCGCTGGCCTCGTACTTATTGTTCGAATCGACATATACTTGCGAGTTGATCCGCCTGGGCCAGCGCGACACGCACGCCCGCAAGGACGACGTGCTGGCGTTTTTCGCCTCCTGAGCGGCCCACCGCGGCCCCCTTTCCACCTTTTCCCGACAGGATGCTTGTGCTGTTTTTCCGCCGTCTACGCGCCCGCCTGGTGCCGCTGTGCCTGCTGCTGTGCGCGTTCGCGGCGGCGTCGGCCGGCGCCGCGCCGGCGCGCACCCTGCGCTTCGAACAGCTCAACGTGGAACACGGCCTGGCGCAGGAGACGGTGCTCTCGATCGCCCAGGACAGCCAGGGCTTCATGTGGTTCGGCAGCCAGGCCGGCCTGAGCCGCTACGACGGCTACCGCGTCACCACCTACAAGAGCAACGGCGCCGACAGCGCCAGCCTGGCCGCCGACTGGGTGCGCGTGCTGCACGTCGACCCGTCCGGCCGGCTGTGGGTGGGCACCGACGGCGGCCTGGATCGCTACGACCCGGCCAGCCGCGGCTTCGTGCACTACCTGCCGCGCGAGTCGGGCAAGCGCGGCAACGGCAACCGCCACGTGCGCGCCATCCTCGACGACGGCGCCGGCGGCCTGTGGATCGCCACCTCCGACGGCCTGCAGCATTTCGATCCGCTCAGCGGCCGCTTCACGGTCTGGCACCACGAGCCCGGCCAGCCGGGCAGCCTGGGCGACGACGCCCTGAACGCGCTGGCGCGCGACAAGGCCGGGCGCCTGTGGATCGGTTCGGCCAGCGGCCTGGACATGCTGGCGCCGGGCGCGACGCGCTTCCGGCACTTCAGCCTCGACGCCGCGCCGGCCTCGAAATACAATTCGGTGCAGGCGCTGCTGGTGGACGCGGCGCAGAACCTGTGGATCGGCAGCCTGGCCGGCGTGGAGCGCTGGCGCCTGGACGGCGAGGCGCCCGGCGCGCCCGCCGCGCGCGCCCGCCTGGGCCAGAAGGAGGGCCTGCAGGACGGCCGCATCGGCGCGCTCTACCAGGACGCCGAGGACAACATCTGGGTCGGCAGCAACGCCGACGGCGTCTACCGCTGGTTGCCCGAAAGCGGACACTTCGCCCAGTACCGCCACCTCGACAGCGACAAGCACAGCATCGCCGACAACCAGGTCTCGGCGCTGTTCCGCGACCGCGTCGGCACCTTCTGGGTCGGCACCTGGTACAGCGGCGTGAGCCGGGTCGACCTGGGCAGCGGCGGCTTCGCGCGCCTGGCCAAGGCGGCCGACAATCCCCATTCCCTGTCCGACAACAAGGTGCGCGCCATCGCCGACGGCGGCGCCGGGCGCATCTGGGTCGGCACCAACAACGGCTTGAACCTGTACGACCCGGCCAGCGGCGTGGCGCGCGTCTTCGGCCTGAATCCCGACGTGCCGGCCAACCTGCGCGACGACCAGGTGACGGCGCTGTGGCGCGGCAAGGGCGACGCGCTGTGGGTGGGCGGGCGCACCGGCCTGCACCGCTTCGACACCGCCGGCGAGCGCTACAGCACGATCTGGTTCGCCCGCGGCGACGCCGCCAGCGACATCGTGCGCGGCATCGTCGGCGACCGCGCCGGCATGTTGTGGATCGCCTCGCGCGGCGGCCTGCACCGGCTCGACCCGGAAACGCGCGCCTTCCAGACCTACCGCCACGACCCGGCCGACAGCGCCAGCCTGGCCGACAACGTGGTGCGCCCGGTGCTCGAGGACCGCGCCGGGCGGCTCTGGGTGGGCACCTTCAACGGCCTCGATCTGCTCGACCGCAAGACCGGCCGCTTCCGCCATTTCCGCCACGACCCGAAGGACCCCTCCAGCCTCAGCCACGACGAGGTGCACTATCTGCACGAGGACCGCCAGGGCGGCCTGTGGGTCGGCACCGCCTACGGCCTGAACAAGATGGAGTTCGGCGCCGACGGCGTGGCGCGCTTCCGCCGCTACCTGCGCCGCGACGGCATGGCCGACGACGCCGTCGCCAGCATCCTCGGCGACGCCGCCGGCGGCCTGTGGTTGAGCACCAACAGCGGCATCAGCCACCTCGACCCGGCCAGCGGCCGCTTCCGCAACTTCGACAGCTCCGACGGCACCGTCGAGGGCGCCTTCTTCGACGGCGCGGCCCTGAGCGCGCCGGACGGCAGCCTGTATTTCGGCGGCTTCAACGGCATCACCGGCTTCGCGCCGGGCGCCATCCACAGCAACGGCGTGGCGCCGCCGGTGGCCATCACCGCCTTCCAGATCCTCAACCAGAGCGTCGAGGCGGGCCGCGGCGCCTATCCGCGCGTGCTGTCCGGGCCGATCGAAAAGGCCAGCGCGCTGACCCTGGGCGCCGCCGACGCCGTCTTCTCGCTGGAGTTCGCCGCCCTGCATTACGCCGCGCCGCAGCGCAACCGCTTCGCCTACCGCCTCGAGGGCTTCGACAGCGACTGGGTCGCCACCGACGCCAGCAAGCGCTTCGCCACCTACACCAACCTCGATCCGGGCCGCTACGTGTTCCGCGTCAAGGCCGCCAACAAGGACGGCCTGTGGAACGAGGAGGGCGCCACGCTGGCCATCACCATCCTGCCGCCGTACTGGAAGACCTGGTGGTTCCGCGCCCTGCTGGCGCTGGCGCTGCTGGGCGCCGGCTTCGCCGCCTACCGGGCGCGCATGCGCGGCCTGCGCGAGCAGAAGGGCAGGCTGGAGCGGCAGGTCTCGCTGCGCACCGCCGAAGTGGAGAGCAAGAACCGCCTGCTGCAGGAGCGCGAGCAGCAGGTGCGCCTGCAGTCGGGCGAGCTGGCGCTGGCCAACCGCGCGCTGCAGGAGAACGACGAGCGCCTGCGCCAGGCCAAGCGCAAGGCCGAGGACGCGACGCGGCAGAAGTCCGAATTCCTCGCCAACATGAGCCACGAGATGCGCACGCCGCTGGCCGGCGTGATCGGCATGCTCGGCTTCGCGCTGCGCGACAAGCTGCTGCACGACTTGACGCGCGAGCAGATCCTGCGCGGCCAGGCCAACGCCCAGTCGCTGCTGGCGATCATCAACGACCTGCTCGATTTCTCGAAGATCGAGGCCGGCAAGCTGAGCATCGAGAACATCGACTTCGCCCTCGCCGCCGCCATCGAGAACGTCGTCAGCCTGTTCGAGGAGCAGGCGGCGGCGCGCAGCGTCGGTTTCGCCATCGACTTCGCGCCCGACCTGCCGACCTTCGTGGTGGGCGACCCGACGCGCCTGCGCCAGGTGCTGGTGAACCTGGTCGGCAACGCCTTCAAGTTCACCCAGAGCGGCGCCGTCGAGGTGCGCGTCGAGCGCGCCGGCAGCGCCGGCGGACCGGGCGGGCGCGGCGTCAACCTGATCCGCTTCAGCGTGCGCGACTCCGGCATCGGCATCGACCAGGACGCGCTGCCGCGCCTGTTCCAGCAGTTCGAGCAGGCCGACAGCACGACCACGCGGCGCTACGGCGGCACCGGCCTGGGGCTGGCCATCTGCCGCCAGCTGATCGAGCTGATGGACGGCCAGATCACGGCCGAAAGCGTGCCCGGCGTCGGCAGCACCTTCAGTTTCGTCGTGCCGCTGGCCGACGGCGTGGCGCCGCCGCTGCTGCCGCAGGTGGCGCGCGCGCCGCACAGCCACCAGTTGCGCGTGCTGTGCGCCGAGGATTTCCCGACCAACCAGATCATCATCCGCGTCATGCTCGAGGACCTGGGCCACCGCGTCGAAGTGGTCGGCAACGGCGCCCTGGCGGTGGCCGCCTGCGCGCGCACCCGCTACGACCTGATCCTGATGGACGGGCGCATGCCGGAGATGGACGGCGCCAGCGCGACGCGCCTGATCCGCGCCGGCGGCCCGGCCGAGGCGCCGGTGCGCGACCAGGAGATGATGATCATCGCGCTCACCGCCAACGCCAGCGAGGAGGACCGCAGCCGCTATCTGGCGGCCGGCATGGACGATTTCCTGACCAAGCCGATCGACGAGGCGGCGCTGCACTTCCAGCTCGGCCGCGCCATCGAGCGCCAGTTGCAGCGCGGCTTCATGCTGCCGCTGATGCCGTCGCGCGGCGCCGCGGCGCCCTCGCTGCCGGAGCTGGACGCCATGTTCGGCGTGGCGGCCGCGCCGGCGCCGGGCGGCGAGTTGAAGCGGCGCCTGCGCGACGCCTTCGCCGCCGACGTCGACGGCCGCCTCGGCCAGCTCGACGCGGCGCTGGAGGCGGCCGACAGCGAGGGCGCCGGGCGCCTGCTGCACGGCCTCAAGGGCAGCGCCGCCTACCTGGACGAAATCGAGCTGCACCTGCTGTGCGGCGAGCTGGAGGAGGCGGCCGACGCCGGCGCCTGGGCGCCGCTGCGCGCCGCCATGCCGCGCCTGCGCGGGCTGCTCGCGGCGATCCGTTAGAAAGTCCGCGCGGCCAGGCGAACGGCGCGCCGGCGTGGTTATAATGCTTCACTTAAAAGCAAGTATCGTCCCCGCCGAGCGCGGCGTTGCATGGAGAATGGCATGAAAGTATTGGTGGTGGACGACGATGTGGTGTCGCGCATGGTGTTGATGCACCTGATCGACAGCTGCGGCACATTCGACATCGTCGAGGCGGAGGACGGCGCCGACGCCTGGGAGCAACTGGAGAACGGCTTGCGCCCGGCGATCTGCTTCTGCGACCTGCGCATGCCGCGTCTGTCCGGCATGGAGCTGCTGCGGCGCGTCAAGGGCGACGCCGCGCTGAGCGCCATGCCGCTGGTGCTGGTGTCCTCGGCCACCGACCGCGACACCGTGCAGCACGCCACCCAGTCCGGCGCGGCCGGCTACATCGTCAAGCCCTTCCAGGCCGACCAGGTGCGCCTGCACCTGGGCGCCTACCTTGACCAGGACGGCGACGGCTACGCGCACCTGGCCGAAGCGCCGCGCGAGACCGAGCAGCGCCTGGGCATCAACGGCGCGCGCCTGCTGGTTTACCTGGCCGGCTTCCAGAGCCAGTTGACGGCGGCCAGCGGCGCGCTCGACGCGCTGATGGCGCGCGGCGAGCAGGACGAGGCGCGCGCCACGGTCGACCGCCTGCAATTGGGTTGCGCCACGCTGGGCCTGAACGGCGCGGCGGCGGCGCTGGGCAGCTTCGCGCCGGGCGCCCTGCGCAGCGAAGCGCTGCAGCCGGTGCTGGCCGACGTGGTGCGCGCCGTCGTCCACCAGGCGGCGCTGGTGCGCCGCCACGCGCCGCCCGTCTGAGCCGCGCCAGCGGCCCGGCGCGCAGCCGATGGCTTTGCGCCAGCGCCATGTCGGCGCCGTTGAGCGCTTGCTGTTTGGATAGTTTAGGTTTAAAGTATCCGCTCGCAGGCTGATACGACACGACCATCCAAGCACAGGGCGACCATGACCAGACCGACTGCCGCAGAACCCGCTTTCACCGCGCACACCGACCAATTCGCCCGGCAGAACCTGCCGCCGCCGGAGTTGTGGCCGGAGCTGCGCTTCGATCTGCCGTCGCTGCACTACCCGGCGCGGCTGAACTGCGTCGCCGCGCTGCTGGACGCCGCCGTGGCGAAGGGCGGCGGGGGGCGCGTCGCCATCTACGCCGAGGGCGCGCGCTGGACCTACGCCGAACTGCAGGACAGGGTCGACCGCATCGCCCACGTGCTGCGGCGCGACATGGGCCTGGTGCCCGGCAACCGCGTGCTGCTGCGCGGCGCCAACAACCCGATGATGGCGGCGGCCCTGCTGGCCGTGCTCAAGGCCGGCTGCATCGCCGTGCCGAGCATGCCGCTGCTGCGCGCCAAGGAACTCGGCGCCATCCTCGCCAAGGCGCAGGTGAACGCCGTGCTGTGCGCGGCCGGCCTGCGCGGCGAAATCGACGCCCTGGCGGAAGCGCCGCCGACGCTGTGGTTCAACGACGCCGCCGGCGCCGCCGGCTCGCTGGAGGCGCGCATGGCGGCCCACGACGATCCCTTCGTCGCCGTCGACACGGCCGCCGACGACGTCTGCCTGATCAGCTTCACCTCGGGCACCACCGGCGTCCCCAAGGGCACCATGCACTTCCACCGCGACCTGCTGATCATCTGCGACTGCTTCCCGCGCTCGACGCTGGAGTCGCGCGCCGACGACATCTTCATCGGCACGCCGCCGCTGGCCTTCACCTTCGGCCTGGGCGGCCTGCTGCTGTTCCCGCTGCGCGTGGGCGCGGCCGCCGTGCTGCTGGAGAAACTCACTCCCGCCACGCTGCTGGCGGCCATCCAGGACTACCGCGCCAGCGTGGTCTTCACCGCGCCGACCTTCTACCGCCAGATGGCGCCGCTGGCCGCCGGCTATGATCTGCGCAGCCTGCGCACCAGCGTCTCGGCCGGCGAGGCGCTGCCGCTGGCCACGCGCGACAGCTGGCAGGCCGCCACCGGCCTGCAGATGATAGACGGCATAGGCGCGACCGAACTGCTGCACATCTTCATCTCGGCGGCCGGCGCGCGCATCCGCCGCGGCGCCACCGGCAAGCCGATTCCCGGCTACCAGGCCTGCGTGCTGGGGCGCGACGGCAAGCCGGTCGGCCCCGGCGTCATCGGCCGCCTCGCCGTGAAGGGGCCGACCGGCTGCCGCTACCTGGCCGACGCGCGCCAGAAGGAGTATGTGCTGGACGGCTGGAACCTGACCGGCGACGCCTACGAAATGGACGCCGACGGCTATTTCTTCTACCGCTCGCGCAGCGACGACATGATCATCTCGGCCGGCTACAACATCGCCGGCCCGGAGGTGGAGGACGCGCTGCTGCGCCATCCGGCCGTGGCGGAGTGCGGCGTCATCGGCCGCGCCGACGAGGAGCGCGGCCAGATCGTCGAGGCGCACGTGGTGCTCGAGCCGGGCTTCGCGCCGGGCGAGGCGATGGCGAAGACCCTGCAGGACTTCGTCAAGGAACAGATCGCCCCCTACAAGTATCCCCGCTCCGTCAAATTCCAGACGGCCCTGCCGCGCACCGAAACCGGCAAGCTGCAGCGCTTCAAGCTGCGCACAGAAGAAGGCCCACAATGAACATCGTTTGCATAGGCGGCGGCCCGGCCGGCCTGTATTTCAGCCTGCTGATGAAGAAGCAGGACCCGAGCCACCGCATCACCGTCATCGAGCGTAACCGCCCCTACGACACCTTCGGCTGGGGCGTGGTGTTCTCCGACCAGACGCTGGGCAACCTGGTTAAGGCGGACGAGCAGAGCGCGCGCGCCATCCTGCAGTCCTTCAACCACTGGGACGACATCGAGGTGTACTTCAAGGGCAGCAAGCAGACTTCGGGCGGCCACGGTTTTTGCGGCATCGGCCGCAAGCGCCTGCTGAACATCCTGCAGCAGCGCTGCGAGGAGCTGGGCGTCGAACTGGTGTTCGAGACCGACGTCATGGACGACCAGGAGGTGGCCAGGGCCTACGGCGCCGATCTGGTGATCGCCTGCGACGGTTTGAACAGCCGCATCCGCACGCGCTACGCGGCCAGCTACCAGCCCGACATCGAGGCGCGCCATTGCCGCTTCGTCTGGCTCGGCACGCGCAAGAAATTCTCCGCCTTCACCTTCGCCTTCAAGGAGACGGTGCACGGCTGGTTTCAGGCCCACATCTACCAGTACGACGGCGACACCTCGACCTTCATCGTCGAGGCGCCGGAAACGGTGTGGCGCGCGGCCGGCCTGGAGGACATGGACGCGGCGCAGAGCATCGCCTTCTGCGAAGGCCTGTTCGCCGAGCAGCTCGAGGGCCACGCCCTGATGTCGAACGCCGCGCACCTGCGCGGTTCGGCCATGTGGATCAAGTTCCCGCGCATCGTCTGCGGCCAGTGGGTGCACTGGAACGGCGCCACGCCGGTGGTGCTGATGGGCGACGCCGCGCACACGGCGCACTATTCGATCGGCTCCGGCACCAAGCTGGCGCTGGAGGACGCGATCGAACTGGCGTGCTGCTTCGGCGCGCACGCCGAGCCGGCCGCGGCGCTGGCGGCCTACCAGGCGGCGCGCGCCGTCGAGGTCATCAAGATCCAGAGCGCGGCGCGCAATTCCATGGAATGGTTCGAGAACGTCGAGCGCTACAGCGCCATGGAGGCGCCGCAGTTCGCCTATTCGATGCTCACGCGCAGCCAGCGCCTGTCGCATGAAAACCTGCGCCTGCGCGACCCGGCGTATGTGGCCGGCTACGAAGCGTGGTTGGCCGAGCGGGCCTGCGCGCAGGCGGACGTGGCGCCGCCCGCCGGGCGCCCGGTGCCGCCGATGCTGACGCCCTTCAAGGTGCGCGGCCTGACGCTGAAGAACCGCATCCTGGTGTCGCCGATGGCGCAGTACAGCGCACATGAGGGCGTGGCCGGCGACTACCATCTGGTGCACCTGGGCGCGCGCGCGCTGGGCGGCGCGGCGATGGTGTTCGCCGAAATGACCTGCGTCTCGGCCGACGCGCGCATCACGCCGGTCTGTCCCGGCATGTACGCGCCCGAGCACACGCTGGCCTGGCGGCGCATCGTCGACTTCGTCCATTCCGGCAGCGGCGCGAAGATCGCCATCCAGCTCGGCCACGCCGGGCCGAAGGGCTCGACGCGCGCCATGTGGGACGGCATCGACCAGCCGCTGGAGGAGGGCAACTGGCCGCTGCTGGCCGCCTCCGAGCAGCAGTACTTGGAGGGCGTCTCGCAGACGGCGCGCGCCGCCGACGCCGCCGACATGGCGCGCGTCGAGGCCGATTTCGTGCGCGCCACGCTGGCCGCCGAGGAGGCCGGCTTCGACTGGCTGGAACTGCATTGCGCGCACGGCTACCTGCTCTCGAGCTTCATCTCGCCGCTCACCAACCGGCGCGGCGACGACTTCGGCGGCAGCCTGGAAAACCGCTGCCGCTTCCCGCTGCGCGTGTTCGCCGCGATGCGCGCCGCCTGGCCGCAGGACAAGCCGATGAGCGTGCGCATCTCGGCGCACGACTGGGTCGAGGGCGGCATCACGCCGGACGACGCGGTGCAGATCGCGCGCCTGTTCAAGGCGGCCGGCGCGGACCTGATCGACTGCTCCTCGGGCCAGGTCAGCAAGCGCGAACGGCCGGTCTACGGGCGCATGTTCCAGACGCCCTTCGCCGACCGCATCCGCAACGAGGCGGGCGTGGCCTGCATCGCCGTCGGCTCGATCTTCGAGGCCGACCACGCCAACAGCATCATCGCCGCCGGGCGCGCCGACCTGTGCGCGGTGGGCCGTCCGCACCTGGCCAATCCGGCCTGGACCCTGACGGAAACGGCGCGCATCGGCTTCCAGGCGATCGCCTGGCCGAAGCAGTACCAGCCGGCCAAGCTGCAACTGGAGCGCAACCTGGAGCGCGAACGACAAGTGGCTGCGGCCAACACGGGCCTGACGCCGCAGCAGGTCGCGGCGCAATTGCTGGAGGGATGAGATGAGGACACTGGCATTGGAAGGCAAGCACGCCCTGGTGACGGGAGCGGGACGCGGCATCGGCCTGGCCTGCGCGCGCGCCCTGCTGGAGCGGGGCGCGCGCGTCACCCTGGCCGGACGCGACGGCGCGCGCCTGGCGCAGGCCGCCGTCGAACTGGACGAATACGGCGAGGTGGCCGTCGAGCCGCTCGACGTCACCGACGAGGCGGCGGTGCGGGCGGCCTTCGCGCGCGCCGCCGCGCGCTTCGGCCGCATCGACATCCTCGTCAACAACGCCGGCCAGGCCGCCTCGGCGTCCTTCGCCAAGACCGACGCGGCGCTGTGGCAGCAGATGCTGGCGGTGAACCTGACCGGCGTGTTCCACTGCATGCAGGCGGCCCTGCCGGGCATGCTGGAGGGCGGCTGGGGGCGCATCGTCAACGTCGCCTCGACGGCCGGCCTGGTCGGCTACCGCTACGTCAGCGCCTACGTCGCCGCCAAGCACGGCGTGGTGGGGTTGACGCGGGCGCTGGCGCTGGAGGTGGCGGCCAAGGGCGTGACGGTGAACGCCGTCTGTCCCGGCTACACGGACACCGAAATCGTGCGCCAGGCGCTGGCGAACATCGTCGCCAGGACCGGCCGCGGCGAGGCCGAGGCCATGGCCGGGCTGACGGCCGGCAATCCGCAACAACGCCTGGTGCAGAGCGAAGAGGTGGCCGGCGCGGTGGCATGGTTATGCCTGCCCGAGTCGGCCGCCATGAATGGACAATCGATCGCCGTCGCCGGCGGCGAAGTGATGTAACGAATCGACGCAAGGATGCGCATGTCAGGTATGGAAAACCGCAATGAAACGGGCGAGGGGGGCGACGGCGGCGCCGTGCTCGATCTGGCCAGCCGGCTCACCGAGGAGCACCACCAATCGCTCAAGCTGTGGTTGCGCATGCTCTCCTGCACGGTGAAGATCGAGAACGAGATCCGCAGCCGGCTGCGCGCCAGCTTCGACATCACGCTGCCGCGCTTCGACCTGATGGCGCAGCTGGAGCGCCACCCGGACGGCTTGCGCATGGGGGAGCTGTCCAAGCGCATGATGGTCACCGGCGGCAACATCACCGGCATCACCAACCAGCTGGAGCTGGAAAAACTGGTGCTGCGCGTGCCCGACCCGAAGGACAAGCGGGTCTACAGCGTGAAACTGACGCCGGCCGGACGGCGCGCCTTCGCCGCCATGGCGCTGGTGCACGAGAGCTGGGTGGCCGAACTGCTGCACGGCGTGACGCCGCACGATAAAACCCTGCTGATCGATCTGCTGTCGCACATGAAGCGGCAGTTGAACGAGCCGGCCGACAAATAAAGGAACACACCATGCGATACCTCCCAGGCCAGGCGCAGCAACTGCCCGGCAACGTCAGCACCCTGGCCGGCTACGCGGCGCGCCACTTCCGCTTCGAGGTGGCCGGCGGCGTCGCCACGCTGACATTGAACCGTCCCGAGCGCAAGAATCCGCTGACCTTCGATTCCTACGCCGAGCTGCGCGAGCTGTTCCGCGCGCTGGCCTACGCGAGCGACGTCAAGGCCGTCGTCATCTGCGGCGCCGGCGAGAATTTCTGCTCCGGCGGCGACGTGCACGACATCATCGGCCCGCTGACCAAGCTGGACATGCCGGGCCTGCTGGCCTTCACGCGCATGACGGGCGATCTGGTGAAAGCCATGCGCGCCTGCCCGCAACCGATCGTCGCCGCTATCGACGGCATCTGCGCCGGCGCCGGGGCGATGCTGGCGCTGGCCTCCGACATGCGCCTGGGCACGGCGCGCAGCAAGACCGCCTTCCTGTTCACGCGCGTCGGCCTGGCCGGCTGCGACATGGGCGCCTGCGCGCTGCTGCCGCGCGTGATCGGCCAGGGGCGCGCCGCCGAACTGCTCTACACCGGCCGCTCGATGGCGGGCACGGAAGGGGAGCGCTGGGGCTTTTTCAACAGCCTGCAGGAGCCGCAGGATTTGCTGGGCGCGGCGCAGGCGCTCGCCGCCGGCCTGGCGGGCGGCCCCACCTTCGCGCACGGCATGACGAAGAAGATGCTGCAGCAGGAATGGAACATGGGCATCGACGAGGCCATCGAGGCGGAGGCCCAGGCGCAGGCGATCTGCATGGCCAGCAACGACTTCCACCGCGCCTACCACGCCTTCGTGGCCAAGGAAAAACCGCAATTCGAGGGGGATTGAAGATGAGTGACAAAAGCTATCTGGACTGGCCGTTCTTCGCGCCGAAACACGCGCAACTGGAGCGCGAGCTGGACGCCTGGGCGGGCGAGCACCTGCGCGAGACGCACGGCGCCGACGTCGACGCCACCTGCCGCGCGCTGGTGCGCCAGCTGGGCGCGGCCGGCTGGCTGGAGCACGCCGTCGGCGAGATCGACACGCGCGCCATCTGCCTGATCCGCGAGACGCTGGCGCGCCACGCCGGTCTGGCCGATTTCGCCTTCGCCATGCAGGGCCTGGGCTCCTGCGCCATCAGCCTGTTCGGCAGCGCCGCCAAGCGCGCGGCCTATCTGCCGAGGGTGGCGCGCGGCGAGGCCATCGCCGCCTTCGCGCTGTCCGAGCCGCAGGCCGGTTCCGACGTGGCGGCCCTGCAGTGCGCCGCCGTGGCCGACGGCGACGACTACATCCTGAACGGCGAAAAGACCTGGATCTCGAACGGCGGCATCGCCGACTTCTACGTCGTCTTCGCGCGCACCGGCGAGGCGCCGGGGGCGCGCGGCATCAGCGCCTTCATCGTCGACGCCGGCACCCCCGGCTTCGCCGTCGCCGAGCGCATCGAACTCATCGCGCCGCACCCGCTGGCGCGCCTGACCTTCCAGGATTGCCGCGTGCCGGCCGGCGCCCGCCTGGGCGCGGCGGGGCAGGGCTTCAAGGTGGCGATGGCGACGCTGGACGTGTTCCGCAGCTCGGTGGCGGCGGCGGCGCTCGGCTTCGCCCGGCGCGCCTTCGACGAGGCGCTGCGCCACGCCACGCAGCGCAAGATGTTCGGCCAGACACTGGCCGACTTCCAGCTGACCCAGGCCAAGCTGGCGCAGATGGCCACCGGCATCGACGCGGCGGCCCTGCTGACCTACCGCGCCGCCTGGCAGCGCGACCAGGGCCGCAAGGTCACCAAGGAGGCGGCGATGGCGAAGATGACGGCGACCGAAACGGCGCAGCAGGTGATCGACGCGGCGGTGCAGATGTTCGGCGGCATGGGCGTGGTCAGCGGCCACCCGGTCGAATGCCTGTACCGCGAAATCCGCGCCCTGCGCATCTATGAGGGCGCCACCGAGGTGCAGCAACTGATCATCGCGCGCGAACTGCTGCGCGAGGCGGCCGAATAACGCTACAAAAGAGGAATTTCATGGAATTTTTACAACCAGCCGGATGGGCGCGGCCGCGCGGCTACTCGAACGGCGTCGCCGCCAGCGGGCGCACGGTGTGCGTCAGCGGCATGATAGGCTGGGACGGGCAGGGCGTCTTCCACACCGACGACTTCGCCGGCCAGGTGCGTCAGGCGCTGCAGAACATCGTCGAGGTGCTGGCCGAGGCCGGCGCCAGGCCGGAGCACATCGTGCGCATGACCTGGTACGTGGTCGACAAGCGCGAATACGTGGCCGCCTACCGCGACATCGGCGCCGCCTACCGCGAGCTGATCGGCCTGCACTTTCCGGCCATGACGGCGGTGCAGGTGGTGGCCTTGGTGGAGGACAGGGCGAAGGTGGAGATCGAGGTGACGGCCATCGTGCCCGGCTAAAGGGCAGCAGGGCGGACGGACTGGCGCCGCGCCGCGCGTGAATGCCTGATGGCCAAGCGAAGCTGCTTCGAACGCCCGGTTTGAGGCGCAAAGTGCGATACTCGGCTTGTGTGTATGATGGCCATCATGAACAGCGCGGATCTGATCAAGCAGCTTGAGCATGCCGGATGGGTGTTGCGCGGCGTGAAGGGCTCGCACCATGTCTATACGCATGCCGCGCGTGGCGGCCACATCGGCGTGCCACACCCGAAGAAGGACCTGGGGCCTGGCCTCGTCAACAAATTGCTGAAACAGGCCGGGCTGAAATGAAGGAGGAGCGTCCATGAGATATCCGATAGCCATCGAAGCCGGCGACGTCGGGCATGCCTTTGGTGTCGTCGTGCCCGACTTGCCCGGCTGTTTTTCCGCCGGCGATACGCTCGACGAGGCGATCGACCAGGCCCGCGAAGCGATCGAATTGTGGCTGGAAACCGTGATCGACGATGGTGGGGCGGTGCCGGAGGCCGGCACGATCGCCAGCCATCAGGCCAATCCGGAATACGCGGGCTGGATCTGGGCCGTGGTCAGCGTCGATCTGGCGACTCTGTCGGATAAGGCCGAGCGCGTCAATATCACGTTGCCGGCGAGGGTCTTGCGCCGCATCGACCAAGCCGCGCGGGCGGCCGGCGAGACGCGTTCCGGCTTTATCGCCCGGCGCGTGCTGGCCCGGTGACGGGCCTGTTGGTTTTTTTTCTTTAGCCTGTACAATAGCGACTCTTCAAGTGTGCCGCCATCGCACAATGGATAGTGCAACCCCCTCCTAAGGGGTAGATGTGGGTTCGATTCCCGCTGGCGGTACCAGCAGGCGCAAGCGGCTACGGCACAGTGCGCTGCGCGGCCGGTATTTAAGGCCGGGTTTGCCGATTTTTGGCGGCGATGCGCGAGTATCGGTACAATGCGTGCTTCATTCATCTAATCGGCCGGTATCTCGTCTCCACGAGGCTACGCGCCCGAGCACCCCACACTTATTATGGCTGTCATCTCTCTCTCATCGGCGCAACTCGCGTTCGGTCACGTCGCGCTGCTCGATCACGCGGAATTTTCACTGGAAACGACCGAGCGCGTCGGTCTGATCGGCCGCAACGGCACCGGCAAGTCCTCGCTGCTGAAGGTGATCTCGGGCACGTTCAAGCTCGACGACGGCCTGTTGGTCATGCAGCAAGGCATCAAGATCGCCTATGTCGAGCAGGAGCCGCAATTCGACCAGGAAATGTCGGTCTACGACGCGGTCGCCTCCGGCATGGGCGAGCTGCCCGCGCTGTTGCGCGAATACGACGCGCTGACGGGCCAGTTCGGCCAGGGCGACGACGAGGCCCTGATGGACCGCATGCACGACATCCAGGTCAAGCTCGACGCCGGCGACGGCTGGGCGCTGCCGAACAAGGTCGAGACCGTGCTGGGGCGCCTGAACCTGAGCGGCGACATGTTGATGAAGACGCTCTCGGGCGGGATGCAAAAGCGCGTCGCGCTGGCCCGCGCCCTGGTGTCGGCGCCGGACGTGCTGCTGCTCGATGAACCGACCAACCATCTCGACTTCACCTCCATCCTGTGGCTGGAAGGCTTGTTGCGCGACTACAAGGGCAGCGTGCTCTTCATTACCCATGATCGTAGTTTCCTCGACAACGTGGCGACCCGCATCATCGAACTCGACCGCGGCCGTCTGCTCTCGTATCCGGGCAACTTCACCGCCTACCAGGTGCGCAAGAGCGAGCAGCTGGAAATCGAAGAGGTGGAAAACGCCAAGTTCGACAAATTCCTCGCCCAGGAAGAAGTCTGGATACGCAAGGGCGTCAAGGCGCGCCGCGTGCGCGACGAGGGCCGCGTGCGCCGTCTGGAAGCCTTGCGGATCACGCGCGGCGTGCGCCGCGAGCAGCAGGGCCAGGTCAAGCTGGACGTGTCGGCCGGTGAACGCTCGGGCAAGATCGTCGCGGAACTGGAAAACGTCTCGAAGTCCTACGGCGACAAGGTCATCGTCAGCGACTTCACGGGCACCATCCTGCGCGGCGACAAGGTCGGCCTGATCGGCGCCAACGGCGCCGGCAAGACCACCCTGCTGAAAATGATCCTCGGCCAGGAACAGCAGGACAGCGGCACGATCCGCCTCGGCACCAAGCTGCAGGTGGCGTACTTCGACCAGATGCGCACGCAGTTGAACGAAGAGGCGAATCTGATGGAAACCATCGCCCCGGGCAGCGACTGGGTCGAGATCAACGGCCAGCGCAAGCACGTGATGACCTATCTGAACGATTTCCTGTTCGCGCCGGAACGGGCCCGCTCGCCGGTCAAGTCGCTCTCCGGCGGCGAACGCAACCGTTTGCTGCTGGCGCGTTTGTTCGCCAAGCCGGCCAACGTGCTGGTGCTCGATGAGCCGACCAACGATCTGGACATCGACACGCTGGAATTGCTCGAAGAGTTGCTGGAAGACTACACCGGCACCGTCTTCCTGGTCAGCCATGACCGCACCTTCCTCGACAACGTCGTCACCCAGGTGGTGGTGTCCGAAGGCGAGGGCAAGTGGCGCGAGTTCGTCGGCGGCTACACGGACTGGGAGCGCGTGCGCACCATCGCGCCGAGCGCCCCGGCCAAGCCGGCCGCCAAGGCCGAGCAGTCCAGCGCCGCCCAGCCGGCCGCCGCCAAGCAGAAAAAGCTCAGCTACAAGGAACAGCGCGAACTGGACGAATTGCCCATCCTGATCGCCAAGCTGGAGGACGAGCAGGCCGTCATCGCCGGGCAACTGGCGCACCCGGACTTCTACAAGAAGACGCCGGCCGAGGGCAAGCGCCTGAACGCCCGCGTCGGCGAAATCGAGGCGGAACTGCTCGACGCGCTGGAAAAATGGGAAGTCATCGAGGCGCGCGCCAAGGCTTGAACGGAGCGCCGGGCTTGATTGATTCTGTTGTATCAATCACAATGGCGTTTTTGATCCCTGGAGGCGCGCATGCCTGCAACACGCGGTGGAATGACTGAACGACGGCGCCCGGCGCTCTTGCCCTTGGGCGCGCACAGCGCCGCCCCCCATGTTTGACCGCCTCGCCTTGCCGCGGGTGTTGCCCTTCGCCGTCTATATAGCCTTCATCTTCATCGCTGACATGCTGGGCCGCCTCGGTTGGGCGGCGCAGGACTTGCGCTGGTTATACGCGGTCAAGATCGCCGCCGTGGCGGCGGTGCTGCTGGCCTGCCGGCGCCATTACACGGAACTGCGCTGGCGCCCGCTCGGCGCCGCCGCGCTGCTCACGGCGCTGTTCACCGGTGTCGTCGTGCTGGTGTTGTGGATCAGCCTCAACGCCGACTGGATGGTGATCGGCGCCTCGGCCGGTTTCGATCCGCGCAACAACGGCGCCATCGACTGGCTGATGGTCGCCATCCGCATCGGCGGCGCCGCCCTGGTGGTGCCGGTGATGGAGGAGCTGTTCTGGCGCTCCTTTCTGATGCGCTGGATCGACACGCCGAAATTCCTCGATTTGGACCCCGCGCGCGTTGGTGTGCGGGGTTTTATTGTCACGGTGATATTATTCGGCTTTGAACATAATTTGTGGCTCGCCGGCATCGTCGCCGGAGTCGCCTACAGCGTCCTGTATATGCGTAGCCAAAACCTGTGGTCGCCCATCCTCGCGCACGGCGTGACGAATGGTTTGCTCGGGGTTTGGATAATTTCCACTGGTCAATGGACTTACTGGTAGTATTGCCCGTCAGCGGTTTGATCTTATAAAAGACGAAGAAAAAATGTTGAGCTTCTCGCCAAAAAAACTCCATGACCGCCGCCCGGCCGCCGCCAAGCCGGTGCGCGCCCCGTTCGCCGGTAGCGCGACGCTGGCCATGCTGGCCGGCGCCCTGTGCAG
This sequence comes from Janthinobacterium sp., assembly GCA_025356595.1. Taxonomy (GTDB): domain Bacteria; phylum Pseudomonadota; class Gammaproteobacteria; order Burkholderiales; family Burkholderiaceae_D; genus Janthinobacterium. The sequence goes on along the minus strand of JANXSQ010000040.1, from coordinate 19,171 downwards.
CGCGCCGGCCGGCGCCGCCATCAGCGACACCCTGCATCCCTTTGTGGCTGTCACCGTCTCGCACGACGACAATCTCTTCCGTCTGCCCGATGCCGTCGCAGGCAGCGACGCGCCGCGTGGCGACACCATCCGCCAGGTGCAGGGCGGTCTGTTGTTCGAACGCCCCATCGGCCGCCAGGTTCTTTCGGGCCAGGCCAAGTTGTCGAAGGTGACCTTCGCTAACAACGATCAACTCAATTACGACGGCAAGGATTTCCTCGCCGCGCTGGAGTGGCACGTCGGCAACCATGTCGAGGGCCATGTCGGTTCCTCGTACACCCAGACACTGACGCCGTTCACCGACTCGCATTCGAACGAGCGTAATCTGCGCGTGCAACGCCGCGAGTATGTCGATGGCGCCTGGCGCTTCCATCCTAGCTGGCGGGTGCGCGGCGCCGTCAACGAGGACAAGGCGGAATACGACCTGTTGTCGCAGCGCTTCAATGAACATACCGAAAAAGGCGCCGAATTGGGGGTCGATTATCTGGCCTCCAGCGACAGCCGTGTTGGTCTGCAGGTGCGCCGCGTGAAAGGTCTTTTCCCGAACCGCCGCATCATTGGCGCGACCGTCATTGACGAAGACTACGATCAGAACGAGCTGAAGGCGAACGTGTATTGGCGTTTCAGCGCCGTCACGCAATTGCAGTTTGTGGCGGGCTGGGTCGATCGCAAGCATGCCTTCTTCACGCAGCGCGACTCTTCCGGCAGCAACGGCAGGGGAACGCTGTACTGGACGCCTACGGGCAAGGTGCGCTTCACCTTGTCGGGCTGGCGCGAATACGGTTTCGTCGAAAGCTCCACGGTGAGCAGCAGTCTCAATAATGGGGCCAGCCTGGCCGCGGACTGGGACATCTCGGCCAAGGTGCGGGCCAATGCGCAGCTCAAGCGTGAAACACGCGATTATATTTTCTTCACTAACTCCGCGTCACAGGATAGTAGCAGCGACACCGGACGCACGGCCTCGCTTGGCCTCACGTATGCCCCGCAAAGCGCCATCCAGCTTGGCGTGACTCTTAGCCATGAGGTCCGTAACGGCGGCGCGGCAATCGGCACGGGTAGTTACAGCACTAACGGCGTGTCATTCAACGCCAGTGCGCAGTTCTGAAGAAAAACATGACGGTCAATGACATTCCCTTAATTTCGTTCTTCCAGCGCATCCTCGATCCCATCATCATCATGGGTACGCTGTACCTGTTCTCGATGGTGTTCGGCGAGCCCTTCACGGGGTATTCGCTGGTGTTGATGATCCTGGCGTTCTTCGTCTCGTCGTCGGTGTACCAGCACGTCGACCCTTACCGCACCTGGCGCAGCGGCCGCATGCTGGCCTACGCGCGCGACATGTGCGTGGGCTGGACGATCACCGTGCTCATTTTGCTGTTCTTGGGCTCGGCCAGCGGCCTGGCCTACCACTACGACAGCGTCGTCGTGCTGTGCTGGTTCGTCGCCACGCCCTTCGCGCTGCTCGCCAGCCACCTGGCGGCGCGCAAGATCGGCTCCGATCCGGCCCACGACAGCGAGGTCCGTTCGGTGGTGATCATCGGCGCGAACGACGCCAGCCTGAAGTTTTCCGCCACCATAGGCCGCAACCCGAACCTGTTCATGACGGTGCGCGGCTTCTTCGACGACCGCACCGACGACCGCTGGCCGGCGACGATGCGCGAGCCCATGCTGGGGCGCATGGCCGACATCGCCGCCTATGTGCGCGAGCACAACATCAAGATGATCTTCATCAGCCAGCCGATCTCGGCCCAGCCGCGCATCCGCAAGCTGCTCGACGAGCTGCAGGACACCACGGCGTCGGTGTACTTCCTGCCCGACATCTATGTCTTCGACCTGATGCAGGCGCGCTTCGACAATATCGGCGGCATGCCGGTGATCGCCATCTGCGAATCGCCGTTTACCGGTTTCAACAGCATGATCAAGCGCGGCAGCGACATCTTCCTCGGCGCGCTGATCCAGTTGCTGCTGTTGCCGATCATGCTGGTCATCGCGCTGGCGGTCAAGCTGACCTCGCCGGGGCCGGTGATTTTCCGCCAGCGCCGCTATGGCTTGTACGGCGAGGAAATCATCGTCTACAAATTCCGTTCGATGACGGTGGCCGAGGATGGCGCCAAGGTCGTGCAGGCGACCAAGAATGACCAGCGCGTCACGCGCATCGGCTCCTTCCTGCGCCGCAGCTCGCTCGACGAGCTGCCGCAGTTCCTCAACGTGCTGCAGGGGCGCATGAGCATCGTCGGGCCGCGTCCGCACGCGGTGGCGCACAACGAGCAATACCGCAAGCTGATCAAGGGCTATATGCTGCGCCACAAGGTCAAGCCCGGCATCACCGGCTGGGCCCAGGTCAACGGCCTGCGCGGCGAAACGGAAACGCTCGACAAGATGGAGGCGCGCGTCGAGTACGACCTCGACTACCTGCGCAACTGGTCGCTGTGGCTCGACCTGCGCATCATCGTGCGCACGGTGAAGGTGGTGCTGGCGCGCGACAACGCGCACTGAGCGTTGCCCCGGCGATAAATAGCTTGCCAAAACGCTTTGCTTTGCGTCAATCCGCGATAGAATAAATGCCAAAGATGCGTCGCTTGGGGGCGCCGCGCGGGCGCGCGCAAGGTGGTTTCCGGACTTGTTCGTGCGGCTCGGGCGGGAAGCCTTGGGGCTCGCCGGTGCCGAAGACAGTCGGCGTAGGCGGGCCGGCGCGCGCGGAGCGGCGTGCTTGCCGCGTTGTCGTTTTCTATAGAACAGACTATTCGGACCGGCCTGGTTTATGATGCCGCCCGAAGCACCGGTCCAGCCGGTCCTCAGAGACATCGGCGGGCACATTTTTTGAAATCGCATTTTGTTGTTATAATGTAATTTGACTTGTCTCTTTTTGTAAGATTGACAATCGCATGGCATGCTTGCATACTCGCCGGCGCGAAATCGGCGCAGACGCGCTGTTCGTGCGGGAGTGGGAGTGGGGCAATCGGGGCGCAACGGCAGACCGGCGCTGACTAAAAATGAAATTTGAAGGAACCATCTTGAACCATTTCGACCTTGCAGGCATGTTCCGTAACTCCAAGAAAAACGTGCCGGTCCGCCTCGCGTGCGCCGGGTTGGTGGTGCTTGCCGCAGCCGGGCTGAGCGCCTGCGGCGGCGACAAGACGAAGAAGCCGGGCCAGGCCCTGGCCAGCGTCAACGGCGAGGAAGTGACGATTTTGCAGTTGAACGAGGAGTTGCAGCGTTCCGGCGCGCAGGCCTCCCAGCAGGCGGTGGCCAGCAAGCAATTGCTGGAGGCGCTGATCGACCGCCAGTTGTTGCAAAACGAAGCGGCCAAGGACAAGACGGACCGCGATCCGAAAGTCATGCAGGCGATCGAACGGGCCAAGGCGCTGATCGTGGCCCAGGCATACATGCAGAAGCGCGTCGGCAACGTGGCCAAGCCGAGCCCGGCCGAAGTGGATGACTATTTCGCCAAGAATCCCGGCTTCTTCAGTCAGCGCAAGCAGTTCGACATGCGCGAACTGGTGGTCGCCAGCGCCGATATGGGCGCCGAGGCGAAGGCGGCGATGGACGCGGCCAAGTCGCTCGAAGAGGTCGCGGTCTGGCTGGACGCGCACAAGGTCAAGTTCGCGCGCACGCAGTTGTCGCGCACCAGCGCCGACCTGGCGCCGGAGCTGAGCGCGAAGCTGCTGGCGATGCCGAAGGGGCAGTTGTTCATCATCAAGGAGGGCGATCGCAGCATGCTGATCTCGATCGCCGAGATCAAGGACAATCCGGTGACGCTGGAGGTGGCGCGGCCACAGATCGAGCAATTCCTGTTCAATAAGAAGAACAAGGAAGCCGCCGACGCCGAACTGGCGCGCCTGCGCGCCGCCGCCAAGATCGAGTATTTCAACAAGGCCGGCGAGGCCACGCCGCCGCCGGTGGCGCCACTGGTCAAGCAGGCTCCGGCCGACAGCAATGCCCGTGGCGTGGCTGGTTTGAAGTGAAATGCAGCATTTTTTTGACCGCCGTAACCATATCATTGACAGGATTGAGCACATCATGAAACGACTCGTACTTTGGATAGCGTCCTCGCTGTTTGCTTTCACCCTGGGCAACGCGGTCGCGGCCGACGTCCTGATCGGCGCCGGCGATGTGCTCAAGTTGACCGTCTACGGCAACGCCGACCTGACCACGGAAACCCGGGTCAGCGAAGCGGGCACCGTCACCTTCCCGCTGCTCGGCCAGGTGCCGGTGGCGGGCCTGTCGGTGCCGGCGGCCGAGAAGAAGATCGGCGGCGCGCTCGAGAGCGGCGGTTTCTTGCGCCGCGCGCAAGTGAACATCATCGTCACCGTGCTGCAGAGCCAACAAGTGTCGGTGCTGGGCCAGGTTAACCGCCCGGGCCGCTATCCGATCGACGGCAAGCGCAGCGTGCTGGACCTGCTGGCCCTGGCCGGCGGCATTTCGGCCGACGGCGGCGACACGCTGAGCCTGATCCGCAAGCGCGACGGCAAGACCACCAAGGAAGTCGTCGACATCATCGAAATGGTGCGCAACGGCGATTTGAACCGCGACATGGACGTCGTCAGCAACGACGTCATCTACGTCGAGCGCGCGCCGCGCTTCTACATCTACGGCGAAGTGCAGCGTCCGGGCCCGCTGCGCCTGGAGCGCAGCATGACGGTGTTGCAGGCTTTGTCTGCCGGCGGTGGTCTGACGCCGCGCGGCACCGAGCGCAACATCCGCATCAAACGCCGCGACGCCAACGGCATGTTACAGATCCTCGACGCCAAGCATGACGACATGGTGCAGGTCGATGACGTGGTGTACGTCAAGGAAAGCTGGTTCTGAGGCTGACGGCCTTGCTACAGGGCCGGCGCCAGCCGGCCTCCCTCAGTCGTGTTAAGAAAGACCGTTTATGAATTTTTCCCAATTCCTGCTCATTTTGCGCGCCCGCAAGTGGATCGTCCTGGGCGTGATGTTCTTCATCGTCGCCACCACCCTGGCGGTGAATTTGTGGCTGCCCAAGACATATAAGGGTACCACCTCGATCTTGCTGAACTACAAGGGCGTCGACCCGCTCACCGGATTGAGCATGCCGGGTCAGCTGTTGCCAGGCTATATGGCGACGCAGATCGACATTATCAGCAGCAAGAACGTCGCGCTGCGCGTCGTCGATGAGCTCAAACTGGCCGAGAACCGCGACATCATCGCCCAGTTCAACGAGGCGACGGAAGGGCGCGGCACGGTACGCGACTGGCTCGCCGACCTGATGCTCAAAAAACTGGAGATCTTGCCCTCGCGCGAGAGCAGCGTCATCGACATCAGCTTCAACGGCGCAGATCCGACCTTCGTGGCCGGCGTCGCCAACGCCTTCGCCAACCAGTACCAGCAGGTCAGCGTGCAGTTGCGCACCGACCCCTTGCGCAAGGCATCCGGCTTCTTCGATGAGCAGACCAAGCTGTTGCGTGACGCCGTAGAGTCGGCCCAAAGTCGCCTCTCGAAGTACCAGCAGGACAAGGGTATCGTCAGCGTTGACAACCGCCTCGATGTGGAATCGAACCGTCTCAACGACCTGTCGGCCCAATTGGTCGCCGCCGAGGGCCAGTTGATGGAGGCCAGCTCGCGCCAGCGTATGGCGCAGGGCGGCTCGGCGGCGGAGTCGCCGGACGTGGCCTCGAATCCGCTGATTCAGAACCTGAAAGTCGCGCTGGGCGCGGCCGAGGCGCGTTTCGCCGACGTCTCGCAGCGCCTGGAGCACAACCACCCGCAATACCAGAGCACCAAGGCTGAGCTCGATAAGTTGCGTTCGCAACTCGGCGAGCAGCTCAAGCTGACCTCGAACAGCGTTGGCAATAACGCCCAGATCCTGCAACAGCGTACCGAGTCGGTGCGCGCGGCCCTACTGGCGCAAAAAAACAAGGTGCTTGAGCTGAACCGCACGCGCGACGAGATGAATGTGCTCAACAAGGACGTCGAGGGGGCCCAGCGCGCCTTCGACGTCGCCTCGCAGCGCTTCTCGCAAACCAAGATCGAGGGCCACGCCGAACAATCCGACATCGCCGTGTTGAACCCGGCCGTGCCGCCGACTCGCGCCGCTGGCCCGCGCGTGTTCGTCAACACTCTGCTGGCCTGCTTCCTGGGTGGCGTGCTCGGCGTCGGCCTGGCCTTGATCACTGAAATGATGCGCCGGCGCGTGCGCTCGCAGGCCGATCTGCAGGATCTGCTGCAGATTCCGGTGTTCGGCGCGATTGACTGGAATGCCTCGCGGCGCCGTCGCGGCGGCCTGGCAGGCGTGTTCGCCTCGCGCCGTTTGAAACTGAAATAATCGATGGAACCGACCATGAATCATCCAGCAATCCTCAACGCCGCCTCCGTCCATGCCCGTCGCGGCGAGTCCAGCATCGGCGCCCTGTTGCTTGAATCCGGGAAGATCACGCCGGAGAGCGCCGAGCGCGTGCTGCGCATGCAGAAGGAGCTGGGCATCCGCTTCGGCGAGGCGGCCGTGCGTCTGGGCCTGATCACCGAGGCCGACATCCAGCAAGTGCTGGCGCGCCAGTTCGATTATCCTTACCTGCAACAGGGCGAGGCCACGTATTCGAAGCAGTTGGTGGCCGCCTATGAGCCCTTCAGTCCGCAGGTCGAGACCTTGCGCGCCATCCGCAGCCAGTTGATGCTGCGCTGGTTCGCCCGCGGGCGCAAGTCGCTGGCCATCGTCGGCGTCAACGCCGGCGACGGCGTCAGCCTGTTCGCCGCCAATCTGGCCGTGGTGTTCTCGCAACTGGGCGAGCAAACCCTGCTGGTGGATGCCAACCTGCGCGCACCCAGCCAGCAAGGCCTGTTCGACTTGAAGGCGGCGCAGGGCTTGTCCGATGTGCTGGCCGGCCGTGCCGAGCTCGACGCCATCGCCCGCATCGCCTCCTTCGTCGACCTGTCGGTGCTGCCGGCCGGCACGCTGCCGCCCAATCCGCAGGAGCTGCTCAGCCGCGAGTCCTTCGGCGCCCTCAATACCCAACTCGAGTCGCGCTACGACGTCGTGCTCTACGACGTGCCTGCCGTGGCCACCGCCTCGGACGTATACGCCGTGGCGGCGCGCGCCGGCGGCGTGTTCCTGCTGGCGCGCAAGGACAAGACGGCGGTCGCGCAGATCCACGCGATGCAGGACCAGTTGCGCCAGTGCGGCGCGGAGATCGTCGGCGCCGTCATGGTCGACTTCTGATGGGGGGCGACGCCATGGTTGCACGGGCCGAGAAACTTGAACTGGGCCGCGCCGCGCTGAGCGAGTGGGGCGCCATTCTGCTGGGCTTGCTGGTGATGTTCGTGCCGACCTTCTACGATCTGGGCACCGGCATGTGGGCGCGCGAGGAGCAGGCGCACGGCCCGATCATCCTGCTGTTGTCGCTGTGGCTGCTGAGTCGGCGCTGGTCCGAGATGCCCGATCGCGGTGTTGGCCGCGGCGAGCAGGTCTGCGGTTGGCTGCTGTTGTTCTTCGGTCTGCTGTTCTACATAGTCGGGCGCGCCATCAAGATCATTCCGCTCGAACTGGGCGCCTTCATCTTCGTGCTGGCCGCGCTCATCGTGCTCAAGCGCGGCCTGGCGGCGCTGAAGGTGCAGTGGTTTCCCTTCTTCTTCATGCTGTTCATGATTCCCTTGCCCGGTCCGTTGGTGAGTACCTTGACGCTGCCGATGAAGCAGGCGGTCTCCTATGTCACCGCGAATCTCTTGTTCTGGATCGGTTACCCGATTGCCCGCACCGGCGTGACCTTGCAGATTGGCCAGTATCAGTTGCTCGTCGCCGACGCCTGCGCCGGCCTGCAGACCCTGCTCACGCTCGAGGCGCTGGGCCTGTTCTACCTGAACTTGGTGCGCCATACCTCGGCCGTGCGCAACATCACGCTGGCGCTCCTGATCGTACCGATCTCCTTCACCGCCAATGTCATCCGCGTTTGCGTGCTGACCTTGATCACCTATTACTTCGGCGACGCCGCCGGCCAAGGTTTCCTGCACGGCTTCGCCGGTATGGTGCTGTTCATCAGTGCGCTGAGCCTGATCCTGGTCGTCGACTCGTTGCTGCAATTGTTTGTCGGCACCCGCAGTGGTGCCGCCAAGCTTCACGTCATCGGGAGTTCCACATGAGGAAGCATGCCGCCCTGGGTATGGTGCTGTGCGCGCTGATGATATCGTCGGCGCTGGCGACGCGGGCGCTGCGTCCGGCCGAGAAAGTGGTGGACCTGAAGGACCAAATCAAGCTCGATAGCATGATTCCGGCCACCTTCGGCAACTGGACGATCGACGCCAGCGTCGTGCCGGTGCAGGTCGACCCTGAGTTGCAGCGCAATCTGAACAACCTGTACAACCAGACGCTGTCGCGCACCTATATCAACCGGGCGGGCGAGCGCGTCATGCTGTCGATCGCCTACGGCGGCGACCAGAGCGGCAACCTCGAGTTGCACCGGCCTGAGGCCTGCTACACGGGCCAGGGTTTTGCCGTGACCAACATCCGCAGCGAGCAACTGCGCTCGCCGTACGGCACCTTTCCGCTGACGCGGCTGAGCGCGGTGGCCAATAGCCGCCACGAACCGGTGTCATACTGGATGACGGTGGGCGATCGCACCGTCAAGAACGGACTGGAGCAAAAGATCCAGAAGTTCCGTTTCATGCTGACCGGAAAAATTCCCGATGGCATGCTGGTACGGGTGTCGACCGTTGACACCGACGAGGCGGCCTCGTATCGGCAGCAGGATGCCTTCGTCAACGACTTGCTGGGTGCGCTCAGCCCGCAAGACCGGGCGCGATTGGTCGGATTCGAAACACTCTGAACCATTTTTACAGAATTTAAGAGAAAACAGCGATGAACCCAGTATTCAACACGCCACCGGCGCCGCAAGCATGATGCGCGCCGACGCTAAAATCTACGTCGCCGGCCACCGCGGCCTGGTCGGCTCGGCGCTGGTGCGCAACTTGCAGGCGCGCGGCTACGGCAACGTCGTCGGCCGCACCCATGCGGAGCTCGACCTCGCCGACGGCGTCGCCGTCGACCGTTTCTTCGGCGAGGAGAAGCCGGACTACGTCTTCCTGGCCGCCGCCAAGGTCGGCGGCATCCATGCCAACAACGCCTATCCGGCCGACTTCATCCGCGACAACCTGGCGATCCAGGCCAACGTGATCGAGTCCTCCCGCGTCCACGGCGTGGCGCGCCTGCTGTTCCTCGGTTCCAGTTGCATCTATCCGAAACTGGCGCCGCAGCCGATGAAGGAGGAGTACCTGCTCACCGGTGAACTGGAGCCAACCAACCGGCCCTACGCGCTGGCCAAGATCGCCGGCATCGAGCAGTGCTGGGCCTACAACCGCCAGTACGGCACGCGCTTCCTGGCGGCCATGCCGACCAATCTGTACGGTCCGGGCGACAACTACGACCTGAACAACTCGCACGTGCTGCCGGCCCTGATCCGCAAATGCCACGAGGCCAAGCTGGCCGGCAGCGCCACGCTGGAAGTGTGGGGCAGCGGCACGCCGCGCCGTGAATTCCTCTACAGCGACGACATGGCCGACGCCTGTGTGTTCCTGATGAACCTCGAGGACGCCCAGTTCCTGCCTCTGTTGGGCTCCGATCGCAACGACGGCCTGGCGCCGGTGATCAACGTCGGCTGCGGCGAGGACGTGACGATACGCGAACTGGCGGAACTGGTCGAGCAAGTGGTCGGCTTCGAGGGCGAGCTGGTGTTCGACGCGAGCAAGCCGGACGGCACGCCGCGCAAGCTGCTCGACGTCGGCCGCCTGAGCGCGCTGGGTTGGAAGGCCAAGACCGGTTTGCGCGAGGGCGTCGAAAAGGCTTACGCTTCGGCGCTGGCGCAGCTGCAAAGCGAAGCGGCATCGTGATGCCGGTCGTTGCTCCGCGCCGCTGCGGCGCGCAGGGCGGGGCGGCATGAGCCTGCCGCCACTGTCCATCCTCTATCTCGGCGCCGCCGGCGGCACCTGCCTGGACCGCGCCAACGCCTTGCGCCGGCTCGGCCACCAGGTAACCCACATCGACGCCCGTGGCCTGTTGCCCGCCTCGGTGTGGATCGACCGTATCACGTGGCGCCTGGGCGGGAACTTGCTCGGCGGCCTGTTCCTGCGCGCGCTGCGGCGCCGCATCGCCGGTCAGCGATTCGACCTGTGCTATGTCGACAACGGCGAATGGGTTACGCCCGGCGTGCTGGCGGCGTTGCGGCGCCAGGCCGGGCGCGTCGTCAACTACAATATCGACGATCCGACCGGCCTGCGCGATGGCGGGCGCTTCCGCGCCTACCGCCAAAGCCTACCGTACTATGACTTGAGCGTGGTGATGCGGCCGGAAAATGTGGTTGAGGCCAAGGCTTATGGCGCCGGCGCCGTGCAACGCATGTGGCGCTCGGCCGATGAAGTGACCCACGCGCCGCGCGCATTGAGCGCGCAGGACCATGCCAAATGGGATGCCGAAGTGCTCTTCCTCGGCACCTGGATGCCCGAGCGCGGCCCCTTCCTGCTGGCGCTGATCGAGCTCGGCGTGCCGCTCAGCATCCGCGGTCCGAACTGGCACAAGGCGCCCGAATGGTCCGCGCTGCAGCCGTACTGGCGGGGCGGGGCGGTGCAAGGCGACGACTACGCCAAGGCGATCCAATGCGCCAAGGTGAACATCGGCTTGCTGTCGAAGGGCAACCGCGATCTGCACACCACCCGCTCGCTGGAAATTCCCGCCCTCGGGGCGCTGCTGTGCGCCGAACGCACCAGCGAGCACGTCGGCATGTATGAAGAGCGGCGCGAGGCGCTGTTCTGGGCCGACGCCGTCGAGTGCGCCGAAATGTGCGCCTTCGCGCTGGCGGACGAAGAGCGCCGCCTAGCCATCGCGCTCGCCGGCCAGCAGCGGGTGAAACGCAACGGCCACATGAACGAGGCCGTGCTGGCCAAGATCTTGCAAGCGGCCTTGCAGCAGCAATAGTATGGTCAGTCAAGCGCCGTTGTTCAATCAGTCTTCACCCGAGTGGCCCAGTATGCGTAATCAGACAGTGTTTAGCAGTTCCTCCGCGATTAATTCGGCGCTCATCCTGTTGGTCCTGGCCGCCTGCGTGGCACAGTTGTTCATCGACTTCAACACCGACAACATCGCCAGCGCCTGTCTGGTGACGGCCTCGTCGCTGGCGACACTGTTGTACCTGCGCTGGACCACGGCGCTGACCAGTCACCCGCTGTCGGCGTTTTCCCTGCTCGGTTTGTGCACCACGACACAGCTTGGCGCTCTGCTGGGCCAGTCCGGCGCATGGACGCCGATCACTTACGCGCTGCGCCAGCCGGTGGCCACCTTCGCCACCCTGGCCATGTTCCAGGCCATCGCCTTGAGCGCGCACGCGCTATACCGCTTCCTGCCGGCACTACAATTCGGTGAATCGTCGCTGCTGCGCGGCGGCTTGCGTCGCGCCGGCTTGTACCTCATTCCCTCGGTCGGCATGGTGTGGATTTTCGGCGTCATCGGTTTTCTTGCCCACTTGACCGGCGGTGCAGAGGTCGGCGGCAAACTCATCGCCGGCTTCCGCTTTCTCATTTTCGCGCCCTTCCTGATCCCGCTGTACGTGCAGGAGGAGGGCACCGGCTACTGCAAGGCGAAGACCCAATATTTATTTCTGGCGGCTTACCTGAGCATGGTCGTTCTGCTGGGGGTGGCGGCCAATGCGCGCGGCCTCATGCTGACGGGTGTGGTGACGATGGGGCTGGTGATGACGCTGTGGTTGATGTGCACGCCCATCGTCGTGAGGCCAGCGCAGCTCGTCAAGCTGGGCGTCGTCGGCGCTATGCTGTTCGCGCTGGTAGGACCGTTGTCGGATCTGTCGACGGCGATGGTGGTGGCGCGCCAGAGCAGCGGGGTGGGCACCGCCAAGGCCTCGCCGGTGCAGATGGTCAAGAAAACTCTCGACGTGCTGCAGCGCCCCGAGCTCATCGCCGCCTATCGCCTGCGTACCAAGCTGGCGTCGCAGCACAAGGCGTACGACGAGACCTATCTAGCCAATCCGATGATGGCGCGTTTCGTCGAAACCAAGTTCCATGACAACGCCTTCTTCTTTACCTCGTCCCTGACCGACAGCGCGGAGCAGGAGTTGCAAAGAATTACCATCGACATGGTGTTAGCGCTTATACCGAACCCTGTGCTCAAGGCGGTCGGGGTCGCCGTCAACAAGGAGCAGATAAATTACTCGATCGGTGATTATATGGTGTATCTGAGCAGGGGACTGGAGCTGGGTGGCAGGAAGACCGGCTCGGTGTTCGCTCACGGTCTGGCGTTGTTCGGCGTGCTGTTCCCTGTAGTGTATTTCTTTATGGTGCTGCTGCTGTTCGCGCTGCTCGACCTGTTGACGTTCAAGACCGCCACCGGCAAGGTTTTTCTGGCGCTACCGGCGATGGTGCAGCTGTTCCGCTATTTCCAGTATGGTATATCGGGCGAGTCGCTGCCCTACATGGTCAGTACCGCGACGCGAGGCCTGCTGCAGACCCTGTTTGTCTATTTTTGCGTGTTCTACCTGGCCAAGTTGCTGTTGGCGATGTATCCGACCAGGTTGGCACCCCGTCCGGCCTAGTTCCCGTGGGTTAGGGACGCCAGCGCAGCAAGCGCTGCGGCGATCCGCCCGCCGCCGGTCGTTTTTTATCAGAGAGTCAATTTGAATACTACACATAGACACTGTGCCCGCGCAGCTGCCGCCGCTCCTGCGTGGCCGGCATGAGCGCCGCCTTCGACGCCGCAGCCTTCAAGCAGCGCCTGCTCAAGGGGGTAGGCGCCAATGCCTACGGACAACTGGTGAGCATCGGCGTGCAACTGCTGAGCGTCCCCGTATTCCTGCATTTCTGGGGCCTCAACCTGTACGGGGAGTGGCTGATCCTGAGCGCGATACCGGCCTATTTCGGTCTGAGCGACATCGGCTTCGCCACCGTCGCCGGCAACGACATGGCGATGCGCGTGGCGCAGGACGACCGCAGCGGCGCGCTCGAGGTGTATCAAAGCGTCTGGCTGCTCATCAGCGGCATGTCCTTGCTGGTCGCCGCAATTGCCGCGCTGCTGCTCTCGACGCTACCTCTGGGCAGCATGCTTGCCCTTCCGCACATTCCCGCAGCGCAGGCGGCCGCGACCATGTTCGTGTTGATACTTTACGTGCTGGTGGGCTTGCAGGGGGGCGTGCTCAACGCCGGCTTCCGTTCCAGCGGCCGCTACGCCTACGGCACCACGCTGAGCAATACCACGCGCCTGGCCGAGTGGCTGCTGGCAGTGGCCACGCTGGCCTGCGGCGGGGGCGTCGTCCAGGTCGCCTGCGCGTTGCTGCTGGGCCGCTGTGGCGGCACCGCCTGCCAATGGCTGGCGTTGCGGCGGGAGCTGCCTTGGTTGCGCCTTGGCTGCGCGGCGGGACGGCGCGCCACGGTGCGTCGCCTGTTCAAGCCGGCGCTGGCCTTCATGGCCTTCCCGCTCGGTCAGGCACTCAACATCCAGGGCATGATCCTGGTGCTCGGATTAACCCTGGCGCCCAGTGCCGTCGTCGTCTTTTCCACCTACCGTACGCTGACCCGGCTCCTGATCCAAGCCGTGAGCCTGCTCAATCACGCGGTCTGGCCGGAGATTTCGGCGGCCTACGGCGCCGGCTCGATGACGCTGGTGCGCAGCCTGCACCGCAAGGGCTCGATGGCGGCGTTCTGGATCGGCCTGGCCGGCGCCGTCTGCCTGGGGATCGGCGGTATCTGGGTCATTGGTGCCTGGGTGCGCCATGCCTTCGCGCCCGACCCCTTGCTGCTGGCCTTGCTGCTGCTGGCGGCCTTCCTGAACATCCTCTGGCAAACCAGCAGCATGGTGTTGATGGCGACCAACCGGCACCAGTTGATATCCCTGTTCTTCCTCGCCTCGACCGCTGGCGGCTTGTTGCTCAGCGCGCTGTTGATTCGTCTGCTGGGCATCGATGGTGCCGCCATGGCCATGATCCTAGCCGAAGTTCCGATGCTCTTCTACGCGATCGGCGCGGCCTTGTCGGTGGCCGGGGACAAGTTTCCCGGCTACGCCCGAGCCATCGTCGGCGCCCCGTTCAAACGCTTCACGCATTAAATAGACGACATGAAAAAATATACATACGCGCCGGCGTCGCCCGCCGCGGGCGAGGCGCGATGAAGGTCGTCCTTTCCACCATCGGCAAGTTTCACACCTTCGATCTGGCCCGTCAGCTTGAGCGGCGCGGCGCCTTGAGCGCCATTTTCACCGGCTATCCGCGCTTCAAGCTGCGCAACGAGGGTTTGCCGGCCACCAGCATTCGTCCCTTCCCGTGGCTGCACGCGCCCTACATGGCCGTGCCGATGCGGCGCTGGTTCGGCGCCGCTTTCACGCGCGAGTGGGAGTACCGCGACAAGCAGAGCCTCGACGCGTACGTCGCGGCGCGCCTGCCCGAGTGCGACGTCTTCTCCGGCCTGTCCGGATCGGCCCTGCGCAGCGGCAAGAAGGCGCAATCGCGCGGCGCCCGCTACGTGTGCGACCGCGGTTCGGCCCACATCGCCTTCCAGGACGACATCCTGCGCGAGGAATATCAACGCTGGGGCGTGCCGTTTGCCGGCATTGATCCCCGCGTCATTGCCAGGGAGGAAGAAGAGTACGCCCAGGCCGACCTGATCACCGTGCCCTCGACCTTCGTGCTCGAGTCTTTCGTGGCCAAGGGCGTGGCGCGCGACAAGCTCCGCCTGGCCCCGTATGGCGTCGATTTGAGTCGTTTCAGCCCTGTTGCCGAACCCGAGCGCGGTGTCTTCGATGTGCTCTTCGTCGGCAGTGTCGCGGTGCAAAAGGGCGTGCTCGACCTGCTCGATGCGTTCGCCCGCCTGCAACACCCGAACAAGCGTCTGACTTTGGTTGGCAGCGTGACCGAGGAAATGCGGCGCCTGCTGGCGGAGAAGCGACTGTTGAACGAGCGGGTCAGGCTGGCCGGCCATGTTCCGCAGCCGAGCCTGAAACGGATCATGAGCGCCAGCCATGTTATGGTACTGCCCAGTCTGCAGGAGGGCTTGGCGATGGTCCAGGCGCAAGCGATGGCCTGCGCCTGCCCGGTGATCGGCACGGCCAACACCGGTGCCGCCGACCTGTTCGACGACGGTGCAGAGGGTTTCATCGTACCCATCCGCGACCCCGCCGCCATCGCCGCCAAGCTGCAACGGCTGGCCGACGAGCCGGCGCTGCGCGACGACATGGGCCGCGCCGCGCTGCTCAGGGTACGCCGGCTGGGCGGCTGGGATAGTTACGGCGAGCGCATGCAGGCGATTTTCGCCGAAGTGAGCCATCCGGGCGTCGCCGGCGCCCGCCCCCTTTGAGGATTTTGTGAATATGACTTTGCCAGTATCGGTATTAATCCTCACCAAGAACGAGACGGTCGACATCGCCGGCTGCATCGCCTCGGTGGCGTGGTCCGACGACGTCCACGTGCTCGACTCCTTCAGCAGTGACGACACGGTCCAGCTGGCCGAGCGCGCCGGCGCCGTCGTCACCGCGCGCGCCTTCGACGGTTTTTCCTCGCAGCGCAATTTCGGTCTCAAGCACATCGTCTACAAGCACGACTGGCTGCTGATCCTCGATGCCGACGAGCGCGTGCCGGCGGAGCTGGTGGCCGAGATGGCCGCCTTCATCCCGCAGGCGCCCGTCGATGTCGCGGCCTGCCGCATCCGCCGGCGCGACTACTGGTGGGACCGCTGGCTCAAGCACGCGCAGATCTCACCGTTCTTCATCCGCCTGGTGCGCCCGGCGCGCGTCCACTACGAGCGCGAGATCAACGAGGTGCTGGTGGTCGACGGCCGCACCCACGAGCTGGGTAGCTTTTTCAACCACTTTCCGTTTTCCAAGGGGATGGACCACTGGTTGAGCAAGCACAACCAGTATTCGCGCATGGAGGCCGAGCTCATCGTCGGTGGCGGCGTGATGCAGCCGTCGTGGAAAACCGCCTTCTTCGGCGCCGACTTCAACGAGCGGCGGGTGCACCAGAAGGCGATTTTCTACCGTCTGCCGGGACGCCCCTTTATCAAATTCTGCTATATGATGCTGGCCCGCCGCGCCTTTCTCGACGGCTGGGCCGGCATTCGCTATACCTTGCTGCAGTGCATTTACGAATATTTCATCGTGCTGAAAACGAAGGAACTGCAACAGCAGCGCGCGCCGCGCCCGGGCCAGTAGCGCCGCGCCGCGCTCATCGAAGCGTCACCATTCAAAAGCTAATACATGAAAATTGTCCTGTTCTGCCATCCGCGTTTTATGAAGTCCCGAAGCATGCAGCTGTTCGCCGAAATGCTCAAGGAGGGCTATGAGGCGCGCGGCCACCAAGTGCTGATGTGGGAGCCGGAGCCACGGCTGCACCGCCATTTCGCCGGCGGTCGTCTCGCCAAATGGGCCGGCTACGTCGACCAGTACCTGCTGTTCCCGCGCCGCGTGCGCCAGTTGCTGGTGCGGCAAAGCGCCGACACCCTGTTCGTGTTGTGCGACCAGGCGCTGGGGCCGTGGGCGCCGCTGGTCAAGCACCGGCCGCATGTGGTGCACTGCCACGACCTGCTGGCGCTGCGCTCGGCGTTGGGCGAACTGGAGGGTTACCGCACCTCGTTCACCGGCAGGATATATCAGCGCTACATCCGTCGCGGCTTCGAGCAGGCGCGCCATTTCATTTCGATCTCCGAGGCGACCAAGAGCGACCTGCAACGCTGCAGCGCGGTGCGCCCCCTGACGTCGGCGCGGGTCTACAACGGCCTCAATTACCCGTACGCGCCGCTGCCGCCCGAGCAGGCGCAACAGATCCTCGCCGCGGCCGGCCTGCCGGTGGAGGCGCGCGGCATGTTGCTCAACCTGGGCAGCAACAGCTGGTACAAGAACCGCCTCGGCCTGCTGCACCTGTACGCCCGCTATGCCGCTAGCGTTGCTGATCCGCTACCCTTGTGGTGCGTCGGGCCGCCGCCGAACGCGGCGATGCAGGCCGCGCTGGAGCAAGTGCCGGCACAAGGCAAGGTGCTGTTCTTTCAGGGTCTCGATAATCTGACGCTGCAGGCGGCCTATTCGCACGCGCGCGCCTTTCTGTTTCCGAGTAACGCGGAGGGTTTCGGTTGGCCATTGCTGGAGGCGCAGGCCTGCGGCTGCCCGGTGCTGACCACCGACGCGGCGCCGATGAACGAAGTGGCCGGCCCGGCCGCGCGCTACGTGGCGCCGTTGGGCGCGCGCGACGACCTGGCCGCCTGGGCTGGCGCCGCTGCGCGGACGCTGACGGAGCTGCTGGCGCTGGAGCCGGCGCAGCGCACCGCCCTCGGCGAGCAGGGCCGGGCTTGGGCGGCCGGCTTCGGCGCCGACGCCGCCATCGACGGCTATCTGGAGGTCTACCGCAGCGTGCTAGCGGCCCCCGCCAGCGTCGCAGGGGGCGCGGCATGAAGATCCTGCACATCCTGCCCTCGATCGACCCGAAGGGCGGCGGTCCGATGACCGGCGTGGGCAACTACGGCCGCCAAGCCGTGCTGGCCGGCCACCAGGTCGAGGTGCTGACGTTGGACGCGCCGGACGCGCGCTTCCTCGCCGACTTCCCGCTCAAGTCGCACGCCATCGGCCCCTCGCTGAGCAGCTACCGCTACAACAAGCGCCTGGTGCCCTGGCTGATGGCCCACGCGCGCGAGTACGACGTGGTCGTCATCAACGGCCTGTGGCAGTACCACTCCTTCGGCGCCTGGCGCGCGCTGCGCAAGCTGGGCGTGCCGTACTTCGTCTTCACGCACGGCATGCTCGATCCGTGGTTCAAGCACACCTATCCGCTCAAGCACCTGAAGAAGTGGCTGACCTGGCCGTGGGGTGATTACCGCGTGCTGCGCGACGCCCGCGCGGTGCTGTTCACCTGCGAGGAGGAGCGCCTGCTGGCGCCGCAGTCGTTCTGGTTGTACCGGGCCAATGGCCTAGTGGTCAACTACGGCGCCGCCAGCGCGCCCACCGGGCGCGAGGCGCTGCGCGCCGGCTTCCTGGCCGCCCATCCCGAGCTGGAGGGCAAGCGCCTGTTCGTCTTCCTCAGCCGCATCCACGTCAAGAAAGGCTGCGACCTGCTGATCGAGGCCTTCGCCGAGGCGGCCGCGCGCGATCCGGAGCTGCACCTGGTGATGGCCGGACCGGACGAGACCGGCCTGGTGCCGGCCTTGCAGGCGCAGGCGGCGGCGCTCGGCATGAGCGGGCGCGTCAGCTGGACCGGCATGCTGCGCGGCGACATGAAGTGGGGCGCGTTCTGCGCCGCCGAAGCCTTCGTGCTGCCCTCGCACCAGGAGAACTTCGGCATCGCCGTGGCCGAGGCGCTCGGTTGCGGCTTGCCGGTGCTGATTTCGGACAAGGTCAACATCTGGCGCGAGATCGAGGCCGACGGCGCCGGTTTCGTCGCCCCGGATACTGTCGCGGGCACGCGCGCGACGCTGGGCCGCTGGTTGGCGCTGGACGCGGCCGGCCGCGCGGCGATGGCGCAGCGCGCCGGCGCCACGTTCGAGCGGCGCTACACGGTGCAGGCGATGAAGGACAGCCTGATCGCCACCTTCGAGGGGGCGCAGGCATGATCATCGAAGGTGTCGACTCGACGGCGGGGGCTTCGTTCTCGCTGAAAAACCGCCTTGGGCGGGCGCTGTGGAACGTCGTCTGGCTGCTGCTGTTCCGGCCGTCGCCGCGGCCGCTGCACGCCTGGCGCGCCATGTTGCTGCGCCTGTTCGGCGCCAAGCTGGGTCAGCATGTCCATGTCTACGCCGGCGCGCGCATCTGGGCGCCGTGGCAACTGACGGTCGGCGACCGGGTCGGCATCGCCGACGGCGCCAATATCTACAATATGGCGCCGATCAGCATCGGCAGCTACAGCGTGGTGTCGCAGGGCGCCCACCTGTGCGCCGGCAGCCACGACATCGATTCGCCGCATTTCCAGCTGATCGCCCGTCCGATCACCCTGCACGAGCATGTATGGGTGTGCGCCGAGGCCTTCGTCGGTCCCGGCGTCGAGATCGCCGCCGGCTGCGTGCTGGGCGCCCGCTCGGTGGCCATGCGTCCGCTTGGCCCGGCCTGGACCGTGTGGTCGGGCCACCCGGCCGTGCTCAAGCGCGGCCGCACCATAGTCCCGGCGCGCTGACGCGCGCCTTCCCCCACCTGCCGCGCGCGCCACGGCGCGCGCGG